>DATHQJ010000208.1:0-8430 GCA_035482825.1 Binatus sp. (SeqCode) | reverse complement strand
CCGAGTCGCGTGTAGTAAGTGAACGCGATGGCCGCGCTGCGTGACTTATATACTCTTGTCATTCCGAACCGGGCAAACGCCCGGTGAGGAACCTGCTGTTTGCCGGCATCTTCTGAGAACGCGGGGGCAAGCACAAATGTTTCGCACCGACCTTCTGAAAGCCAAACGCATCCTCATCACCGGCGGCGGCACCGGCCTCGGCAAAGGCATGGCCCAGCGCTTCCTCGAACTCGGCGCCACGGTCCACATCTGCGGACGCCGCGAAGAAGTCCTCGAGCAAACCGCCGCCGAACTCTCCGAAGTGACGAAAGGGACGATCCATGCCATCCCCTGCGACGTCCGCAATCTCGACGCCGTCGAAGCCATGATCGATTCCATCTGGCAGGAAGCCCCGCTCGACATCCTGGTCAACAACGCCGCCGGAAATTTCATCGCCCGCACCGAAGAACTTTCTCCCGGCGCGTGGAACTCCGTCATCGGCATCGTGCTCATAGGCACGCTGAATTGCACCATGGCCTGCGGACGCCGCTGGCTCGCCGACAAACATCCGGGCACCGTCCTCAGCATTTCCGCGACGTACGCGCCAGTGGGCTCGGCCTACGTCGTCCCCTCCGCCGTTTCGAAAGCCGGAGTCGAAGCCCTCACCCGCAGTCTCGCTGTTGAGTGGGGCAACCGCGGCATTCGAATGAATGCCATTGCGCCCGGCCCCATCCCCACCCAAGGCGCATTCTCTCGCGTGCTGCCGCGCCCCGAACTCGAAACCCTCGCTCTCGACCGCAACCCGCTCCACCGTTTCGGAACGATCGAAGAGCTCGCGAACCTCGCCGCGTTTCTGGTGAGCGACGGCTCCGCCTACATCAACGGCGAAGTCATCCGCATGGACGGCGGCGAATTCCTGCAAGGCGCCGGAGAGTTCAGCAACCTGGGAAGGATTCTGACCGAAGAAGACTGGCAGGCTGTCAAACCCAGGAAACGGCACAGTTCTGACCCAAGAAGCTAACTTTCTGGAAGAAACAATTCTTTGCCGAACCTTACTAAACTTTACTTGTGAATCGCATCACACGGGGAGTACGTGTAGGAGAGCTTTGTATTGGAGTTGGCCCGCGATTTCGTGTCGATGAGCCACACGCGTGGCGGCCAGCGAAAATCGATACTCCCTCGAAAGGAATTCCCATGTCGAGAACTGGCCAAGTGATTCTCTGTTGCCTGCTTGTGCTTACTCTGGAGCGAGGCATTTCACGCGCGCAGCAGGCCGCGGAAATTGTGCCACCGACTCCGATCCCATCTCAAATCCTCGCCGGCAAGAGATTGTTTATTGCCAACGCCGGAATCGATTCGTACTACCTTGCTGGCTACATTGCGAGCCACACGGGCGCACCCAATGGGCTTTACGATCAGTTCTACGCGGCTGTGAACAGCTGGAGAAGATACGAACTGGTATCGAGCCCATCCGACTCCGACATAGTCTTCGAGATATCTCTGAACCGGGAGGTCGAGTACAGCGATCCTCAGTTCCGGTTGAGAATCCTCGACCCCAAGACAAACGTAGTTCTGTGGACCTTCGTCGAGCAGGTGGGCGCAGGATCCGGACGCGACGCCAGCCGACGCAAAGCCTGGGACGGGGCGCTCACCAGACTCGTGAACAACGCGAGAGTTCTGGTCAATCAAACGACGCCCCCGTCAGGCGCGTCTAACAAATAGAACGAACCGCTACCGCTGATCCTTCGATGGCATCACAATCGCCTTCAGCACCAGGTTGACCAGGCTCAGCACAATCGCCCCGATGAACGCCGCCACAAACCCGCGAACCTGAAATCCCGGCACCACCGCCGACGCCAGTTCCAACATGACCGCATTGATCACAAACCAGAACACCCCCAGCGTCAACACCGTCAAAGGAAACGTAATCACTTTCAGCACCAGCCCGAGCGTCGCATTGATGAACCCAATCGCCAGCGCCGCAATCAGCGCCGCCACCGCCCCGTTGACATGAATGCCCGGTACCACCTGAGCCACAATCCACACCGCCACCGCACTCAACACCCAATTCAAAAGCATCCGCATGCTGGTTTCCTCAAGGAGAACTATAGGCGCTATTACAAGATTTTGTCATTCCGAAGCCGCCGGAGCGAACGCGACGGCAACGAGGAATCTGCTTCTTCCGCCTGTCCCCGGGTCACAGCCTCTCCTAAAAATTCATCGGCGATTCGCCGTCTCCCAAGCCCCATACGATACACTCATCAATTCGACTTCCAGGAGGACTCTTTCATGCCCGACCCCGCACTCACCGGCTCCGAATTCAAAAAGCAACTCCGCGCCGGACAGCCCAAGATGGGCCTGTTCCTCAACGCCCACAGCCCCACCGTCGCTGAGCAACTCGCGCACAGCGGATACGACTGGCTCCTGGTCGACAGCCAACACGGCCCCATGGGCTACGAGAAACTTTCCGCCATGCTGAGTGGCATCGCCAACGGCGGCGCAAAATCCCTCGTCCGCGTTGGCGGATATGACGACCGCCCCGGCATCCAGCAGTCGCTCGACATGGGCGCAGACGGCGTCCTCGTCCCCTACATCAACACCGCCGAAGAAGCGCGGATAGCCGTGAGCTGCATGAAATATCCCACGGTCGGCACGCGCTCCGTTTACTTTCCCCAGCGCAGCATGAACAAAGCCGGACTCCTTGGCTACGCCGGCAATTTCAACAACGACGGCATCGTAGCCCTGCAAGTCGAGACGGCCTCGTGCATCGAGAACATCGCCGAAATCGCCGCCGTTCCGGGCGTCGACATTCTTTTCTTAGGACAAAACGATCTCTGCATGTCGATGGGCCTCTACAACAAGTACGAATTCCCTCACATGTACACCTCGCCCGAACTCGACGCCGCCACGAAAAAACTGGTCGAGCACGCGCGAAAGAACAACGTAATCCTCGGCCTGTTCCTGTTCGGCACCAGCCGAGTCGGAGAATTCCTCGAGAAGGGGTTCACCTTCATCAGCATCGGCAACGACCTGCACCACGTCCTGACCCAAGCCGGAGCCTACGTAGCCGACATGGAAAAGATGGCGCAAGAAAAAGGCAAGCCCTGGAAGCGCCGAGCGACAGCCCTGTTCTAACGAAACTTGAGGTGCCCCACCCTTCTCGCGCACTTTGCGACAGGGTGGGGATTTTGACTACGCTTCCTCTGTGTTCCCCAGTGTCCTCTGTGTTTAACGCTCTTCCACCTTCCGTCCACCGTACTCCCATGAATTAGAATCACAGCTCTGGACAACCCCGTGCTCCTCACCGAAATCGAAACCCGCGTCCTCGGCGCCCTGATCGAAAAAGACATCACCACCCCCGACTACTACCCACTCTCCCTCAACGCCCTGGTCAACGCCTGCAACCAGAAAAACAATCGCGACCCGGTGATGACCCTCGACGAATCCGCAGTCCGCGACGCCCTCGCCACCTTGCAAGAAAAGCGCATGGCCGGACCCGCCAGCGGCGCCGACAGCCGCGTCACGAAATTCGAACACCGCCTGCAGGAAGTCTTCAACTTCGACCGCCGCGAAATCGCCATCGTCTGCGTACTCCTCCTCCGCGGACCGCAAACTCCCGGCGAACTCCGCAGCCGCACCGACCGCATGTACCACTTCGAAGCGCTCGATGACGTAATCTCGACGCTCGATCGCCTGGCCCATCGCGAACCTGCGCTGGCGGCAATCCTCCCCCGCCAGCCCGGCACCAAAGAATCCCGCTACATGCACCTGTTCTCCGGCGAACCCCCAACGTCTGATGCCGGCGAAAATGTCAGTGTGACGCGGGCGTCCTCGCCCGCGACTGCCGGAGCAAACTCAACCGCCGATCGTCTGGCAACGCTAGAAGAAGAAGTCGCAAGCCTGCGCCAGCAACTCTCCGAAGTCCAACTCCAGCTCGCCAACTTCCGCAAGCAATTCGAATGAACTCGCCGATCGTCATTCAGAACTACGATCCGCTTTGGCCCCAACGCTTCCAAACGCTCCGCTCACCAATTGCTGCCGTACTTGGCGGCCTGGCCGCTGCGATCGAGCATGTCGGTAGCACCGCGGTTCCCGGATTGGCTGCGAAGCCTGTCATCGACATCGACATACTCTTGATATCTGCCAGCGATCTTTCACTCGTCATCCATAGATTGGCATCCTTGGGATACGAGCATCGCGGAGATTTGGGGATCGCGGGCCGCGAGTCCTTTCTCGCCCCGCCGGGCGATTTTCTCCATCACCTTTATGTTTGCCCACCCGGCAGTGAAGAGTACCGACGGCATATCGCGTTCCGGGACTACCTCCGAAGCCATCCCGAGGATGCGGACACCTACGCCACTCTGAAGCGCCGGCTCGCGGACAAATTTCGCGCCGACCGTGAGGCATACAACCAGGCCAAGAGCGCATTCGTCGGCGAAATCTTGCGCCGCGCTGGCCAGCACCCCACACTCTAGGGACTGGAACTGGAACTTTTTCCCCGCCTTCGACGTAGAATCATCCAGATAGAAAAAAGGAGGCCTCACCTTGTTCACTTTCCTGCTCTGGTGCATTCTTTTCGTCCTCTGCTGGCCTCTGGCCTTGCTCGCCCTGATTGCGTACCCCTTTATCTGGCTGATATTGCTCCCGTTCCGCATCGTCGGCGTAGCCGTTCACGGCGCCCTGGAGATCATCTTCCTGGCCATCACCCTGCCCTTCCGCCTCCTGGCAGCCCCATTTAGGATCTAAGGGCGGAAGTGCAGTGACGATTCTCGCAATCCCCTACCTGGCGACTTTCCGTCCTCGTCAGGTTGGTGTAACCTCACCTAAAGCGCTCCCCGTTTGAGGAGGACCACATGCATCGTCGCGAATTCCTCATTCGCTCCACCACCGCCGCCGGAGCGGCCTGGCTCTCATCGAAATCCATCCTCAATGCCATCGCCGAACAAACGCTCTCCGCAAAATTTTCCGCCTCCGACACCGTCACCCTCGGCAGCACCGGCATCAAGACCAGTCGCCTTGCCATGGGCACCGGCACCGTCGGCTCCGAGCATCATTCGCATCAAACCGCGCTCGGCGTCAAAGGTCTCTCCGATCTTCTGCTTAACGGATACGACCACGGCCTGCGCTTCTTCGATGCCGCCGACTCCTACGGAAGCCATCCTCACGTCGCCGAGGCGCTCAAGCACGTGCAGCGCGACCAAGTCACGGTACTCACAAAATCCTGGGCACGCGACGCCGCCACCATGCGGGCCGATCTCGACCGTTTCCGCCGCGAACTCGGCACCGACTATCTCGACGTCTGCCTGATGCACTGCGTCACCGAAGCCGACTGGACCGACCGCTACCGCGGCGCCATGGACGTGCTCTCCGAAGCCAAAGAAAAGGGAACCATCCGCGCTCACGGCTGCTCCTGCCACACCATCGAGGCCCTGCGCGCCGCCTCGAAGTCTCCATGGGTCGAGATCGATCTGGCCCGCATCAACCCCATCGGCGCCATCATGGACGCCGATCCGGCAACTGTAGTTGGTGTCCTGAAAGAAATGAAAGCCGCCGGAAAGGCAGTAGTAGGAATGAAGATTCTAGGTCAAGGCGCGCTCCGCACCCGTCAGGACGAAGCCATCAAGTTCGCGCTCTCGGTGGGCGTGCTCGACGCCTTCACCATCGGCGCCGAAAGCATTCCGGAGCAGAACGATCTGATCCGTCGGATCGCAGCCGCCTGATCGGTGGCCGCTGGCACTCTTACTCGCGACGTCTATCGGCGAACCGATGAACTGCCCGGATTCCGAACCGTGCCGACCCTCACCACACCTTCCACCACGATCGGGATCGCGCGTATTTCACCAGCGGAATGGATTCAGGTCGACGCACTACGGCATCGAGTGAGCCTTCCAGTTGGTAACCAAAGAATTCGTTCAGCGCGGCTTCTCCGAGCTCAAGAGGATGGAACGGAAGGGGATACTCTTCTTCTTCCTCTTCATCGTCGCCAACGGGATGCCGGCCGGACCAGTACGGTTCCTCAAAAGGCAGCCGTTGCCCCACGTCTTCCAACACGCCACTTTCGGGAGACACGCTAAGCGATCGCACCAGTTTGCCGTGGTCCCAACACGCGAAGGCAAACCAATCGACCACGCTGTGCATTGCGTGCAAATAGATCGTCGCGCCGCTTCCATAAGAAATAAATCGCTCCGGCAGCTTTGAGGGATAGTCGATTGCAAATTCCTTCGCGGCCACGATCGAAACGCCCGGGAAGCAGCCGAGATGGATTTCGTTGTCGGGCGGGCAGGTATAGCAGAGATTTCCATCGCCCATCGGATCGAGCTTCTCTTTGGGAAACAATTTTGTCGCAAGTTGCAGAGTGGCCTGGCGATCTAGTGCGGCGCCGCTGCTTAAAACTTCGCCGACTCTACGTTCCGCATAGACGAGCATCCAGGTTTTTGCGCCCACGAATTTACTCCTCCATGCCAGGATAATGCCAGGATCGGAATCGCCGGCTAACCCTCCATGACCTTCATCGCGGGGCTCAGAATCAACCGCGCCTCAGTCGCGCGCTGTACATCCTCCACCGTCAGCCCCGGCGCTATTTCCTCGAGCACCAACCCGTCACGAGTCACGCGAATATAAGCCATCTCCGTCGCAATCGTATCGACCACATTCACGCCAGTTAGCGGCAGCGTACACTTCTTCAAAATCTTCGGAGCCCCTTCGCGCGTCGTATGTTCCATCGCTACCACCACCCGCCGCGCACTCGCCACCAGGTCCATCGCCCCGCCCATCCCCTTCACCATCTTCCCCGGGATCATCCAGTTCGCCAGCGACCCCGTCTCATCCACTTCCATCGCGCCCAGCACGCTCAAATCAATATGCCCGCCGCGAATCATGGCAAACGAATCCGCACTCGAAAAATAAGAAGTCCCCGGCATCTCGCTCACGGTTTCTTTTCCAGCGTTGATCAGATCGGGATCCTCCGTCCCTTCCACCGGATAAGGCCCAATCCCCAGCATCCCATTCTCCGACTGCAAAGTGACTTCAATCCCTGCCGGCACATGATTCGCAATCAGCGTGGGCATCCCAATCCCCAGGTTCACATAAAACCCATCGCGCAACTCGCGCGCAATCCGCCTCACGATCCGCTCGCGCTTGTCGACATCTTTGCCAGGCTTATTCATATCGGTCGTTCGTCGCTAGTCGTTAGTCGTTGACCAATACTCCCACCACCCTGTCATCCTGAGCGAGGATTTTGGTCCGGCTTGCCGGAGCAAAACCGCAGTCGAAGGATCTCTACCCCCACGATGCTGCGCCTCACTCGGTACGGGGTACTCGGTACTAGGTACTGCCCTTCCTCACCGTCCTCCGCTCAATCCGCCGCTCGTACAACTCCCCCTGAAAAATTCTCTTCACATAAATCGAGGGCGTATGAATCGCGTCCCCGTCCAACTCCCCCACCTCGACCAAATGCTCAACCTCGGCAATCGTGACGCGAGCCGCCGTCGCCATCATGGGATTAAAATTCCGCGCCGTCTTTCGATACACCAGATTCCCCTCGCAATCGCCCTTCCAAGCCTTCACAAACGCAAAGTCCGCCTTCAGTCCACGCTCCATCACGTAAGTGCGCCCCTCAAACTCGCGCGTCTCTTTGCCCTCCGCGACAATTGTTCCGACGCCAGTCGGCGTATAGAACGCCGGAATCCCCGCACCCCCCGCGCGAATCCGCTCCGAAAACGTCCCCTGCGGCACCAGATCGAGCTTGATCGTCCCCTTCAACACCATCTCTTCCAGTAACCGGTTCTCGCCCACATAAGTCCCGATGTGATGCACAATCTGCCCCGCCGCCAGCAGCAACCCATTCCCCACGCCATCGATGCCGACGTTGTTGCTGATGGTCCGAAGATTCTTCGTCCCCTTGCGGGCCAGCGCTCGAATCAAATTCTCCGGCATCCCGCACAACCCGAACCCGCCAATCATGATGGTCGCGCCGTCAAACACGTCGCGAATCGCCTCATCCGCATTGGCCACAACTTTATTCATCGCATCAGAATTCTAAATGATTCGCCGTGCCCAGGCACTTCCTGTGCGAAGTTCTGGGGACAACTTCGGGACGATCATTTGACAATCTGGTGACATGCCACCGCATCTCGAACGACGCGGCAAACGTCCAATATCCAGAACAAGAGAAAGCAACTTCGAAGTGTTGTTTGCTCTGGTTTTACGAGGCGGCGGGATACGCCATACGCAGAGCACACGGGAGCGAACCTTCTCCCGTGCAATGCGGCAGCCCGGTTGCAAGCCCAGGGCGCATCGCGCAAAAACATGTCTCCACTCGCCGAATACGACCGCAGGCTCGAACAAGTCATCCGCGCCTTCGCGCTGCGTATCCTGGTGCCCCGCTGGACCGAGTTTGACGCACTGTGGGAGAGTGCCAACAGAATCTGCGATCGCTACGAACTCGAAAGG
>DATHQJ010000207.1:0-5651 GCA_035482825.1 Binatus sp. (SeqCode) | reverse complement strand
AAGCTGATCGCGTACTCTTCGGTCAGCCATCTGGGATTTGTGGTGCTGGGCATCTTCAGCTTCACGCAGGCGGGATTGAACGGGGCAATGTTCGTGATGCTGGCCCACGGAATTTCCACCGGTGGACTCTTCATGCTCGCGGGAATTCTTCACGAACGCCGCCACACCTACGAGATCTCGGAGTTCGGCAGCCTGGCCACTCCCATGCCGGTTTATGCGGCGTCGTATTTGTTTATTGTGCTGGCCTCCGTTGGACTCCCCTTGCTCAACGGATTCATCGGTGAATTTCTGGTGCTGACGGGAGCCTTCCAGGCAAAGCCCATCTACGGAATTCTGGGTGCCACAGGCATTATCTGGAGCGCGGGATATCTTTTGTGGATGTACCAGCGAGTGTTTTACGGAAAAGTTACTCATCCCATCAACAATTCCATGGGCGACATGATCGGATTTGAGAAGGCGGCCGTATGGCCTTGCGCCGCCGCTGCACTGGTGATGGGCGTGGCCCCGATTCTGTGGCTGGGCGCGATTGATCCTGCGGTGCAGGCAGCGCTCTTGCCGGTCACGCAGGTGGTCAGCAAGGTGGTGGGGCAATGATGCATCTCCCCCTCTTGTTGCAGGCTGTTCCACAAACGATTCCTCAAGCGAGCGACTACGTCCGCATTCTGCCCGAACTGATTCTTTCCATTTTCGGCATCGTGGTCATGGTGCTCGATCCGCTGGTCGACGAAGAGACGAGTCAGAAACTGCTCGGCGTCATCGCTCTCGGCGGCGCCGTCGCCGGACTTCTCGCCACCTGGTACATGGCACAGTCTCCCGGCCTGGCCTTCTCGAACATGGTGAAGGTGGACAGCTTCAGCGTGTTCTTTCATTTTCTGGTCATCGCCATCGCGGCGGTCGTCATCCTCAGTTCGTTCGAGTACATGGCGGTGCAACGGATTCGCGCCGGCGAATACTACGCTCTCATTCTCTTCGGCACAGTCGGGATGGCGCTCATGTCCTCGGCCGTGGAGCTGGTGTTGATTTTTATTGCGCTCGAAATCTCGTCGATCTCCACCTATATCCTGACGGGCTTCCGCCGTAACGAGGCCGCCAGCAGCGAATCGTCGCTGAAGTATTTCCTTCTGGGCTCGTTCGCTACCGCGTTTTTTCTGTATGGCGTGGCCATGATCTTCGGCGCCACCGGATCGACCAACATCGCTATCATCAGCCAGAAACTGCAGGCCGGCCCGGTCCAGTTGCTGGTGTACGTGGCTATGGCGCTGATGTTCGTCGGACTCGGATTCAAAGTTGCCGCGGCGCCGTTCCACATCTGGACGCCCGACGTTTACGAAGGCGCACCCGCGCCGATCGTCGGCTTCATGTCGACCGCGCCGAAGGCCGCGGCGTTCGCGGTGCTGCTGCGAGTTGTATTCACCATCAACGCGCCGGGGCGCTTTTGGCTGCTCTGGCTCGCGGCGGCTTGCTCCATGACGTTGGGCAACGTGGCAGCGCTGGTGCAGACCAACATCAAGCGTCTGCTCGCCTACTCCTCGATTGCCCATGCCGGGTACATTCTCGTGGCCTTCGCCATGACCACCTCGAAGAACTCGCCCGGCGGCATTTCCGCGGTCATGTTCTACGTCGCCTCCTACGCCGCCATGAACCTGGGCGCATTCGCCGTGGTCAGTCACTTCGCCAACGCAGGCGAGCGTTATGTGACGCTGGAAGACTACGAAGGTCTGGGACGCACCTCACCGCTGCTGGCGGCCACGCTGACTATTTTCCTGCTTTCGTTGATCGGCATTCCCATGACGGGCGGCTTCTTTGCCAAGTTCTACGTCTTCAGCGCGGCCGTAAAAGCGAATCTGATCTGGCTCACGGTTATCGGCGTGGTCAACAGCGCGATCGGGTCGTACTACTATCTGCGCATCATTGTCGTCATGTATATGCGCGAATCGCGCAAGCCGGTGCCGGTCACTCCCGTGCCGTTTGGATTGGGCCTGGCGCTCGCGATCAGCATCGTAGCCACGCTGTATCTCGGCATGCTTCCCAACCGCGTTCTGCAGTTTGCGCAGCAGTCCGCGCAGGAATTACTGCCCCAGACGACCTCGCCTGCGCCCGCCAATACGGCTCAAACCGAGCCTGCAGCGCCGATTTCGCAGCGCTGATTTTTTGCTGAAAAATCTCCAAACGCGCATTGACAAAAACCCGCGCCAGCGTGCATCATGTGTATCCAAGTAAGTTCAGTCCTTCCCTCTCGAGGAACTGACTGCGGCCTGGAGGAGAGCAAATGTCCAAAATGGTGCACCGGCTTTGGTCGGAAGATAGCGGACAAGACATCGCGGAATATGCGGTGATGCTGGCGGTTATTCTGGTTCTCGTGGTGGGAACGGTTCGCTTGATCGGATCGAATGCCAACACTGCATTCTCAAGCGTGGCCAGTTCACTCCAGTAGGCGGGTTCCACGGTTTCGGGGCAATCTGTTTTTGTACTGAAATTGAGACTTCTATGACACGATTTACTCCAGGCGCCGCATTTACCGCTTACTTCCGGTTTCCGGAAGCAGCGGCTGCGGAGCAGCTTGGGGTGAGGATGAGCCACTAAAGGCCACCGAAACTATACAAGCTTCCACCGCAAGCCGCGATCCTGGATCGCGGCTTTTGTTTTGCGTCGACATAATTAGAACGGACGAATACGAAGTGCTTAACCGATTTAACCAAGGAGACCAGCCCATGATCGTCAACATGTCCGAGAAAGCCACCGAGCAGGAAATCAACCACGTCATCGAACGCATCCGCGAGGCCGGCTACCAGCCCCACGTCACGCGCGGCACCGAACGCACCATCGTCGCCGCCGTCGGCAGCGGGCGACGTCACGAAATTGAAGCGCTTCAAGTCGCCCCCGGAGTGGACAACGTGGTCGCCATCGCCCAGCCCTTCAAGCTGGTCAGCCGGCAAGTGAAGCCGGAGCGCACGATCGTGAAGATCAACGGCGTTGCCATCGGCGGCCCCGAAGTCGTGGTCATTGCGGGCCCGTGCTCGGTCGAGTCGCGCACGCAGTTGCTGGACACGGCACACGCCGTAAAACGCGCCGGAGCGGCGATGCTGCGCGGCGGCGCCTACAAACCGCGTACTTCTCCCTATGATTTTCAGGGGCTCGGTCTGGAGGCGTTGAAGATTCTGCGCGAAGCCCGCGAAGAAACCGGACTGCCCGTGGTCACGGAAGTGATGAGCACCGAGGATGTGGACGTGATCTGCGAGCACGTCGACATGCTGCAAGTCGGGGCGCGCAACATGCAGAACTTCGCACTGCTGCGCCGGCTCGCCACCGTCAACAAACCCATCCTGCTGAAGCGCGGTCCATCGGCGACGGTGAAGGAGTGGCTGCTCGCGGCTGAGTACCTGCTCTCTGGAGGCAACCAGCAAGTTGTGTTGTGTGAGCGCGGGATTAAGACTTTCGAAACTGAAATGCGCAACACCATCGACCTGGCAGCGGTCGCCCTGGCGCGCGATCTGTCGCATCTTCCCGTGATCGCCGACCCATCGCACGGAACCGGTAAGCAGAGCCTGATTGCAGCCGTATCGCGTGCAGCCGTGGCCGTGGGAGCCGATGGCCTGATCATCGAAGTGCATCCCTGCCCGGAGCGCGCTCTGTCGGATGGTCCACAGTCTCTCGACTTCGCCGGATTCGGTAAGGTGATGCGGGCGTTGGCGGAACCACTGCGGCAAACTGCCAGCTTGCCCGCGGCAGTACCGGCGGCGTCGTAGGAAGGTGCGGAAGGATTTGAGGGCACCCAGCCTCAGATTGCGAACTTTAATGTCGTCGCCAATATCCGCGCCAGCACGCGCTGCCCGCGCGCCACGCTGCGCAGCAGTCTGCCGGTGGTCCCGCGGAATTTCACTCTGAAATTTTTCCCCGCGATCTGCACCTCTTTGGCAGCCGCAATGCCCACAATCTGTTCGCCGCTGACTGCGGGATCATCCTGTTGCCCACAATCGCCGCGGGTAATGAACACATCCTGCTCGATGTCAGCGACCACCAGTCGGTGCAGCCGGAATCCCATCTCGCCCTTCACCAGAACAATATCTCCCGCGCGCAACTCTGCCAGTGGCGCGGACTTTACATGCACAATCTCGCCATCGCGAATCGCCGGAGACATGCTGGCGCCCCGTGCCTGAAAACGAATGCCATTTCCCTCGCGCAAAAGGTCGAGGCTGATCGTCTCGAACAGCCGGGACTGCGGTCGGTCTTCACAAAACTTCTGAACAACCCTCGCGATCCCACCAGTCCTGTCATCCTGAGCGGAGGGATTGGTCCGCGAAGCAGAGCAATCCCGCAGTCGAAGGACCCCGTTGGCGTGGACATCACTTGCGGCTTCAAAAGGAGTTCCTACGACTGCGCGCCTCTCGCCCACGAACGCCTCACTGAGAGTTCCTTCAATCACGGAATTCCTGAATCCTCTCCACCGCCGCTTCAGTCGGCTCAAACGCATAGTGGTAACACGGAACCTCGCCCACTAGCTCCTGTAGGAACTCCAGCGCGGAATCCACATATTCATGCCGGTGAAACGGCACAAAACTCCGCGCAAACAATTCCGCCACGGCCTGGCTGGGAGAAAGCCGCGTCACCACATTCCCCTGCCCATGCTCAAGAATGAATACCCGCGCGAGCGGCGCGCTCCCCGGCGATGTATACATCCCCTCCCCGTGCCAGGGTGTCCCGTACATCCGCATCCTGGAATTCGTTCTCTCTCGCCGCATCTCGTCCCTGTCTCTGCGAACAATAATTCGGTCATCGCTCAAAACCTCGACATCCTCGCGCGCCGTCCACAGCCGCGTCGTCGTGCTCTTCCCCGCCCCCGAATGCCCCACAAATAAATTCCCCGTCCCGTCCGCTCGGACGATCCCGCAACTATGCAACTCAATCGCCTTCTCCTGGGTGAGACGATGAATAATCAGCAACTCGTCCAGCGGATACTCCAGCGGCGACGAAGTCCCCTCGATGCCTTCAAAAGCTTTTTCGCTCATCTGCAGTCTGGCCTGCGAAAATTGGCGGTCGATCAGCAACCGCCGGTAAGGCAAAGTCCCGCAGGCCGGGGCATGAAAGTCGAATCGGAATTCCGGCCCAGCATCATACAGTCGCCAGGTGTATCCCGAATGAAACAACTGACGCGCCGGAGGCATCGACAATTCTGGAAGCCAGTCGACCTGAATCGCAATGTCGGGAGCACAGGCTTCGATCCGGAATTGGTCCAGGGGATGAGGGAGTGCGATGCGATCCACGGAAGCGAACTCCACTGACACTCCGCCCACTCGGACCTGATTGAAGTGCAGCGCGGTTTCTTCCAGAAAAGGCACGGATAAATCGCTGGTAACTACACTGTTCATGTTTTGTTTCTTGCTTTACGATGTCACGGCTAGGATCCCAGTGTCCTGCAGTTGTGCGCATGGCATTGGCCCATCATGCCCCCGCCACCCGATCCAGTCTTGCAGGCGGTCAGGACTGCCTCTTCCGGGCGCAGACTGATGGTTGTCAGCCGCGGTGGCTCATAAGTTTTCTTTCCGTCGCTTTGGTCGCGTTCAGGATTCATTCCGCCTCCCAATCCTTTGCCATCAGTGGCCACCGCAGCTTCCGCAACCGCCTGCCGCCGCGCTCGCGTTATTCAGGATAGG
>DATHQJ010000206.1:0-6430 GCA_035482825.1 Binatus sp. (SeqCode) | reverse complement strand
TTACTGCTGGTTTTATAGGTTTTGCATTTGATATAAGGGTAGTACTAGAAGTAGCCCAGCTTGTGTTGTCATCCTGAGGAGGGCGCACTTGCCCGACGAAGGATCTGGGCGAGCCGTGCGAAGCGTCGCGTTTTGTGCGACGCCTAAATCGCACGTATGGCTCGCTTCCTTAATCAGGGGAGACGGATTTATGCCGGTCGAAGCCGCCGTTGCCGCGGGCACCATGGAGATCACAGTCAGCAAGTTCGAGTTGCTGCGGGAATTGACTGCCACACAGGGCGTGGTCGAGCGCAAGACCACGATTCCGATTCTGTCGAATTACTTGTTTGAGGCGGCCGGCGATCGGTTGTCGCTCACCGCTACCGATCTCGACCTGAGCCTGCGCACCTCGTGTGCCGCGAAAGTTAAAAAAGAAGGCTCCTGCACGATTCCGGCGCGCAAACTTCACGACTACGTGAAGCTGTTGCCCGACGCCGACATCACCATCAAGTTGCTGGAGAATCACTGGGTCAGCATTCGCTGTGGCCGGTCCAACACGAAAATGGTGGGCATGGCCAAGTCAAATTTTCCCAGCCTGCCCGCGTTTCCCACCGCAGGAGCGATTACGATTCCCGCGCAGGTTTTACGCGGGCTGATCGCGCGAACTGGCTTTGCGATTTCGAATGAAGAATCGCGCTATACGCTGAACGGCGCATTGATGCTGATCAAGCCGGAATCCATCACCATGGTTGCGACCGACGGACATCGCCTGGCCCACTGTGAACGCCCTGGCGAAAAGTTCGACGGCGTCTCTGGCGAACTGAAAACGCTGGTTCCGAAAAAGGCGATGGACGAACTGAAGTCCCTGCTCGATTCCACTGAGGCCGAGACCATCGAGTTTGCCAAGGATGAGTCGACGCTGTTCTTCCGCATCGGATCGCGGCTTTTGACCTCGCGCCAACTGACCGGGCAATTTCCCAACTTCGAAGCCGTGCTGCCGAAAGATAACAGCAAAGTCGTCCCGCTGAATTCCGACGAATTAAATTCCGCGATTCTCCGTGTGGCGCAATTCGCCGACGAGCGTTCGCGCGCGGTGCGCTTGCGCCTGGAGAAAGGCGAGCTGAAAATATCCGCCTCATCCACGGAAGCCGGCGAGTCGGAAGATTCCATCGAGGCACCATACACTGGTGATCCGCTGACCATCGGATTCAATGCCCAGTATCTAGTCGAATTCCTGAAGGCCGCGGGCACCAGCGAAGTCCGCCTGGAACTGAAGGACGCGCAGTCCGCCGGCCAGTTCCGTCCCGCCGAGGGCGATGACTACAAATATCGCTATATCGTCATGCCGATGAGAATCTGAGTCATGGGCTTAGAACCCTTAGGGACGATTACTTAATTCTTCACTCTCCCCAGAGGCCGGGGTCGAATCCCTCGGGAGGCGCTACCCACGGAGCGCCCGTCTCTTCCGTCAGCTCCCAACTGCCGACGGGCCCATCGTAGGTCAAGATCCAGCGCGACAGAACGTCCCGCCCAATCAGACACCGGAAAAGGGGGTGAGGCAGTTCGCAACAAGGAACCGCTATCATTTCAATAGTGCTGAAGCCCGTGTACGGGAACTGCAATGATGCAGCGTAGACGTCCGCCTTGGCCTCTCCGCCTACTCGAATCAGAGTTGTCTCATCGATCTTCGAAAGTCCAAGTTTCTCGACCGCCTCGGGAGCCAGAATCGTGCGCTGCGCGCCAGTATCAATAAGCGCATCCGCTGTTGTGAATCGGAATTTGTTCGGCGGGCCTATCAGGGGATGGCCGATTTTGATCTTTAAACGGGGCCCGTAGAGCTGGAGGTCGCGGGCATCGCGGCGTGGAGAAACTGGCACGGCTAATACACGAAAAAGGCAGGTTCGTGTTCGAGGATTTGTTTGACCAGAAAGTCCGTACGCAGCCCGTAAGTGGCCACACCGGCTCGATATGCGGTTTCAAAGTTAGGATAGAAACCCAAAGGTTCTTCGTCTTTTATGACTACGTAGTGGCCTGTTTTGTGGGTGAGCCACTCCGCCTTGTGCAGCGCGTAATATTCGAGCTCTCCAGCTAAGCGCGCTTGTTGACTCCCGGCCATTCTGTTCTCCCAAAAACACCCAGCACGAAGTTTAGATGACAACTTCTCGGCTTCAGTGTATCGTAAGTGATTCTTAAAAAGCGTGCGTTTTAAGAAGCATATTGCGCTCGTGGTGAGTGTTAGTCAAGCACTTTTATGAAGCGAACTGACGAAGATCAACAGTTCGGAGCTGAGTTCGCAAAACGGTTGAGACCTTTCTATCAAAAGGCGCTCGCGGAGGGGCAGACCGAAAAAAAGTTCGCCCGGCGACTAGGAGTAGATAGGGGCGGCCTCCAGCGGTACCTAAAAGAAAGTGCTATGCCGAGTTTTCGCACGATCGTGCTGGCCTACCGGGAATTCGGAATCGCGATCCCCTACGCCAGCACCGAGCCCGCGCCGCTCGTTTCGGGCAGAAGCAAGCGGCGTCGGAAAACTTTAGCATTGCAGATGGATCTCCCCCTTACGATAGAAGCTCCCCATGGCGAGATAAACGTTGTAATCAAGAGGCAAAGCCCGCAGAGAATCAGACTGCAGCTTCGTGCTCAAAGCCTCGGATGACGGCCCGGCTATCCAAAAGAAAAAAGGGGCGGCCGTTGAGCTCCGCCCCTGCGTAACCGAAATAAGAACCGTTAACCACCAACTCTACCGCCCCGCCGCTGCCCCCGCCGCTGCCGGCGTCTTACCCACAATCTTCATCGACTCGATGCGGCTCAACACCGTCTCCAGGCTGGCCCCGGTGTCGGTGCAGGCATCCACGTAGGGATGTCGGCTTCCATCCGCATGCATGACCAGCACGCTGGTCTCGGAGTTGGCCTTCTTCACCATATACGGCAGGTGATGACGATCGTTGCGGCTCAGGGTCGCACCCAGCACCACCAGGTCGAACGGCCCCTTTTTCAGCGCTTCCATCACGGCCTTGCGTCCTTCGGCTGTATGTACACCGTGCCCGGCCTTTTCCATAGCCGCGGCCTGCGCTGTCAAAACCTCGCTATCCCCTTCGCCATAAAGAATGCTTAATTTCGATTTCGCCATTGATCATCCTCGATTGAATCGTTCTTGCCTGGTACCTGACGCACCCGTACCTGCAAGCCACGTTAGCAACCGCCGGACGCCCGCGAAACGTCACCAAAGCCCCACGACGAACGGGACATTGGCAGCGGAGGAAAGCCCCTCTGGCCACGGATTCACACGGATCATCACGGATAACGCGAAAACGGTCATTGAAGTATCCGTGAAGATCCGTGCAAATCCGTGGCCAACGGTTTCCCCCTTCCCCTTATCGCCCTCCGGCGATACACTTCTGCGCGGAGGCTTTCCAACCCATGTCGGCCACTCTCGTCTGGAGAGCTGTATTCATATCGTTATTGTGGACACCTTGGCTGGCCGCGCAATCCGGCGGCGCTGCATCTTCCACCACCACCTGCAACCTCGATGACGGGCGCCAGGTGTACGTCCGCTACAACGCGGTCTCGAGCAAAGAGAAGCCCGCCAACGGCAAGGCTTGGTCTCCCGGCGGTGCGCCCATGACTTTATTTACTGAGGCCAAACTCGCTCTGGGTAGTTCCGTGATTCCCATTGGTGCTTACTCGGTCTATCCCATCCCCGCGCGAGATCACTGGACCCTGGCGGTGAACAAGAACGTCACCCCCGGCGCCGCCTATGACGAGAAACAGGACATTGCGCGCGCTCCCATGGAGACCGCACAAGTTGACCAGGCCTCCGACGCGCTCGAAGTAGCTTTCGCTCACGTTGGCGAACGCTGCACCTTGCGCATCTACACCGGCAAGACTGCATCCTTCGCGGATTTCACCGCGAAGTAGAACCTCTCAAAGTCCTGCACGATTGGTTTTAGCGGCCGGGGGGCGTGGTCTTCGCTGCATCTGGATCGCTTCCGTGTTCAGGCGCAGTAGCGGCGTTCGCCTTCGATTCCCGGCTGCCGATCCCAACTACCATCGCCATATCCTTCGGATACACCACATCGCGGCCCCGCGCGAGAAAGTGGTAGTAGATGGAACTCGCGGCCCCATACGCGCCAAAGCCAGTAGCCACTACGCGCGAGTGCGCCAGCGCCCCCACGATCAATCCCACGAAGCGAAACCCAGACGCGCCGTTGACCGCACTTCCGCCGAGGCTGCCATTTCCGCCTCCATGCAGATCATGGTCGCCGTCGGGAGCCGCTGACGTTGCCGCCAGCATGACTTGAATTCCCGTGGTGAGATAGCGTGTGCGCGGTGTCGTCACCTGCGCTCCGCCTTCGGAGTCGAGTTTCAGATGCTCTCCCTTCGCCACCGCAACCCCTTCCAGGCTGGTTTCGACTTTCTGTGCGATGCCGTTCGGCGGGGCAACTTCACGAAACAGGATTCGCAACTGCCCGTTGCGGCCCAGCCGTCGTGCGCCCTGCGCCTGCATCACCGAACCTCGAATCAGGCTGCCCTCTGGCAAAATCAAATGATTGGAAGCAACCACCGGCTCGGTGATCAACGCCTCCACCGCGTCTCCTTTTCTTGACGTCGAGGAGCTCAGCGGAGTCACCAGCCGGGCATGCACCACGCTGCCCGAAGGTGGTGGAGCGCCGATGTTGATGAGGGCTTCGGGCTTGATCGACTCGGTGCCGAAGTCGAGGGGCTCCTGCAGATCTGCGTTGAAGCTGGTGCCCAATTCGATGTATTGCGGATGCACCGGGAGCTGCGCCACGGCCAGCCGTTTCAGCTTGTGCATTTTTCCCGGTTCATGAATCTGCTTCTGCAACGCGGCCCATTGCCGCCGCAGCTGTTCCTTTGTGGCGCTGACTTTCTTGGACGCGGCCTCCTGCACCTTGTTTGTGTTCGCCTTCTCGTTGGCTGGGACGAACCGTAAAACTCCATTCGGAGCCGGCGACGCCACGGTTTGCATCGCTACCCGCCGTCCGTCCGCCAGTACCAGTTCATCGAACTGCACGTGGACTCCCCGCACCGGCGAGAAATTTGCGTCCATCGCTTCCAGAGTCCGCACCTTCTTGCTCACTCCGTCGATGGCCGACACTTTTCCGTTCACTGTAGTGCCCGTCGGAATCAGCAGCTTGTCGAAGGCGTAGACCGGTTCTGTGGTCTTGCCGTGGATCGGCTGTCCCACGGCTCGAATCCGCACTTCGGAGTCCAATGCGACTTTGATCGGCGTGCCAGAGGGGACGCTCATTGCAACCTCAACCGGAGCGGCTTCAGGGGGATGAGCTGCGTCTTTGCCCTCGCGTTCCTCTTCTTGTCCGGCCGGGGGACGCACTTTCAGCGTTTGCCCCAGGCTCCACGGGTTCGCCACCAGCAAGAATGCCACCGCCCCAACCGCGCGCTTGAAAGACACTCGACGCATTAGAACACCCCGCTCACTAACAATTGTTTTCTTCGCCGCCGCAAAGCGCCACAACTAAGGAAGCCCGCTGTCTGGCTGCAGGGTATGAGTGGTTGGAGACCGCGAAGGACTAAGTGACGAAAAAGGCCTGGCTTTCAGCCTTTGGCTTTCAACCTTGGCTTCCAACTATGAAGTCGGGAAACAAATAATGGTTGTAGCCTCGCCGCAGATTATGCGAACCATGCCGCGATGGCTCGAATTCTAGTTCCGTCTCCGGTCGCACGCAAGCCTGACCTGTATCTTCGTCCCGAGCCGATTTCGATTGTCATCCCGAGCAAGCGTTCTTTGCGCGGCGAGGGATCTGGGCGAGCCGCGCGATGTGTCGCGTTCTTCGCGACACACGAATCGCGCGTTGGCTCGCTTCCTCACTAACTGCACCACTAGGAGATTTTCTGCGACAATTTCCCCATGCGCTTCCTGCTGTTGCTCGTCGTCGCCACCACCGCTTTGGGACAATCTGGACCGAGAGTCCAGCTCTCGCACACCACCGAAAGCCTGCGGGGCGTAAGCGCGGTCTCCCGCGAAGTCGCCTGGGCCAGCGGTACCCACGGAACCTACCTCCGCACCACCGACGCCGGCCTCATCTGGACTCCCGCGCAAGTCCCCGACGCCGCAACCGTCGACTTCCGCGCCGTCGTCGCCTTCTCCGCCGACGAAGCGTTCCTCATGTCCGCCGGTCCCGGCGAGCAATCGCGTATCTACCACACCGCTGATGCCGGCCAGCACTGGCAACTCCAGTTCACCAACAAAAATCCCAAAGGCTTCTTCGACTCCATGCTCTTCTGGGACCCCAAACACGGCGTCGTTCTCGGCGACCCCATCCCCGACGATTCCGGCCACCTCAAATTCGAACTTCTCTTAACCGGCGACGGCCAGACCTGGCGCCAAATTCCCCCCGCCCAACTCCCCGAGGCCATCGAAGGCGAAGGCGCCTTCGCCGCCAGCAATTCCTGCATCGCCATCCTGCGCAAC
>DATHQJ010000205.1:0-2219 GCA_035482825.1 Binatus sp. (SeqCode) | reverse complement strand
ATCAGTTGTCCGCTGAAAAATAACTGGAAGTTGCGATGCCGCAACGCGCGTCCGGCAGCCTGCCAGCGCATTCTAGGGCTCTGGACAGCCGGTTCGGCGCTCGCGGATGCATTCTCTTGGGTGGGGATCTTCGACTCAGCCACGTTCACTTCTTTAGATGACGACGCATCCTCTCTCGCTCTACTATAACGCGAGCGCCGGCAGGTCTATCCCTCACCAGAAATGTCGGATTCCCGACTTTTCCACAGCCCGCGCTCACTCGACCGGTCACATCCAGTTCTTCCCATGCCGCCAAGTCCATGCCTCTGAAGGGCTTGGGGGAAGTTCCGAAAGGACCAATTTGGAACTTCTCTTATCGCCCGCCGTGAGCTAAAGTAACGCCTGCGTTTTCGGCGATTCGGCAAAGGAAGTCAAGCGCTATGACCATTCCTCCGGTTGGGATTGAACGCCGTGTCGGACAGAGGTTTCCGTACCTTCTCCCGGTGTCTCTGCGCCAGCCCGGGACCTCGATTGAAGGAGTCGGGTTCACCCAGGACCTGAGTTCGCGCGGAGTTTTCTTCTTCACCAATGCGGTGCTAACGGAAGGCTCCGAAATCGAACTTACGCTCCGCATGCCGTCGGAGATCACTCTGGGCGAAAGCATGCCGGTGCGCTGCCGCGGGCACATTTTGCGGGTGGTCCGGCCTCCAGCTTCCGATTCTTCTGCGGTGGAGCCAAAGATCGGTGTGGCCGTGCGCCTCGAAGGCTACGAATATCTTCCCGAATCGACTGGGTCTTCCGCCTCGTTCCCGCGAGTCGCAGCGCTTCACCCCCACCATGACGAAGAGCGCCCTCTGGTGCATTCTTCCACCCGCCCCGTACTGGGATAGGTCTCCCATTCGCCACAGCCGCGAAATGCTGTGAGCCCGAGCCTGTGGGTGGGCGTTTTTGGCGCCACATCGAACCAAGCAGAGTGACTAAGGGCATCGTCCCCGTGGTCGCGTTCCCGCTTCGGGGATTTTTTTCAAGCTTCCCGGCAAATATCTTTTCAACTCTTCCGTCCTGGCTTACAATGTCATCTAACAGGGGCAGGCGACCCCGGACTGTTCTACTTTTTGTGCATTTCCCCCCAGACGTTCATCACGTGGTCGCGTTGTGGAAGCTTGCGCGCAGGGCGCGCGTCGGCAGCGTTGCCTATTACCTAGGTCACTTGGCGGAAAGTAGGTTCTCTTTCTAACATGCAGACACCGAGAGAAATCAGCGAGAACCGGACTATGCATGGGATCGCCGTCGCCCTCCTGACCGAGGACCAGGATCACTTATCTGCGTTGCAAAATCGTCTGGAAGCGACGCGCCTGGGACAGGCGATATTCAGCCACGTCGGTTTCCCCGCCGGACCCACTGACGCCATCCTTCGCCAGCTTCAGGATTCGCGCGCCGAGGTGGTGATCGTCGACATCCCCACGCGGGATGCGCAGCGCGCCATCCACACCATTGAACTGATTCGCGCCACCACGCAGCAGATCGGCGTTTTTGCCAACGGCGAGATGACCAATCCCGCCAATATTGTCGCCAGCATGCGCGCCGGCGCCGGCGAGTATCTGGATAACTCCGCCGGGTCCGAACCCCTGCTCGAAGCGCTCACTCGCTTCAGTTCCTCGCGCACGCGCAGCCTCGGAGGCGCGGGCAAGGCCAAGGTCTTTACTTTTCTGAGCGCTAAGGGCGGCGCCGGCTGCACCACGGCCGCCGTAAATACCGCCGTCGCACTGCAGCAGTCGCACGGCGATGTCGTGCTCGTCGACTTTGCTCCCATCGGCCACACGTCGCTTCATCTCAACCTGCGGCCCCAGTTCGGCGTGCTTGATGCGTTGCAGAACCTGCACCGCCTCGACGTCTCCTTGCTCGATGGCCTCATGACCCCGACCAAGGAAGGCCTGCATCTTCTGGCCGGGCCGCAGCAGCCTTATCCCACCGAGCCCACGCCGGGCGAACTGGCGCGGCTGTTCGATCTGCTGGTGAATCATTACCGCTTCGTGATTGTCGACGCTTCCAGCCGTCTCGACGCCACCACCCGCCTGCTCTCCGATCTTTCCAATGCCGTGCTGGTGGTCGCGCAAACCGATGTGGTCTCGCTGTGGAGCGCCGGACGCATCCACACCTTCCTGGAGGAAGGCACTGGCCGCGACCGTCTGCGCATGGTTTTGAATCGCTACAAGAAGATTCCCGGCTTCACCGAAGAA
>DATHQJ010000204.1:0-35575 GCA_035482825.1 Binatus sp. (SeqCode) | reverse complement strand
GGTGAGCCTCACTTAGTTTGAGTTGTGGTACTGGCCTCGCCTCGCTGCGCTGGGCGGGACGGGCGGAGGCGCCCGTCCCACATTAGAGCCTTTTCCACTTCAGGCCTATTTCTTTTTCTGGCGGATTGCGGAACGCAGTTCGGCTACGATTTCCTGCGACGCTTTGATCGCGGCCGCGTGCTGGTTTGGGTTGAATGAGATCGCGCCTACTCGCGCATGACCGCCGCCGCCGTAGCGTTCGCAGATGCGGGCCAGGTTTACTTCTGGCTCCTGCGGCGCCCAGGGGTTCGAGCCTACCGAAACTTTTACCCGAAAACTGCTCTTGCTCAGACCCACGCTATACACCGACTCGGGATGCAGGTAGTAGGGGACAAATTTGTTGTAGCCCTCGAGATTGTGGTCACTGACGTCGAAGAAAATTGTGCCGTCTTTGCATTCGGTGCGCTGCTCGAGAATTCCGATGGAGAGTTCGTGGCGCTTGAGCAGCGGCGGAAGCAGGGGCGCGACGAATCGTTCTTCGAGAATCTCCGCCAGTGATTTCGTGGCCAGCAGCGGGATCAGGTTGGGCACGAAACCGTGATCGGGCGCCGATTCGATCACCATGGTGAGTTTCATGGCGGGGGCTTCCATGGCAACCGCGGTTTTCGCGTCCGGGTAGAGCGCGCCGTCGATGATGTCGGTCCAGTGCACCAGATCGGCCAGGGGCGCGGGATCGAAGCCGAAGCGCTGCTGCCCGATCATGGCGATGAAGCTGGTGCAGGATTTGAAATCGGGATCGTAGAACTTGCGGTTGCTCTGATCCTGCTCGAAGTGCTCGGCATCGGCGGGCGAGAGGAAGGCGCTCTCGTGATGATCGAACCACCATGTGATTTTGGGTGAACTGGAATATTTGAAATCGACGATGGCGTTTTCGTCGCCGTCGAATTGCTTTTCGTCGAACAGCGCTCCGGCGCGGTGCACCAGGCCGGTGAATTCGAATTCGGCGTCGCCGCGGATGCGTTCGCGGTAAAAGCGGGAAAATATCGCTGCCGAGGAAGCTCCGTCAAAACATTTGTCGTGATAGAAGACCCGTACTTTCAAAGAATTCCCCAATCGCCCCACAGATTCCCGCCGGCCGAAAACCACGCTTCCTGGCGCGGGATTGGAACGCGGGTAAAAGTTAATAGGATTGACAGCTTACAGGAAGAAAGTCAAGCGCGGGGAGAATGAGCCGGGGCTGGGTTCGCCAGCTCAGACCGGCGAAGGCGGTCGAGCTACGCTCGACGGACAGCCGAGGGCGGCTGTCCCACATTAGGCGTTGGCGACCTCTCGGATGTATACGCCCGCTTGCCTTTACATCGCGTTGGCTTGCTTTTCGGCGAGGTCGCCAATTACTGGCAGCTTATACATCTGGCCGCTATTTGCTTTGAGTGCGAGGACCACGACCAGTGCGATTGTTCCCAGGAATACCAACAAATGCAGCGGTGCCGTGATGAGAATCAGGAAGGGCACAATCGTGAATATCGAGAGAACAATGTGGATGGCAAACACTGCAAGGAAGAAGAAAATACTCTGGAAAGAATGGAACCGTACGAACCGACTCTTGTTATAGGGGTCCACCACCAGGAAGATGATCGCCGGAATGATGGTGATGTAGGCCAGCATTCCCGCCACGTTGTCGGTCATGCCTCCGGCTGTAGCGATAGTGGCAGCGGGCGCGGCTGGAGCTCTGCCGGCACAAGCTGCACACATGGTCGTGCCGTCCGCGATCTGCGCGCCGCACGTGTTGCAAAAGGCCATGGGAGTGTCCTCCTCGTTTCGCTGGGAAGCGGCCCTTACAGCTTGTGCGAGACCACCGCCAAGCGACGCTGCGGCAAGGTATCAAAAAGCCTCACGTAAAGCAATCGACAATTTCGACGGGACAGAAAAATTATGTGTGCCCAGCTTGCTGCCCGGCAAGATCGCCGAGCAGAGGGAGTTTGAACATCTCTCCCTGGAAAGCTTTGATCACCAGGACCAGCCAGATGACAACAACAGCGAGTGCAACAACAGTAGAGACCAGCACGACGAGCAAGGGTCCGAGCACCGGGATGATGAACAGGACAACGCTGGCCAGTTTGAGCGCGATGGCGAGCAGAATGGCCGCGGCTCCCAGTAAAAGACACTGGACGGAATGGAAGCGCACAAAGCGGTTTTTGCTATAGGGCTCGACGAGCAGGAAAACGATGGCCGGGATGAAGGTGAGATAGGCGATCGCACCGGCGATATTTTCGGGAAACGGTCCGACCTTGCCCTGGGCGCGGGTTTCGGTCTGCATGGGAAGGCCGCAACCGGGACAGAAAGCGGCGGTCTCAGGCATTTGAGCTGCGCAGTGCGGGCACGATGTCAGCTTGACATTCGCCGGATCCATTGTGGGGACCATATCAAAACGCGGGGTGCGCGGCAAATGGGTGGGGTTCAATTGCGCATTGACGGCGAGGCGAACGAATAGTATGTTTCGTGCAAATTTCTGCGCGGAGAAAATCGCCGCTTTGGCGTTCGCGCAAACAAGAGGAGGGTGGATGGCTTCGTTCTGCGCAGGTTGCGGGAGCAGTGTAAGTGGGGACGACAAGTTCTGCCGGGTTTGTGGGCGGGAAGCCTCCGCAGGTGGTGCCGCGCAGCCCGGAACCAGTCCGTCGCCCGTTCCTGTTGGACCTGCAGAGACTAGCGGAAAGGCTATCGTCAGCCTGATTTCCGGCTTGTTTTTCTTTATACCGCCGGCTTCGATTGTAGCCGTCATCTTCGGCCATCTTTCGCTGTCGGAGATTCGCAAGAGTGCAGGGCGGCTGAAGGGAAATGGTCTCGCCATTACGGGCTTAGTTCTGGGCTACGCAGGGCTGGCGGTGATTCCTGTATTGATCATCGCGGCGATTGCGATTCCGAACTTGCTGCGGGCACGGATGGCGGCGAATGAGTCGTCGGCGGTCGCGGCGGTGCGGACATTGAATGTCGCGGAGGTGGTTTACTCTCAGGCCCATCAGAACGCCGGATACACTTGCGCTTTGTCTGACCTGGATCAATCCATCGATCGGGCACTAGCAAGCGGGCGGAAGAACGGATACGTCTTCGAGTTGAAGGGTTGCTCGGCCGAAACCGGGGGCGGCCCCAACGTCAAATATCAAGTGATTGCGTATCCGGTGGTCGCGAACCAAACTGGGGTGCGGGCGTTTTGTGCAGACGAATCCGCGGTGATCAAGGTGGAGGCCGGCGGATCAGGGCCGGGTTGCATGGAGAACGGCAGCCCACTGCAATGATTTTTGATTACTCAGGAGGAAAAGAATGTTTTGTACGCAATGCGGGGCGAACAACGCAGATACGGCGGTGGTCTGCATGCAGTGCGGCCGGAATTTGCAAGCGGCGCCGCCGGGCGCACCAGGCGCTCCTTTGCCGGTCACCGGGGTGGTGATGCCGCCGGCACCGGGCGTGGCGGTGCAGAACTATCTGGTATTCGCGATCCTGGCGACGGTTTTCTGCTGCCTTCCGGCGGGGATTCCCGCCATCGTCTACGCTGCGCAGGTGAATGGCAAATTGCAGGTGGGCGACGTCGCGGGGGCGCAGGTTGCGTCCAACAACGCGAAGATGTGGTGTTTTATTTCGCTCGGACTGGGGCTCGGGATCATCGCGTTGTACGTCATCCTGATGATGGTGGGAGTTATCGCCGGGCTGCATAGCAACTAGCTTTGCCAGTTAGATATGGACTCTCCAAAGAGAAGAATCCGGATGGCGGAGCCGATGCGAGACCTGCGCCGGCATTGGCTTTTGGCTGCCACGGTCGCGGGTTTCGCGGGGGTGGTGCTGCTGGAATTTTTCGATCCGGCGACCTCGGGGATATTTCCGCCTTGTCCGGTGCATTATCTGACGGGTTGGTATTGTCCGGGATGCGGATCATTGCGGGCGATTCATCAGCTGCTGCATGGAAATTTGCGGGCGGCGTGGGCCATGAATCCGCTGACTGTGGTGTTGCTTCCGTTTCTGAGTTACGGTCTGGTTTCGTCTGCTCTCTTGGAATGGCGCGGGCGCGGACTTCCTCAACCATTCTTGCCGGCGTTTTGGATCCGCGCACTGGGCGTTGCGATCGTTCTGTTTGGGATCGCCAGAAATCTTCCGCTGCATCCGTTTGATTGGCTGGCGCCCGGGGCGATGCTGCATCTGTAACCCGTGCCGTGACTCGGCTCGCAAAGGAGACGTGCGTGAGTTCGTTCTGCCTGGGGTGCGGGAACAGCCTGGCCGAGGGGGAACGATTCTGCGGAATCTGCGGCAGAGATTCTCAGGCGGGCGCGGCCTTGCGTGCGGTCGATCCCTCCGTTGCCTTTGGGCTGCCGCCAGAGACCAGCGGGAAGGCGATTTTCAGTCTGATCAGCGGGATACTGTTCCTCATCCCCCCTTTTTCGCTGGTCGCCGTCATCTTCGGTCACTTGTCGCTTTCGGAAATCCGCAGAAGCGCGGGCCGACTCACGGGAAGAGGATTGGCGGTCACGGGACTGGTTCTGGGTTATCTGGGAGTCTTGGAGATCGTGGGCCTGATCGTCCTGGGGATTGTAGCGACTCCCTCGATGAATAAAGCGGCGATGCAGAAGATGATGGTGATGAACAACGAGAATTCCGTGGTGGCTTCGGTGCGGAGCCTGAATACTGCCGAGATCGCCTATGCGCAGGCCCACCGGGATTCCGGATACACCTGTTCGCTGTCTGATCTATCGGGCACGTGGGGAATCAGCGGCGATCTGGCGAGCGGCCGGAAGAATGGTTATCGCTATGAGCTGCGCGGGTGTGCCGCGGCGAAGGCCAACGGACCGATGGTGAAGTATCAGTTGGTGGCGTATCCGGAAGTGGCGAAAAAGTCAGGCACGCCGGCGTTTTGTTCGAATGAATCGGACGTGATCAAACTTGCCCGGAGCGGCTCGGCTCAGGAATGTTTGCGGACCGGCATCGACTTGTCGGAAACCGAGATCAATCATCCGCACTAGCGACTTGCCGGCTGACGGGAGCCAACATTCAGCTGGGCTGGGTGTGGTTCTTCTTGCGGCAGTCTTCGCAAACTCCGTAAATCTGAAAGGTGTGGCGAGTGGTGACGTAGTGGTATTTGCGTCCGATTTCCTGCTCGAGGTCGCCGACTTGCTGGGAAAAAAATTCGACGGAACTGCCGCAGCCAGTGCAAACCATGTGGTGATGGCTGCGGCGGTTGTATTGGTGCTCGTAGCGGGCAATGCCGTCGTGGAACGCAACTTCACTGGCAAGCCCGCACTCGGCGAGCAGTTTCAGTGTGCGGTAAACCGTGGTGTAGCCGATGCGCGCGTCTTTTTTCTGCACCAGGCGGTGAAGCTCGTCGGTGGAAAGATGGTCGCGGGTTTCGAGGAAGGTGTGCAGAATCACGTCGCGCTGCGCGGTCTGCTTCAGGCCAACACCCTTCAGATGGCGGTGCAGGATCTCCTGGGCTTCGCGAACCATCTGGCGGGAGATGGTGGGTTGATCATCGATGCGTTTCTGCAGCATGGCGGATGGAATTGAGTCAGAGGGAACGTGATCAGGACGACATGCTCAGGATATCATCCGGCATCTTGAAAATGAAATTCATTTTCAGCGACGATCGGGGGTGATAAGCGTCCCAGGCTTGGGATGGCTTCGTCTCCGGCAGACCACGCGAAGACAACGGATTTATTATGATGATTTGGTGATTATCGACTAAGGAATCTTATTTTGACCCTTCGTAAATATCTCGTCATTCTTTCCGTCGTGTTCTTCGGCTCGGTCGGAGACGCCTTCCTGGCGCGCGGCATGAAGCACGCCGGCGCTATCGACATTCACCATCTCAGCCGGGTCTTCTCCGCGCTGGCGAACCCTTTTGTCATCTTAGGAATCTTGTTTCTGCTCGCGTTTATGTCGAGCTACATGACTGCGCTCTCGTTTGCCGACCTCACCTACGTGCTACCGGCAACCGCCATCAGCTATGTGGTCATGGTTCTGCTCTCCATTTTCTGGCTGCATGAGCACGTAAGCCCGCAGCGCTGGGTTGGGGTTGCCTTCATCGTAATCGGAGTTGGCGTGGTCGCCGGAGGCCCGTCCCGCACCGAGCATCCTGCCGCCCCGATCCCCGCTAGCGCCCTGAAAGAGCGGGTATGAGAGCCTTTTACACTTGGCTCTGTATCTTTATTACCGTCTGCACTGCGGCCGCGGGGGACGTGCTCGTGGCTCTCGCCATGCGCCGCATCGGCGATCTCGGTGAGATCCGACGGCGGTATGGATTCTTTGCCATCATCCTCCGAGTTTCCTCCAGTGGAGTTCTCTTTGGCGGAGTCTTCTTCATGGCGATCGCCTTCTTCAGCAACCTCATCGGATTGTCATGGGCGGACCTCAGCGTGGTGGGCCCGGCATCCGCGGCACTCACCTTCGTCACGAACGCTTTGGGGGCCCGGTTCTTTCTGCACGAAAGTGTTGACCGGCGGCGCTGGTTGGCCACGATCTTCGTCTGTCTTGGGGTTCTTCTGCTGACTTGGTCGTGATCCGGATGAGGTCGGGTTGAGTTCGGGTCTGACGGACACCGAGCGCGAAGGGGGGTTGCGATGGCTCGGATATAATGACAAACCGCGCGATGAATTCCAGCGGCACTCCCATCTCAAAAACAACGACAACTGAGAATCCGGCTTTTCCGGCAGCGAACCGCCCGAACCGGTGGCTTTCGGACTGGCGCGTGTCCGTGGTTCTGCTGGTTGGGTTGTGGGCTGTGATCTACCTGACTGGCATCGCGCGGCCGCCCTTGCTTGACGACGTCGACACGGTGCACGCCGAGGCCGCTCGCGAAATGCTGCAGCGGCACGACTGGGTGACTCTGTATACGAACGGCTTCCGTTATCTGGAGAAAGCCCCGCTGATGTACTGGAGCCTGGCGACCAGCTACAAGATTTTTGGCGTCAGCGATTGGAGCACGCGACTTCCTCTGATGCTGGCTGTCCTGGCACTGGTTTTAGCGACTTACCGGTTGGGCCGGTACGTTTACGGCGAGGCGGGCGGTCTATATGCGGGTGTGGCGCTGGTCACCTCGCTGGGCCTGTTTATTTTTACGCGCTTTCTGATTCCCGAAGTACTGGTCGCGCTCTGGCTCACGCTGGGGTATTACTTTTTCTTGCGATCGCTGGAAGAAGAGAATCCCTCGCGATTCGTGTGCTGGGGATTTGCGGCGATGTGCGCTTTGAATGTATTGACGAAAGGCCTGATCGGGCTGGTGTTCCCAGCGGGAGCGATCGGGCTCTATCTTCTGCTGACTGGGAATTTGCGGCGACTACTGAGGCTGCATGTGGTCTCGAGCACAATCGTGTTCCTGGCGATCGCTGCGCCGTGGCACATCCTGGCGGCGCTTCGCAACCCGGCGCAGGGCCAGGCCCGCGGATTTCTGTGGTTCTACTTCATCAATGAGCACTTGATGCGCTTCCTGGGCAAACGCGTGCCCCCGGGTTACGACACCGTCCCGCTGGCAATTTTCTGGGGACTGCTGCTGGCGTGGCTCTTGCCGTGGAGCGTATTCCTGCCGCAAGCTTTGCGTCGCGTTCCGACTCGATTACGGGAGCTTCGCGGCAAGCTCGGTAATGAACAGGATCGGCAACCTCGCGCGAATCTGCTCTTCTTTTTATGGGCACTCGTCATTGTGGGCTTCTTCAGTTTCTCCACGCGCCAGGAGTACTACACCATTCCCGCATTGCCGGGTGTGGCGCTGCTGGTGGGTGGATGGTTGGCGAGTGAGTCCGGAACCGCGGCGCGCGAGTCCGATCGGCGGGCGGGAAGAATTTCTTCGAGCGTGCTGCTGGTTTTCGGCGCGCTGGCGCTGGTGGCCGGTATGTATCTGCTCTCGGTTTCGCATCGCCCCGTCCCCGGTGCGGACCTGGCGGACCTGCTCAAGAAAAATCCCGAGGACTATAACTTCTCACTCGGCCATGTGCTGGATCTGACGCCGCAGGCCTTGGGTGCGTTTCGCGGTCCGCTTCTGGGCACATCGCTCGGACTGTTTTTCGGCACCGGATTCAATTGGATCCTGCGGCGGCGCGGACGTCCTCTGGAAGGCAATGTTGCGCTCGTCACTATGATGATCGTTTTACTGGCTTGTATCCATTCTTCTTTCGCGACATTTTCGCCGATTCTTTCTTCTTATAATCTTGCGTCGGCGATTCAAAAGCAGTTTCGGCCGGGCGATGTGATCGTGATCGACGGCGAATATCACGAAGCTTCCACGCTGAATTTTTATACCGGAATCCAGGTACACGTCCTGCACGAACCGAGTGGGAACTTGTGGTACGGCGCGAAATTTCCCGATGCGCCGCATATCTTTGAGACTCCGGAATCGCTGGTGGCATTATGGAACAGCCCGGCAGAGGTGTTCTTGTGGACGGATCAGGAAGATCCGAAAGAATTGCGCGGCCTGAAGTCTTTTCAGTTAGCGCGTAGCGGGGGAAAACTCATCTTCACCAATCGCGACCGACGCGATTGATCGTCCGTACGGCCGAGCTACAGGTCATCCCATTCGCACTGGCCATCCGCACTCGCTCTGGTAAAATAACCACCGCAGCTTTGCTGGATGTGTCTATCCCGCCCGGCAATCTGAGAAAAGGCAGCTGCCCGCCGCTTTCCTGCCTGGTGTTTCAAGGAGCTCACGCTTGTTAATTGCATACATACTCTTAGGGGTGGCCATCGTCGGGACCATCTCTTCGACGATTGTTTTGATTCTTGCCCTTTTAGGAGTGATCGAATTCCGGAAGATTGCTGCCCGGGATCAGAAAACCTACGCAAGTTTGCCGGCGAAAATGCCACCGGCCTCGGTTCTAAAACCGGTGCATGGCAATGAGGCGCGGCTGAAAGAGAACATCGAAAGCTTCTTCCGCCAGAACTATGCCGAATACGAAGTGCTGTTCGCCGCCGACGAAGCCGACGACGCAGCTCTGCCAGTGATCCGGGAAATTTGTGCGCGCTACCCACACATCCCGAGCCGGATTTTGATCAGCGGGCAGCCTCCGTGGCCGAATGCGCCAAACTATTGCTTCCATCGTCTGACGGAAATCGCTACGCATGACATTCTGGTCACGAGTGACAGCGACGTTGAAGTTTCGCCGGATTATTTACGCGACGTGGTTGCCCCCCTGCTCGATCCCAAGGTTGGGGCCGTGACCTGCATCTTTCGCGGCAAGAACGCGGGAGGAATCTGGGGCGCGCTCGACGCCATCGGAATGTCGGTAGAGTTCACCGCCGGGGTTTTGATCGCCAATCTTTTAGAAGGCATGAAATTCGGTCTGGGACCGACCATCGCGCTACGCAAGGATTCGATCGGGAAAATCGGCGGATATGCGGCGTGCCGGGAATATCTTTCGAACGACTTCGTGGTGGGCAATTTCATTTATAAAGCCGGCTTCCAGGTCGTGTTGTCCAGCCACGTGGTGGACCATATTTCTCCGCGGATGACATTCCGGAAAATGTGGGAACGGCAATTGCGTTGGGCGATGGGTACTCGTTACTCGCGTCCCAAAGGCCACCTTGGGACGGGACTGACCTTCGCCGTTCCATATGGGATTCTGGGCCTGGTCGCCGCGCTCCTGTTGGGCAAAACGTGGCTGGGCATCGGGTTGTTGGCCGCTTCGCTGCTGAACCGCATGGTGGAATGTTGGTTCGCCGGTTGGACGGCTTCCCGCGACCCGGTTGCGCCAGGCTGGGTGCTGCTCTATCCCCTAAGGGACCTGCACGGCTTTATCATCTGGTGCGCCAGCTACCTGAGCAAGCGCAGTTTGTGGCGCGACAACAACTATGTATTGCTCAAAGGTGGCAGACTGGTCGCCCGGCGGGCCAACGGCACAGTCGTAACCTCCTGAACGCGGACTCTCGCGAAGTTGATGAGGCGTGGGACACGCCACGAAAAATACTGAACATATCCACCTGAACCTGGCGTGTTAGCGCCCAGCCTAGCGGAAGTAATCCTTAAGTTAGTCCCGACGGGGTGAGGCCCTGATAAGCGCTGGCTTAAGGGAGGTGGGTTAGAGGTTGACCCTGCGGGCCGCTTTCTGGGCGGTAACTTCCGAGTAGCCGACCAACCGCCCAGTGACTTCCCAGAACCCTGTTTCTGGATAACGTCCGGTTGCCGACGACCCGGTCAGAGTCAAACTTGTCGCTGGCAGAAACCTGACTGCCGCGGCGAATATCTGAGGGTTTGGCGAGCTCAACCGCAGCTCGCGAACGCCCGAGTAAGTCCTTCAGCAAGCAAAAGGAATCCGCCCGAGCAGAGTCAGGTGTTTGCAAACGCCTGACAGAAGCGCCCGCGCATTTTCATGGTCTGATTGCAGATCAAACAAACGCTACATGATCTGAAACAAAATTGCGATTGCAACACCCCCCCTAGTGATGTGCCTGCCGCGTGTTACGAAACTTGACTAAGAATTAACAATTCAGCGACATCTCATCCGCATCTCTTGGCTAATTTAATCGACATGCGTTGTAAATAAGGCGTCAACAATAGGAACAAGATTGTCTCCATTCAATTCGAGTATCAGGGAGACTTGCCCTGCCGACCAGTCCACTGTCCCGCTGGGACCGAGACTCAACACCGACGCCCCCAAGGACAATCAGGGCCGCGGCGAGAGCCTCTCACCCAAAGACCCGGCCGCGACCGCGCTCAGCACTTGGATACTCAGGTGATGGGTATCGCGGGCCGTACCCTGAACATCGATATCGCTGGGACTACGGCGACCGTCGGAATAAAAGAGCCACATATCGGTTATTACTCCCAATGCGAGAGTCCTAATCAGTGCCAAGGAAATTCACGATCCAAAGACCGCTCTATTTGGCGCTCATCTCTGTCATGACTGCGGCGGCGTTCGCCCAGTCCATCGTGTCAAATCGGGCCAGCAGTATGGCCGCAATGGCGATTGAGAACCCCACCCTGCCCGCGCCGGCGATCTTTGCGCCTGGTGTAATCTCCGGTCCCGGGAACGACGGGACGCCGACCTTCTCGCGCGACGGGCGAACACTGTACTTCTACCGGTATGGCACATCGCCCAACTCGGCCGTAATCCTCGAATCCCATCACACTGCCGCCGAATGGTCGAAGCCTGTTGCTGCGCCGTTCTCGGGACCAGGTTCGGACCGGCAGCCCGCGCTCTCGCCCGACGGCCGCACCCTCGTCTACGCTTCGCGGCGCCTGCTTCCTGCCGGCCCCGGTGAACCGCTTCGGCCCGTGACTCATTTATGGCGCGTCATCCGGATGGCGTCGGGCTGGTCCGCACCCGAGCGCTTGCCGGATACCGTCAACATCTCCGAAAGGATGCACAACCCCTCGCTCGCGGCCAACGGCGATCTTTACTTCACCTGCCCGACAAACCAGCCAGGCCAGGAACTCCTCTGGGGCCTCTATCGGGCGGCCTACCGCAACGGCCAATATGATCCCCCACAGCAGCTTGCCTTCAGCGGCGGTGATCTTTTGGATGCCGATGACCCAGCCATCGCACCGGATCAGTCGTACCTGATCTTCGGCAGCCACGGGCTGCGCGCACCCCTCGGGCAGGAGCATCTCTTCATCGCCTTCCGCGCAGGAACGTCGTGGGGACCGCCGATTCAGATCCACTACGAAGGAGACGACTGGATCGACCACGGCGGGAACGGCGACGGCGAACCACAGATCAGTCCGGATGGCAAGACTCTGTACTTCGACTCGTCGCGATCAGTTCCTATCGCCCCAGACCGCTCCCGGAGCCAGTTTCTCGCGGACGTAGAGCGTCTGAACACATGGGACAACGGCAGCAGCAATGTCTGGTCGCTACCCTTGAAGCCTCTGCTCGACGCAGCCGGTCAGCGACGAGAGGAGAAGCCCACCGATGCCAAGGAATAGAGCTGGAGCTGTAGCTGTAGCTGTCGCCTTTGCCGTGTTGGCCGTCTCGGCGACGGCCCAAGTAATAGTGACGCAGCAACACGAGAAGATCGCAATCGTCGGCGCCACTCTAATCGATGTGAACAACTACGGGCATTCCACCAACGACATCGCAGCTTCCGTAGTGCTCATCGACGATGGAAAGGTCGTCGCCGTTGGATCCGCAACGCAGATCACCATCCCCCCCGGATCGACCCGCATCGATGCCCACGGAGAGTTTCTCGTTCCGGGCCTCGTCGATGGGTTCGGTGCCTTGCGCACCCAGGCCTTTGCGAATGCTTATTTATACGAAGGGGTCACGACGGTTTATGTCCCCACAATACTGCCCAATGGGGGCGGAGACGGAGAACTGAAGATTGTGCGAAACGCATCTCCCGGACCTCGCTTGTTTCTGGGAGCGCCGATGACCGGCTATTCGGAACAAGGCGCGGATCCATCCGATAAGCCAATGTTGGATCATCGCCTACACGATCGGCGACTGTCTAACGAGCAACTCATTGCGAGGGTCGATCAATTGGCCGATCAGGGCTTTCGCGGAGTGACCATCAGTTATGACGTCTGGCCCGATCAGGTCGATGTGATTGTCGCCGAGAGCAAGCGGCGAGACATGGCGGCGCTTGCCGAACCAGCATTCACACCCTATCCGTATGCAATCCACGCCGGCGTCAGTGGGTTACCGCGCAACGATCACTACCTCCTCGCATTGGCTCCTCCTGCAGTGCTGCTGGAACGCGCAGATAACCTCACTGCGAGCTCTGCCCCCTCCCGTGCCATCTGCATGATTGACCCTGCCTCCAGCGGGGTTGCAGATCTGGGAGCACAGCTCGCCAAGTCCAATACCGCCCTGATGCCCACGTTGTCGATGGAGGCTACCGCCGACGCTCTGGACGTTCCCAATCCCTGGAGCGCCCGCTCGGCTGCGCTCATCAAGGCCGCCGATTTGGACGACCCGGTTAACCCCTCGACCGGAGAGTCGGCGTTTCTGGCCAGCCTCACTACGGAACGTAGAAAGCGGGTTCGGGACTGTGCCTGGCATAAGGAAGCGTTCGACGCTCGACTCTATCAGCTTGGAGCGAAGTATCTGGCCGGAAGCTCGGCCACGAGCTACGGGATCATGCCTGGCAGCGGTCTCCACCTCGAACTCACACTGCTGCATCGGATCGGCCTCTCGCCGCGCGAGGCGATCGCAGCGGCAACCAGCAACTTTGCCGATATCTATGGCTGGCGCGACATCGGGCGCATCGAACCGGGGCGTGTCGCCGACGTCCTTATCCTCGACGCCGATCCTCGGAGCGATCTTGCAGCCTTGGATCACATCGATAGAATCATCTTCCGGGGTGTCGTGCTCGATCGGCAATCCTTGCTCAAAGCACGTGACCATGAACTAGGCAATCCAGCAGTTCGTGATGGACGATAGCTGCCGCTCAGTACTGGCAAATCGGCTAATGCGATGGTCCGCCAGTCTTGATCTATATAGGAAAAAAAATCAAGTTCAGGCATGCGTATGAGTCGATGTCCTTTAGCATTTTTTTGCTTTCGTCAAATCTAGGTACGGAGTTATTGCCAGAGGAACCCTATCTGGATTGCCCAAACGGGCTTAGAATTCGTATCGGTTTGAGCGGAAGACAAGGAATTGACATGCCCGACATGATCGCCCATTCGCGCTCGTCCAGCTCACCGGGTTTGAGGAGTGTAGTCCAGAAGTCGGCTTCTGGAAAGCCGCCTTCTGGCCTGTGGCCGTCTCACGAGCCAAGCCGAAGTAATCCTAAAGTTAGCGCTTACGCGGGTGAAGCCCCCGTCTAGAATACAATCGCTGGAATAGAATCAACGATTCCTCGTGAGTGCCTGGCAATGAGTACCCTGGCAGAGATCAGCCTACCCAAATCGCATCGATCGCCGGTTGGCCGCATTCTGCGGTGGCTGGTGCTGGCCGTGTTCGTGATTCTGGCGGGCGTGGTGGGGTATGGATACTTTGTCCTGCACTCCGCTCTTCCCCAGTTGGACGGACGGTTGCAGGTCAGCGGGCTCTCGGCTCCGGTTACGGTTACGCGCGACCGGCAGGGCGTCCCTACGATTGAAGCGGCCAGTCTCGAAGATCTCTTCTTCGCGCAGGGCTACGTCACGGCGCAGGACCGGCTATGGCAGATGGATCTGATGCGCCGCTTCGGCAGTGGTGAGTTGTCGGAAATTCTGGGCGAGGACACGCTGAAACTGGACCGCGAGCAGCGGATACTGGGCCTGCGAGCCGCGGCGAGGAAGTCGATTGAAATGGCCAGCCCGCGCGATCGGAGTTTCTTTGAGGCCTATGCGCGCGGAGTGAATGCCTTCATCGGGACCCATGGTAACCGGCTGCCGATTGAGTTTCGCATTCTGCGTTACGCGCCGAAACCGTGGACCGCGGAAGACTCGGTGGTGATCGCCAACTCGATGGTCAAGGATCTGAACTACCACTATTTTTACGACGCGCTCAGTCGCGAGAAAATTCTGGCCAAGCTGGGGCCGGAGTTAACGGCGGACTTGTATGTGAACCGGTCGTGGCACGACCGTCCGCCGACCGTGATGCGCGAGGATCTGACGGCGCCGGACAACAACCCGAACGGCTCCGATGATGAGGATGATGACGATTCTCCTGACAACTCGGTAACCCGGAGAGACGCTCCAGCGGTTGACCGTGCGCAGAATGACGCTCCGAGCGAGGGTCCGCCGGTGAATGGATCGAATGACTGGGTGGTTTCCGGGGCGCACACGGTGACCGGCAAGCCGCTGCTTTCGAACGATATGCACCTTGGCCACCAGATGCCGAATCTTTGGTATGAGGCGCACCTGCACTCCGGCACGTTCGACGTTGCCGGGGTTACGCTGCCGGGGTTGCCGTACGTAATCGTGGGGCACAATCAGCGGATCGCATGGGGATTCACCAACGTCGGCCCGACGGTGACCGACGTTTACATTGAGAATTTCAATCCCCAGGGGGCTTACCAGACTCCGAACGGGTGGGTGCAGCCGGAACATCGCATTGAAATCATTCACGTCAAGGACAAGCCAGATGTGAGTGTGGATGTGAGGATCACGCGGCACGGGCCGGTGATCACGGAACTGGTTCCGGGCGAGACCCGGCCGCTGGCGCTGCGCTGGACGCTTTACGACGGGTTGCACATCACTTCCTTCGACGTGAATACGGCACAAAACTGGGATGAGTTCCGGCGTGCGTTTTCGCAGTGGGACGCGCCCGGGCAGAACGTGGTTTACGCCGATGTCGATGGGAACATCGGATACCAGACCACGGGTAAGGTACCGATCCGCGCGGCGGGGGACGGCAGCCTCCCGGTGAGCGGCGCGGACAACGCGCACGAGTGGACGTCGTACATTCCGTTTGAGAAATTGCCCAGCATTTATAACCCGCCGTCGGGAATTATCGGCACGGCGAACGGAAGAATCACGCCGGACAATTATCCCAATTCCATCAGCATGGAATGGGAAGCTCCGTGGCGCACGGCGCGCATTTACCACGTGCTGGAGTCGGGGCGGCAGTTCTCGACGGCCGACATGCTCGCGCTGCAGACTGATGTGCAGTCGGAAGCGGGGTTGTTCGCGGCGGAGCGTTTTGTGTATGCAGTCGATCACGCCGCCAAGCCGTCGGCGCGGGTGAAGCAGGCTGCGGAACTCATGCGCAGCTGGGATGGGCGCATGCAGGCTTCGTCGGCGGCGCCGACCATCGCTGAAAATTCAGTGGGCGAACTGCGGCGCTTGCTGCTTGAACCGAAATTGGGGAGCGCGCCTGCCGATCCCTCGAAAGATGATGACGTCTTGAGTTGGAAGACGTACTCGTGGGAGATGCGGTCGGTATGGCTGGAGAATATTCTGCTGCACCGGCCGAAGCGGTGGCTGCCGGAAAAGTATTCGAACTATGACGAACTGCTCACGGCGGCGGTGGATGCGGCGGTGAATGGTCCGCAGGCGCCCAAGGATTTGCCGTCGTGGCGCTGGGGCGCGTTCAACGCAGTCGAGATCCAGCATCCGATTCTGGGAAAGATTCCGGTGATCCGGCATTGGTCGGGACCGGGAGTGCACGAACAGTCGGGCAGCGGATATACGGTGAAGGCGGTAACGCGGCACCACGGACCGTCGGAGCGGTTCACGGCCAATCTCGCGGACCTGGACCAGTCGACACTGAACATCGTGACCGGACAGGGCGGGAATTTCCTGAGCCCTTATTACATGGACCAATGGAAGGCTTGGTACGAGGGAACGACGTTCACTCTTCCCTTCAGCGCGAAGGCCGTGGACGCGGCCAAGGCGCACCGGTTGGTGTTGGAGCCCGGCAGGTAAAGAGGTAGGCAGGAGGCGCAGGCGCGATGCCGCCCTTAGATAAATCCACGCGCAGAGAGTTCATAGCTGTCACCTCCTCTGCAGCATTGGGCGCGGCAGTGCCTTTGGCCGGCACACCATTGTCTGGCGCCGCACTGTCTGGCGATCCTTTGGCCACCGCGCCTTCCTCTGGCACCCAATCGGATGCAGTCGTTCCTTATTCCTCCGAAGAACTCTTTGAGAACGGGCCGCAACGCACGTTCAGCGGCGACCGCGCCACTCAAGTCGCGATGCCTTTGGGAGGGATCGGCGCGGGGTGTATCTGTCTGAATGGCTACGGCGGATTGCAGGATTTCTCCATTTGGAATCGTCCCGCGACGACTGCACTGCCCGATCGCTACTCTTCTTCCCAGGCCGCCTTCGCGATTCTCCACATCAAAGGCGCGACTCCGATCACGAAACTCATCGAGGGCCCGTTTCCCGCTCTGAAAGTTTTCGATCAGGGGCTTCAGGGGAACGGATACTTTCGCGGCGGGTTCGAAGGCTTCCCGCGTTTCCAAAAATGCGCCTTCCAAGGGGAATATCCTTTCGGAGAAGTCAGGATCAGCGATCCATCGGTTCCGGTGCAAGTCTCACTCCGTGGCTGGAACCCTCTTATCCCGCTCGATGACAAGGACTCCGGGATCCCCTGCGCTATCCTCGAATACACGCTGCACAACGCCTCTCCCCGAACCGTGGAGTATGAGTTCTCCTTCCATCTTTCTCACCTGGCGCCGGGATGCGGCGAGGATCGGTCCGCAAGCCGCAATACCGTGATTCCTGAACGCGGGGTGTTTCTGCACAATGTGGAGAAGTCGAATGCCGAGCCTTATGGCAGCGCCTGCCTGATTGCCGTAGGCCATAAGCCGCGCATCAAAGCAATGTGGCTGCGCAGTCCGGGATGGGAATTCGATTCCCTGTCGGCGTTGTGGCGCGAAGTTTCTGCTGGCAGCTTCACCGCCAACGAGGGTTCCAACGAAATCGACATCAAGGGTCGGAATGGCGGATCCATTCTGCTGGCGGGGACACTCGCTCCAGTCGAATCGCGAACCTACCCGGTCGTTATCGCGTGGCATTTCCCAAATTGTTATTTGCAAGTGGGCGGCATGCCGCTTCCTGAGGCGCAAGGCGCTGACGGTTGTCACGCTTATCCGGAAGGGACGCCACCGCGATGGCGTCCCTTCTATGCCTCAGTTTGGAACGATGCTCGTGAAGTAGCGCTCTACGTTGACGAACACTACACGTCATTGCGGGCGCGCACGCTTGCCTTCAAGGACGCGATGTTTTCTTCTACGCTGCCGACGTACGTACTGGATGCGGTGTCCGCGAACCTGGCGATCCTCAAGTCGCCCACCGTGCTGCGCGTGGAGAATGGCGACCTTTGGGGATGGGAAGGATGCTTTCCTGACGCCGGTTGCTGCCACGGCTCCTGCACGCATGTGTGGAACTATGCCCAGGCTTTTTCTCATCTCTACCCGAAGTTGGAACGGACTCTGCGCGAACTGGAATTAGTCCGCTCGATGGATGAAAACGGCCACGTCACCTTTCGCTCCGCTCTTCCCGAGGGTCCGGTCAAGCACGACTTCCACGCCGCTTCCGACGGGCAGTTGGGCGGGATCATGAAAGTCTTCCGCGACTGGCAAATTTCCGGAGACCTGGATTGGCTTCGAAAGATGTATCCCCTGGCGAAACGCAGCCTCGATTACTGCATCCGAACCTGGGATCCGGATCATCAGGGGGGCCTGTTCGAGCCTCATCACAATACTTACGACATCGAATTTTGGGGGCCGGACGGCATGTGTACCAGCATTTACCTGGGCGCTCTCTCGGCGCTCGGGCAGATGGCAGGAGCGGTTGGTCAAACTCAGGATGCCGGTTTTTACGAGGAGCTGGCCCATCGTTGTGCGCGCTTTATGGAGGAGCAACTCTTCAACGGCGAATATTTTCAGCAGAGGGTGCAGTATCAAGGCCTGCGCAATACTTCATTCGCCACTATGGTCGCGCAGGTCGATGAACATAGCAGCGAGATGCAAAGACTCCTGAAGCGCGAAGGCCCCAAGTATCAATACGGCAACGGATGCCTGTCGGACGGAGTCATTGGCGCGTGGATGGCGCGGATGTACGGAATCGATACCCCGTTGGCCGGTGAGCATGTGCGGAAGACTCTGCAAGCCATCTTCCAGCACAATTTCAAGACGGACCTGAGCCAGCACGCCAATGCGCAACGTCCGGGCTATGCCATGGGACACGAACCAGGCTTGCTATTATGCAGTTGGCCGCGGGGTGACAAGCCTACGCTGCCCTTTGTTTACTCCGACGAAGTGTGGACCGGGATCGAATACCAGGTAGCCTCGCATCTCATCGCGGAAGGCTTCGTGAAAGAGGGGTTAACCATAGTTAAGGCCCTGCGCAGCCGTTACGATGGGCGGAGTCGTAATCCCTGGAACGAATATGAGTGCGGCAACTATTACGCTCGCGCCATGGCCAGCTTTGCACTGTTGGGCGCGCTGTCCGGGTTCCGCTATTCCGCCGTGCAGAAGACGCTGTGGTTTGGTCCCCGGGTCGGCGGTCGTCCATTCAAGACGTTCTTCTCGACCGCTTCCGGCTATGGCACCATTGCGCTCGATGAACGATCGCTTCGCGTCCAATTATTGGAGGGAGTTCTTCCGCTGGAAAAGTTGGTGCTCACCGAGGGCTCGCAAACCCGGACCTTGGAATGGAGAACCACAGTACAACCTGGGACTCCCGCAATCCAGCGCATCTGAATCGAGCGGAACCTCAGCTCCGTCAAGCGCGGTGTCGCCTTAAGAATCAGATTGCCGCACCGCGCTAGAAGAAATCGATGGCCTTCACGTCGCCCACATAGCCGACGATGTCGATGGTGCCCTCGGGGATGAAATCGTTGATCAGCAGGATGTCCTGGGTGGTGTCGTAGACGCGCAGGTTGCCGCCTTCCGCCACATATTCGACGGTGCGGGTGGTGAAGCCCTGCAGGCCGTTCACGTCGCCGTTGTCCGGGGGGATGATGACGGAATTGTCGGAGGTGTGGACGATGGAAAGACAGCCGCGGACTTCCCCGACGGGATTGCCCACATTGCCGATGTTGGTGCAGTCGTGCGATCCGATGAAGAGCTGGCCGACGACGTTCAGGTCGATGCGGTCATGGTAGCCGTCGGTGATGGCGATCTCGGTGCTGGGATTGTTGAAGTAGGGATCGGTCATGGTGGTGGTATCGACGATATCCAGGGTGCCGCAGTAGGTGGCGGCGGTCTTGGCGGCGCTCGCAATCGAGGCGCAGGGCGGTCCGGTCGGCGTGCCGTTTCCCGCAACATAGAGCTGGGTTCCGTTCAGAAAACCGATGGTGGCGCCGTTCACCGGAACGGGCGTGCCGACGGCGAAGGTAGATAGGTCCAGAGTCTGCACGCTGGCCCCGTTGGGGTTCCCGAGCGCCGGAGGGCCGCCGCACTCCGCACCGCAGTTCAAGATATAAGCGGTGTTGCCACTGATGATGCCCCAAACCGGCCGGTCGAAGCCCGGGACCGCGGTGCAGATCGAGTTCGCGGTGGTGGCGTAACAGCTGAAATCGACCGGGGGAATGGCGTTCGCTGGGGCGATCACGGTCACAGAGTCGGAGTCGTTGCTGAAGACGAGGAGTTGGCTGCCGCCGGAGTTCGAGATCACGGTTTGGGCGTTGGCGACCGCGATCGCGGTGAGCGTGCTGGTAGAGAAATTCATCACTTCCACTGCACCCAGAACCGACAAGCCATTGACCGTGGCAGTGGGGACGGCGGCATATCCCGTCCCGTTGGCCGTGGGGAAGACCATGCTGGATGTAGGGCCCGGAATGTGCACGTTCCCGATCGAAGTTTCCTTGGTCGTGTCCACTGCATAGACGGCGTTAGCACTGGCATCGAAAGCCGCCGCAATGTTCAGGGACGGGGTCACCACCATCAGACCGGGGGAATTTCCTGCACTGAGGGGGGAAACACGCGGCACCGTGTCGTAGATGCCGTTGATAATCTCCAGACTGCCAAAAGTGAACGTCGAGGTAACCCCCTGGGAGGCCAGGACACGATTGGCCAAGCCGCTGGGTGGTCCTGTCTTCGTGTAAGCGCAGGAAATAAGGCACAGGCTGGCGCATAATCCGAGGACCAGAACGAGGACGCTTCTCTTCATGCTTTTGTTCACGCTCTTCTTCACGCTCTTTTTCAAACGACAGGCTCCTAACGACATGAAAAAGGGAGATTTAATTGCGAAATGGTGGATTATAACAGACCCCGAACCGGCGCTTTCTCGCGGGCTGGCCGGATCTTGAACTGACTCATCCGATTTCTTCGCAGTCTCGTGCAGCGTCCTGCTTCCCCCTCATGCTTCCTATCCTCCAAGAGATGCGCGAACTGGCCATCATCCTGTATTCTCAGAAAACATATGGCGGCTGACTTTCTTACCCGGATCAAGCAATCTCCCGTGCTGTGCGACGGCGCCATGGGGACGCTGCTCTACGCCAAAGGCATTTTCATCAACCGGTCCTACGACGAACTGAATCTTTCGCAACCCGACCTGATCCGCGGGATTCACCACGACTACCTGCAGGCCGGAGCCGAGATCATTGAAACCAATACTTTCGGTGGCAACGCTTTCCGTCTGGGGCGGCACAGCTTAGCGGACAAAGTTCGAGACATCAATCGGGCCGGGGTTCGCCTCGCCCGCGAAGCCGCCAAGAGCTTCGATGTATGGGTCGCGGGATCGGTTGGCCCGCTGGGAACCAGAATCGAACCCCTGGGAAAGACTTCGTTCCAGGAAGCACGCGAGGCTTTTCGGGCGCAAATTGAGGTGTTGGCGGAGAGCGGCGTCGACCTGCTGATTCTGGAGACGTTCGGATATCTGGAAGAAATTCATCAGGCCATGCTGGCTGCGCGCGATGTGAGCGCCAAGCTGCCGATCGTGGCGCAGGTCACCATCGATGAGGACGGCAACTGCCTGGACGGCTCCGATCCGCAGACTTTTGTTTCCCGACTCGAAGAGTGGGGAGCCGACGTGATCGGCTGCAACTGCAGCGTTGGTCCGGTGGCCATGCTGGATGCGATGGAGAAAGTGCGGGCGGCGACTTCCCTGCCCCTGGCGGCGCAGCCGAACGCGGGCATCCCTCGGTCGGTGGATGGCAGGAATATCTATCTGTGCTCGCCGGAATACATGGCCAGTTACGCGCGCAAGTTTGTAGCGGCGGGAGTGCGGCTGGTGGGCGGATGTTGCGGAACCACTCCGGAACACATCCGGGTAATGAAATCGGCGCTGCGAGTGGGCGAGGCGCGAGGTAAGGCTGCTTCTACCTCAGTCGGCGGGAGTCAGTCCGCGCCGCTGGCGGTTCCGGCGGTGCCGCTGGGGAGCCGGTCACTTTTGGGCGCACGACTGGCGCGCGGCGAGTTTGTGACCATGGTTGAGATCGTCCCGCCGAAAGGGATTGACATTGGCAAGGAGGTCGAGGGCGCACGATTTTTGAAGTCGGTCGGTGTTGATGCGGTGAATATTCCGGACAGTCCGCGGGCTTCGGCGCGCATGAGCAACCAGGCGCTGTCGCTGCTCATTCAGCGCGAGGTCGGCATTGACGCGATCCTGCATTACACCTGCCGCGATCGCAATGTGCTGTGCATTCAGAGCGACCTGCTGGGAGCGGCGGCGGTCGGCATCCGAAACCTGATCTGCATTACCGGCGATCCTCCGAAGATGGGGAATTATCCGGACGCGACCGCGGTGTTCGATGTCGACGCTATCGGCCTGGTCAATATTGTGCACAACCTGAATCGGGGGCTCGATCTGGGCGGAAACCCAATCGGGGCTGGGACCGGTTTCGTGATCGGTGTGGGAGCGAACCCGGGGCTCACGGATATGGACGAGGAGGTCCGCCGCTTTCAATACAAAGTCGAGGCCGGGGCGGAGTACGCCGTGACTCAGCCCGTGTTCGACCTGCGCCTGTTGGAAAATTTCCTGGAGCGTATTGAAAAGGCGAACTGCCGCATCCCGGTGGTGGCGGGGATTTGGCCCTTAGTCAGCGTGCGCAACGCCGAATTCATGAAGAATGAGTTGCGGGTGTCGGTACCCGACGCGATTCTGGAACGCATGGCGCGGGCGCAGACCCCGGAATTGGCGCGGGCCGAGGGCGTGGCGATCGCGCGCGAAATGCTGGTTGCCGCCAAGCAGATGGCGCAGGGAGCGCAGATCAGCGCACCGCAGGGGCGGTACAGCTCGGCCGTGGATGTTCTGGAAGCGTTGGGCGGCCAAGGCTCCCAGGCGACGGCTTAGCCCGTTCGTCGAAATTCGTGCGTAAAGTTCCCGCACTGGGATTTTGTAGTTCATTTTTCTGATCCTCTGCATCAAAAAGACTGGACACTTCTTCTAATTAGTTGCATTACAATATAGAGACGGAGCGAACCCGTTGCCTAAGTTTGAAGAGTGCCTCCAGCGACTCGAGAAAATCGTTCAGGAACTCGAAAAGGGAGAAGTCCCTTTGGAGACTTCGCTGACGCTCTTCGAAGAGGGTATGCAGCTTTCCTCGTCCTGCCGGAAGGAACTGGAACAGGCGGAAGGAAAGGTTGAAATTCTGCTTAAGAAAAACGGGAAGCTTCAAGCCGAACCATTTGAACCGCTGGCAGAAAAGGCGCCCGCACGACGCTAGGTGTGCTGGAGTAGGTGTACCGGAGTAGGTATGCGATTTCTGACCGCGATTCGAGTTTTAGATGTCTGTGGAGTTGTGCTTTCTACGGCCACCCTGCAGCCCTAGTCCAATGTCGGCGTCCGTCGTTGACGTCGCGCGAAGATCGGGGGAAAGATGGCTCAAAGTGTAGTTGTTCTGGAAAACAATCCTGGAGTGGCCAGGTCCCTGGCCGGTGGACTCCGCTCCCACTTCCTTGTGCATGTAACCCGCTCCCGCGAAGAGTTGCGGGACGACGTAGTCCGAACTCATCCCGAAGCCGTGGTTGTGAACCTCGAACATTGGGTGCTGGCCGATGTCGAAAGTCTGCATCGCGACTTTCCCGCACTGCCCATCGTCTGTACTCACCGCGTTCCTGACGAGGATATGTGGATGGCCGCATTGGAGGCCGGCGCCAGCGATGTTTGTCCGGCGGATGACGTGGCCAATGTGCTGACCTCGGTTCTACGCCATCTGGCGGTGTCGCGCCGCGCCGCGGCATAGAACCTTACTTAGATTTCATCCTGCAATAAGGACGCCCCACGGCGTCCTTATTTTTTTCGCCGGACAGCCGTCATTTCCCACATCCGCTGCCTTGTTATACTCACTGCTTCATGCTGAAGGAAACTCTCGAACAAGGGCAGCAGTTGACCGACGCGGCGCTGGACCGGCTGATTCCGCTGGAGACGCAGCATCCGGAATCGATCCACAAAGCCATGCGCCACAGCGTGTTTGCCGGCGGCAAGCGCCTGCGGCCCGTGCTCTGCATAGAGGCCGGCCGCATGGTCGCCGGATCGTTGCCGGAGCGCATCGAGGAACTGGGCGCGGCGCTGGAAATGCTGCACACTTATTCGCTGATCCACGACGATCTGCCCGCGCTTGACAACGACGATCTGCGCCGGGGGCGCCCCACGTGTCACAAAGCATTCGGCGAGGCCATTGCGATTCTGGCCGGTGATGCGCTGCAGACACAAGCCTACGAAGTGCTAGCGAGGCTGAAGTGTCCGGCGGAAGCTCGTGTGAGGATCATCGAGGAAATCGCACACGACACCGGAACCATCGACGGTATGATCGGCGGGCAGGTGGTGGATCTGGAAGCGGAGCACCAGACGCCGACAGCGGAGATGCTGGAGTACATTCACCGTTCGAAAACCGCCGCGCTGATTACGGCCAGCCTGGTGAGCGGCGGGCTGTACGCAGGAGCGAAAGATAATCAGGTGGCCAAGCTGCGCGCGTTCGGATTGTCGATTGGCCTGGCGTTTCAGATTGTAGACGACGTGCTCGATGTGACCCAAACGTCGGAACAGTTGGGCAAGACGGCGGGAAAAGATACGGCTTCGGAGAAGGTCACGTATCCGGCATTGTTCGGGATTGAGGCGTCTTCAGCCCGGGCGGACGCGCTGGTGAACGACGCCTTCGCGGAATTGGAGAGCTTCGGCGAGCAAGCCGAACCGCTGAAGGAAGTGGCGCGGTTTCTGGTGGAGCGGAAGAAGTAAACAGCATTTAGCAACTGGCAATTAGCACTTAGTCAGTCCTGCTCGAGGTGGAAGCCCTCGGCAACCCCAGCGGAGCCAAATGCTAAATGCCAAGTGCTAATTGCTGATGACCGCTGGCCGGCTCTGTGGTAATAAATAACTACGGCGATGGAGTTCGCCGCAACCGCCTGCTGCATCTGGCTGATGACTCCTACAGAATCGAATCCCGTTTTGTAGGAGCGACATCGTGAAAGACTTTCTCGCCATATCCGTCGCCGCCATTGTCGGCGCCAACCTGCGGTTTCTGCTGAGCCGTCTCGCGGCCCGCGAATTCGGCACGACCTTCCCTTACGGCACGCTGGCCATCAACATTGTGGGTAGCTTCATCGTCGGCTTCTTCGTTATCTGGACCACGGAGCGCGTACTGATCGATCCGCGCTGGCGGCTGCTGGTCGTGGTGGGTTTTTGCGGTTCGTTCACCACTTTTTCCAGCTACGCCTTCGAGACCATGGCGTACTTCGAGCACGGCCAGTGGGGACTGATGCTGACCAACGTCCTCAGCAATAACCTGCTGTGCCTGGGCGGCGCGCTGGCTGGGATCGCGCTGGCGCGGGCGCTCTGAACCGACGGAACCGAGACGCTGATGCACTCACCTCCTGATCGCGAGTAAAATGCCTCAAGCCATGGCCGTCCAAGTCACCATCTATCTGAACGAAGCCGACCAGTGGCATCACCGGCCGCTGCACATGGAGATTCTCAACTATCTGCGGAAGGAAAATGCCTACGCTGCAATCGCGATTCACGCCGTGGCCGGGTTTCTGGGCCGCCATCGCGTGGAGACGGCGCATCTGGTCGAGGCCGGAGGCAAACTGCCCGTGATCATTATTTTTGTCGACACCGATGAGCACGTGAGCCGCGTACTGCCCACGCTCAAGGAAATGGCGACGCACCGGCTGATCGTTCGAGAAAACGTAGTGCTTGAGCAAGGAAATCTCGACTGATGTCCTCCCCACCGCTGATTCCATCTCTCGACATTCTTGCCATTGCGGCGCACCGCGACGACGTGGAGCAGACCTGCGGCGGCACTCTGCTGAAAGCCGCCCAGCGCGGGCAGCGCACCGGCATCCTCGACCTGACGCAGGGTGAGATGGGGACGCGCGGCACAGCGGACGACCGCGCCCGCGAGGCAGCCGACGCAGCTAAGATTCTGGGCGTGAGCTGGAGGCGAGCGCTCGACATTCCCGACGGTCGCGTGGAGAACACCTGGGAGAACCGGCTTAAAGTAGCCGCCGTGGTTCGCGAGACGCGGCCGCGAGTGATCATTCTGCCGTACTGGAAAGGGCGACATCCGGACCATTACACGGCTTCGGTGCTGGGATACGAAGCTTGTTTCCTGGCGGGGCTGGCGAAACTGGATCCGGGGAAAGCTCTCAGCTCTCAGCCGTCAGCTGTCAGCGAAGACCCTGAGAATTCGGTGCGCTCCCAGCAACTGTGGGCGGGACGCCCTCAGGACAGCCGGCAGGATGCCGGCGCTACTGTTTCTGGTCCTCATCGGCCGTTCAAGATTCTTTACGCCACGCTTTACTATGACGTGCGGCCCACGTTTGTGGTCGACATCGGGGAGCAGTTCGAGGGGAAGTTTGCTTCGATTCTGGCTTACAAGTCACAGTTCAGCGACCAGCAGGCGGGGAAAGATATTTTCCCCGCGCACGACGAGATTCGCGCTCGCGTCGATGCCATGGCGCGGTTTTACGGCATGCTCGCCGGCGTGACCCACGGCGAACCATTCCTGCAGAAAGAAGTCGGCCTGGTCGACGACCTGCTGGCGATTCCGGTCAAATCCATTTAGCATTATTCGACTCAACCACTCTTCGAGGAGAACTTTCAATTATGTCCCGATTTGTTTTCGCTTTCATCACCGCGCTGGCGATGGCGGCCACGGCCGCCGCACAAACGGCGGCAAAATCAGGTACCTGGCAGATCGATCCCAATCACACGGCGGCGCAATTTTCGGTGCGGCATCTTGGCGTTTCGACTGTGCGGGGTGCGTTTTCAAAGGTGAGCGGTTCGGCGCAATACGATCCCGCGGACCCGTCGAAAGTTTCTCTCGATGCCACCATCGACGCCAGTACGGTGGATACGCGAGTGGAAGCGCGCAACAACGATTTGCGCAGTCCGCACTTTTTCGATGTGGCGAAGTATCCGACCATCACTTTTCATTCGAAGAGTACGAAGGTGGCAGGGCCCGGGAAGTTGCTGATCACCGGCGACCTTACGATGCATGGCGTCACCAAGGAAGTCGTGCTCGACGTGGATGGGCCGTCGGCGCCAATCAAGGATCCGATGGGCAAGGGCCAGCGCATCGGCGCGTCGGCAACCACGAAGATCACTCGCCAGGATTTTGGCATCGACGCCGATCCCGGAATCGTGGGAGACGAGATCAACATCACCATCGACGTGGAATTGACCCAGCCGCCGGCGAAATAGTTGGACGCATGCGGTTGAGAACTGCCTCTTAGATTCACTTCTAGCCAGGAGTCGGACATGACACGAATGTTTCCATTGGTCGCGACCTCGGTCGCGGCAGCAATACTGGCTCTAAGCGGATGCGGCGGAAGTTCCACCCCGCCCAGTGCCACGGTCACGATTTCGCCTCGCCAGGCTGCCGTCGCTGCGACCACCCAGACCCTGCAGTTCAATGCGACGGTCACGGGCAACGTCAGCGACCTCACGGTGGCGTGGAGCGTGGATGGCATGGCCTCCGGCGACTCGACCATCGGGACGATCAGCAGCACCGGTCTCTACACGCCTCCGGCAACGGGCGGAACCCACACCATCACCGCAACCAGCGTGGCGCTGTCGACCGCTTCGGCCTCGGCGAGTGTGGCCGTCACGGACTTGGCAGGCGTGTTCACCTACCACAACGACCTGGCGAGGGATGGCGCAAACACGCAGGAATACGCGCTGACCTCCTCCACGGTGGCCACATCGACTTTCGGCAAACTCTTCGCGTGTCCGGTGGATGGGGCCGTTTACACGCAGCCGCTGTGGGTGCCCGGAGTCAGCATCAGCGGAACAGTCCACAACGTGATCTACGTGGCGACGCAGCATGACAGCGTTTTCGCGTTCGATGCCGACTCGTGCGTGCAGCTCTGGCAGGCGAAGTTGCTGGACCCGACGCATGGCGGCACTGCCGGTGAAGGTCCGATCGTGTGGCAGGACGTGGGCTATTGCTTTGGCGATGTTTATCCCGAGGTTGGAGTCACCGGAACTCCAGTGATTGATCCATCGAGCAACACGATTTACATGGTGAGTGCGTCGGAAATTCCCGGTCCGCAGTCGGGCAATTGTTTACTTCCCGCGGGAAGCTACTTCCATCGCTTGCACGCTCTTGACATCACCAACGGAAATGAAAAGTTCAACGGCCCGGTGACCATTGCGGCCCAGGTGGCGGGAACTGGCGATGGCTCCTCCGGCGGCATAGTGACGTTCACTTCGCAGTTGCAGCACAACCGGTCGGGCCTGGCGCTCTCGGGCGACGGAACAGTCTGCGTGGCGTTTGCCGCGCACGAAGACGCGAGCCCGTATCATGGCTGGTTGTTCGGTTACAACAAAGCCGATCTGTCGCAAGTGCCGAGCGTTTTCAACTCTACGCCGAACGGAGTCTATATCCCGAACGTTGGGGGTGCGGACGGTGGAATTTGGGGTGGAGGCGGTGCTCCTGCGGTCGACAATAACAACAACATTTTCGTCGCCACGGGAAACGGCATATTCGACCAAGGCACGGGAATGTCCATGCAGAATGATTATGGCGACAGCGTTCTCGATCTTGGTAGTCCGCTGAGTGGAACGACCGCGATGCAAGTGAATGGCTGGTTCAGTCCCCTGAGTGAATACACACTCGAGAAGTACGATGAGGATCTCGGTTCGGGCGCGCCGGTGCTGTTACCTGATCAGACGGTCGGCCCCCAGCATCTGCTGGTGCAGCTCGGCAAGGACGGAGTCATCTATCTGATTGATCGCGACAGCATGGGCTTCTTCAATGCCGCCGGCAACCAGGTCGTACAAAACTTCCAGGCCACCGGCGCGTTCTGGGGAACGCCTGCCTTCTGGCAGAACAGTCTCTACTTCGCCGGCGCGGGAGATGTGCTGAAGCAGTTCGCTTTCGATCCGACCACGGAATTCAATACGACTGTTTCTTCGCAGTCGAGCGAGAATTTCGGCTTTCCGGATGTTTCACCGTCGGTGTCGTCGCAGGGGGCTTCCAACGGAATCGTCTGGGCCGTGGACGCCGGGCTGTATGGCTACGCCAGCCCGAACTCGGGTAACGCCAACGGCGGTTATTGCCGTGCAGTCCCTGTTCCCCCGACCTGCACCGGCCCGGCCGTGCTGCATGCCTACAGCGCGACCAACCTCGCAAACGAATACTGGAACAGTGCGCAGGCTGCCGGCAATCGCGACCAGGCGGGAAACGGGGTGAAGTTTGTGCCACCGACCATCGCCAACGGTAAGGTCTATGTGAGCACGCGGACTGAAGTTGATGTTTACGGATTGCTGCCCAACTAGCGTATGCGCTATTTCTTGACGGCCACTGCGAGGCCGTCGCGAATGGGCAGAATCGTCGTGTAGAACTCCGGCGCGTCATAGAGTTTACGATTGAATTCCAGGATCGCCTTGGTGCTTGCATCTTTCGGATTTTTTTCCGCGACCCGTCCGCTCCACAGCACATTGTCGGTTACGAACAATCCGCCCTGACGTAATCGCGGCGCTACCAGGCGCAGCACGCGCGGGTAGTCCTCCTTGTCGACATCGTTGAAAATAATGTCGAACTCCTGCTTCTGTTCCGAGAGGAATTCCAGGGCGTCTCCGGTGTGCAGCGAGATGCGGTTCGAAACTCCGGCACGCTTAAAATAGCCGCGAGCCCGTTCCGCATTCTTCGAATCGCCGTCGGTGTAGATCACACGCCCCTTGTCTCCGACTGCTTGTGCCCACCAGATGGTCGAATATCCAATGGCCGAACCCAGTTCGAACACGGTGCGGGCGTTGATCATCAGCGCGAGTTGCTGCAGGACTCGCGCTACGGCTGGACCCACGATGGGCACGTCGTGCGCCGTGGCATAGTCCTCCATCTCGGCCAGCACTTCGTCGCGCTTGGGCAGCATTGAATAAAGGTAGTCATCTACCGGCCCGGCGGTGGTGAAGTTGTAATGCCGCCAACTGGCGGCGGAGTCTTTTTTCTTCGCTTGAGTCACGCTCTTCCTTTCGAATGCGGAAAGTGGAGGGGTCGAGCCAGGTGAGTTTGACGCCTTTCAGATTCATGAATGCTCAATCCGTCGTTCTGATTTTCAGAATTTGTGTTCTGCTTTTCTCTGCGTTCTCAGCGGCCGTTCTCAGCGAACTCAGCGGTTAAAAGCTTTTCACCGCAGCGAGTACAAAGAATTCGCAGAGTTCGCAGAGACAAACCGAACCAATCTAAATCCGACGTACCGCAATCGGCCCACCTAGTTTAATATGAAACGCCATGGCAGAACTCAAAGTGCTGATTCCGCGGCAGGACATCGCCAAGCGCATCGCCGAATTGGGCGAGCAGATCACGAAAGATTTCGCAGGACAGTCCGTGATCTTCGTGGGCGTACTCAAAGGCGCGGCGATTTTTCTGGCCGACTTGGCGCGGCAGGTGCAGCTCGACTCCACCTTCGACTTCATTGGGGTTTCGAGTTACGGCAATCGTCCCAGCCCGGCCAACGAATTGAAGAGCGGGTGGGATTCGACCGGCGAAGTCCGCCTGCTGAAAGACGTGGATCAGACCATTAAGGATAAGAACATCATCCTGGTGGAAGACATTCTCGATACTGGCCTGACCATGACGTATCTCAAGAAAATGTTGCTGGCGCGTCAGCCTCGGTCGTTGAAAGTTGCGGCGCTGCTCGACAAGCCGTCGCGACGCAAGCTTCCGCTGGAAGGCGACTATGTCGGATTCAAAATTCCCGACGAATTTGTGGTCGGCTTCGGCCTCGACTACGCGGAGAAGTACCGCAATCTCGCCGACGTTTGCATCGTGCCGAGGGAGTAGCGGCCTCGACAGTGGTGGGCGCTGTCCATCCCCCTTGGGAACAGGAATGCGGCTGTTATCATAAGAACGTAATCATAAGAACGTTTTCACCAAGAAAGCTTTCACCAAACACAATGGGTTCTGTACTTTCCAAACCGGATCGACTGCCGGTCGAGGCGCTGTTGCTCGACGTGGCCGACGTGCTCGCCACCTCGCTCGATCTGGATACGACTCTGCGCCGTGTCGCCGAGGTGGTCCGCAAGGTCATCGACTACGAAATTTTCGCGATTCTGCTGCTCAACGAAAAAACGCAGGAGCTGCGCTTCCGTTTTCAGGTGGGCTATCCTCCGGAGTTTGCCGAGCGCAGCCGGATTAAAGTCGGCGAGGGAGTCACCGGGCAAGCGGCACAATTACGCCAGGCCGTTCTGATTGACGATGTGAACCAGGACCCTCGCTATATCGAGGGGGTTCCGAACGTGCACTCGGAACTGGCCATCCCGCTGATCACCAAGAACCGCGTCATCGGCGTAATTGATATTGAAGCGCGGGAACCCGGCTATTTTAATGAAGAGCATGTGCGGTTGCTGACGCTGGTGGCGTCGCGCATGGCGGCCGGCATTGAGAATGCCCAACTCTATACGCGGACTACCAAGCAGGCGCGCATTCTGCTGCTGCTCAACGAAATCGCGCGGGAGCTGACCTCGATCCTGAATCTGGATGAGTTGCTCGGCCGCATCGCCGAACTGGTGCGGCGGTTGATCGATTACCAGATGTTCAGCATTCTTCTGCTGGATTCCGAGGGCGAGAAGCTGCAGCACCGGTTCTCTCTGCGGTTCAATGAAAACATTCATCTGAAGCATGAGATTCCGCTGGGGCGTGGACTGGTGGGCGCCGCAGCCGAGAGCAAGCAGGCTGTGCTGGTGCCCGACGTCACGAAGGATCCGCGCTACGTCGAGGCCAATCCGGAGACGCGATCGGAAATGGTCGTGCCGCTGATCTACAAGGATAAAGTGATCGGCGTCCTCGATCTGGAGCATACTCGCCGCGGATTTTTCACCGAAGAGCACCAGCGGACCATGACGACTCTGGCGGCGCAAATCGCGATTGCCCTGGAGAACGCGCGGCTGTACGAAGAAATCGAGCGCCAAGAGCGGCGTCTGGAACGCGATCTGGCGTTGGCCCGCGAACTGCAAGGGCGACTGCTGCCGCAGACCAGTCCGAAACTGGCGCACCTCGAGGTGGCCGCGAAGTTTGTTCCGGCGCGCGCCATCGGTGGCGATTTGTACGACTTCATCCCTTATTCGATGTCGCGGCTGGGCATTGTCATCGGCGACGTCAGCGGAAAAGGCGCACCGGCCGCGATCTATGCCGCGCTGGTGAGCGGAATTATCCGGTCGCACGCTCCCATAGAGCCGGGATCGGCGGAGATGCTCTCCGCGGTGAATCTGTCGCTGGCCGAGCGCCGGATCGAGGCCCAGTTCGTCTCCATCATTTACGCGGTCTGGGACGATGAGCATCGCACCCTGACCGTCGCAAACTCCGGACTTCCCCGCCCCATTTTTGTGCATGGTGGAAAGAATGAAGTGATCGAAGCAACCGGCTTGCCGCTTGGCCTGTTCGACGAAGCCGACTACGACGAATTCAAATTTCACATGAAGCCGGGTGATATGTTCGTCTTTTTCAGCGACGGAATCCTCGACGCGCGCAACCGCAAGGGGGAACTTTTCGGGCGAGGCCGAGTTGAGAAAATAGTTTCCGAATGTGCGGGCAAGTCGGCAAGCTGCGTCGTGGACTCGCTCTTCAAGGCAGCGGCCGAACACTCGGCCGGCGTGGAAGCTTTCGACGATCAGACCGTGGTCGCCATCAAGGTGCCCGGCGGAACGCACACTCCCCACAAAAAGAAATGACTTCGCGCAGTCAGAACCCCGCGGCGCGTCCCCCCGGATTCGTCTATCACGCGACGAAGCGCGGCCTGCTGCGCCGGGACGGACCGCTGGCTCTGCACTGCGAGGACGTGCCCGTGCAGAAATTGGCCGAGCAATACGGCACCCCGATCTATGTCTATTCGGTGGCGATGATCCGTGGGCGCTATGAAGCATTTGACGCGGCCTTTCGCGGCCAGCCTCATACTATTTGCTATTCGGTCAAAGCGAATTCGAATCTGACCATTCTGCGCCTGCTGGCCCGCAAGGGTTGCGGTTTCGACGTGGTTTCCGGCGGCGAACTGGAACGCGTCCTCGCCGCCGACCGCAAGGCGGCGAAGAAGGTCGTGTTCTCCGGAGTGGGCAAAACACGCGAGGAACTTTTCGCGGCGTTGAAAGCCGGGATCATGCTCTTCAATGTTGAGAGCGAGTCGGAACTATGGGCGCTCGCGGAGTGCGCCGGGGGTCTGCACAAGACGGCGCCGGTGGCGCTGCGAGTAAATCCGGATGTCGCTGCCGAAACTCATCCCTATATTTCGACCGGCTTGCGCAAGCACAAATTCGGAGTGCCGATCGGCGAAGCCCGCGCTCTCTACGCCAAGGCGTCAGCTGCGCCCTATCTCAAGGTGCGCGGGGTGAGCGTTCACATCGGGTCGCAGATTACCGAGGTCGCGCCGTTCGGCGAGGCCATGGCACGGGTGGCCGATCTGGTGCACGAACTACGCGCCGACGGACACCGCATCGACTACATCGACGCAGGTGGAGGGCTCGGAATCGCTTACGAAAAGCCGAGCCCGCTCGAATTTTCCGCCGGAGTAGCAGCGTATGCTCGGGCGCTCGCCGCGCCCTTGCGCGGTTTAGATGTGCGGCTGCTTCTGGAGCCGGGGCGCTCGATCATCGGCCCCGCAGGCGTGTTGCTCACATCTGTGATTTATCGCAAAGAAAATGACGGCAAGCGATTTCTGGTGGTGGATGCCGCGATGAACGACTTGATCCGACCCGCCCTCTACGGTGCTTATCACGAGATCGTTCCTGTCGTGCTGGGCGCTGGCTCGGTGGCGAAATCTGACATCAGGAAAAACGAAATAACCGACATCGTCGGCCCGGTCTGCGAGACCGGAGACTTCTTCGCCCGCGATCGCGAGTTGTCGGTGATCGATGAAGGAGGCCTGCTGGCGATTCTGGATGCCGGGGCGTACGGGATGGTGCTGGCCTCGAACTACAACACGCGTCCGCGCCCGGCGGAAGTATTGGTCAGCGGCAAGTCGGCGAAGGTCATCCGGCGAAAAGAAAAGATCGCGGACCTGCTGCGCGCTGAACTGTAACCTCTCATTGAACCGATATCAGCTCTACCGTTCTCCCCACTTCAGCTTCGAGCGCAGCACGTGGAAAAAATCCGTGCCGACGCAAAACAGGTTCACGTGATGTTCGGAGCGGCGGCAGCGCACGCGGTCGCCGTCGCTCAGGTCGAGCCCGGGTTGCCCGTCGAGGCTGAGGTAAGCGACTTCCTCCTCGCTGCGCAGCAGGATTTCGATCTCGACGGAATCCGGCACCACCAGCGGCCGGTGCGTCAAAGAATGGGGCGCGACCGGCGTGATCACAAAAGCATTCACCGTCGGCATGAGCACCGGGCCGCCCGCCGACAAAGAGTACGCGGTCGAACCCGTGGGTGTGGCCACAATCATGCCATCCGCCCGATAGCTCGACACGAACGCCTTGTCGATGTACAGGTCATAAGTGTTGAGGCGCGCGAGCGCGGTCTTGTTTACGACCGCGTCGTTGAACACCAGATAGCTGCCGCGTACCGTTTCCCCGTTCCCTGGCTCTCCGCGCAGCAATTGGACTTGCATGAGCGAGCGATGCTCGACCGGGGCGCGTCCCGCGGCGATCGATTCGAGCATGGGGTAAAGCGATGGCAGCGGCACTTCAGTCAGGAATCCGAGCGACCCCAGGTTGACGCCGAGTAAAGGCACATCGACGGGCGCCGTCATTCTCGCGGCCGATAATAAGGTACCGTCGCCGCCGAGGACCACGACCAGATCCAGCCTCTTTGACGCCATCTGCGACCGGGGCACGACTTCCTGCCCGGCGGCATACTTGGCCGTTTCCAGATCGACAATCACTTTGTAGGCATGTTCCGCGAGCCAGGCGAAAAGCCCGGGAAGAACTTGCGCGACTTCCGGACGTTCTGGCCGCGAAATGATGGCAGCGGTTTTCTGCGCGGTGTCCTGGGACGAGGCTTGCGAGGTGGCCATGGTCAAAGAGAGATTGTACAGAAAAGCAAGACCTTCACCACAGGGGACACTGGGGAACACAGAGGATTAGAACCGGCCGTGAAGCAGGAACTCGCGGTTGCCTTCGGCGCCGAGGATGGGCGACTCGATGGCGTCGGTCTCGGCCGCGCCTAGAGCTTGCAGCGCGGCTTTCACTTTTTCCACGGCTGCGAGTTGCGTGGCCGGGTCGCGCACAATGCCTCCTTTGCCGACATGCTCCCTGCCGGCTTCGAACTGGGGCTTTACCAGAACGACGATTTGCCGGCCTCGCCGTTCCTCGGGTAATTCCGGGAAAGCGGCTGCAATTACGGCGGGGAGAACCAGCGTCGCCGAGATGAAGGAAACGTCCATCGCGATGAAATCCACGGCGACGCCGACTACTTCACGCGTCAGATAGCGGGCATTGCATTTTTCCAGGAGCCGGACTCGCGGATCCTGACGCAGTTTGAAGTCCATCTGGCCGTAGCCGGTATCTACGGCAATCACGCGCGCGGCGCCGTGCTGCAAAAGGCAGTCGGTAAAACCTCCGGTGGACGCGCCCACGTCGAGGCAAACTTTTCCCGTGACGACTATATTCCAGTGTTCGAGGGCGCGCTCCAACTTGAGTCCGCCGCGGCCGACGTACTTGAGATCTTCGCCGAGCAGGCGGATCCCGCACTCCGCCGAGACCTGGGCGCCAGCTTTCTCGATCTTTTGGTCGTCCACAAGAATCTTGCCCGCGAGAATGAGCGCATGGGCCCGCTCACGCGACGCGGCCAGCCCACGATCCACCAGAAGTTTGTCGAGTCTGATTTTCAAATTTATCTTGCTCGCGAGTTGCACCACGAAAGTGCCAGCCCTCGCTTCAGTGCAAAGTGTTGAAGCGTCTCTATGGTGAATCACTTACGAAGATACTTCGGCCCTTTTC
>DATHQJ010000203.1:0-10098 GCA_035482825.1 Binatus sp. (SeqCode) | reverse complement strand
TAGGCGTCGTCGTAGGTGGTGTCGTCGTTGCCCCAGTTGCCGATGTGTTCGACGGCGCCGGCGCCGGTGACCGCGGCTTTGAAACGGGTGGTTTGGGTGATGAGCCAGTTGGTCATGTATCCGCCGTAGCTGTAGCCGCCGATGGTGAGGTGGTCGGGGTCGGCGATGCCGTCTTTCACGAGGGCGTCGACGCCTTCGAGGATGTCTTTGCCGGGGCGGGAGACGATTTGAGGGACGATCTGTTGGAGGAATTTGTCGCCGTATCCGGTGCTGCCGCGGTAGTTGGGGCGGAAGACTAGCCATCCGTTGGTGGCGGCGAGGGCGGCCCAGTCGTACCAGTTGGCGGCGAAGGAGTTGCCGTCGGCGTCGGCGGGGCCGCCGTGAATGAAGGTCAGCGTGGGGAGATGCTTCTGCTCAAACTTGCCGGGCGGATAAATCAGCATGCCTTCCACCGTCGTACCGTCGTCGGCTTTCCACTGGTAGGGCTTGCCTTGAGGGAGATCGCGCTCGGTGAAGAGTTTGTTGAAACTCGTGATGGGCTGGGCTTGATCGAGCGTGGTGGAGCTGTCGGCTAGATAAACTTCGTCGGGCTTGCCGAGAGACGAGTAGACGAAGGCCACGCGCTGCGAGTGGGCGGCGGTTGAGATGCGGGAGTAGGTGCCGGGCCAGGCGGTGAGGTGATGCAGCGAGTCGGTGGGCTTGGCGGCGGAGTAGAGTTGGACTTCGGTGCCTAGGCGGGCGGAGACAAGGATGGAATCTTTTTCATTCAATCTGGCTACGGCGTAGTGTTCGACGGGGCCGTTGAAGTCTTTGCTCCATTGCTCGACCGGATCATGTTCGACTTTGCCTGATTCGGCGTCGGACTTTTCGGTGCCGGACTTTTCTGTGTCAACCCAGTAGAGATGCGGTTGCAGGTCGCGGTAGGGGCCGGAGACGTCGCCGACGCCGACGCTGAAGAAGATGTGGCGGCTGTCGGTGGCCCAGCGCGGGCTGGATTCTTCGGCTTGATTGTTGGTGATGCGGCGGGGTGTTTGGACAGCATTTGCGTTGCTGCCGGCAGTCGCGGGCGAGGGCGCCCGCGCCACATTTGACAGGTCTACTACGTAGATTTCGGTGTCTTCGTATTTTTCCTGACGCCGGTTGATGGCGTTGCTGACGAAGGCGAGTTTGGCGCCGTCGGGCGACGTGGTCAGATCTTCGACTCGCAGCGGACTTGTGGCGATAGCCAAGGTTCCCGGAGTGATATCGGGCTGGGGCTCGGGCTCTCCTTCTTTTTTCTCCGCTTTTTTGTTCACCTCGGCGGGCGCGATGGCGTGGCGGCTAAGCGCTACTGCCAGGTCGAGGGCGAAGATGGTGTCGCCGCGCTCGGCGGTGCGGTACTGGACAACATCTTTCCAGTCTTTCTTGTAGTCGTCTTTTTGCGACTTGGTCCAGGGTTGGCGCGTGGCGAAGTAGATTTTTTGCGAATCGGCTGACCAGGCGAAGGTGTGGACGTCTTCTTCTCCCTGGGTTACGGGGAAGGCTTCGCCGCCGTTGGGAGAGATCAGGTAGAGCTGGGCGGTGGAATCGTCTTTAGAGTCAGAGTCGCTGTCCGCGTCGTCGGATTTTCCCGAGGACGATTTGCGATCGGAGAGGAAGGCGATCCAGCGGCCGTCGGGGGACCACTTGGGATCGGAGTCGTGGCCGGATTGGGTTAACTGAATCAGGGTCCCGTTGGTAGAGCTGGCTTTGCCGGCATCGTTCTTTGATTCGGCATGCTTTCCTGAATCGTGATAGAGCCAGAGATCGCTGCGGAAGATTTGCTGGTCCCAGTCGGCGCGCTCCGCTCCGATAACGATCGAACTCCCATCGGGAGAAAGCTCTAGCGCGGTCACGTCGACGGAGTTGAAGAATTCGTCGAGGGTGAGCTTGGGTTTGCTTTGCGCGGATAGAGGCTGAGTGACAAGAGGCAGCAGGCAGCTTACGGAGATGATTACGAGGCAGGCAGTTTTGTGGATTCGCATAGGGGTCCCGTGCAGGAAGAAGGGTTATACAACGGCGGATTCCGCGGAAGCAAATTTGTGACCGGGGGTTGCGATGCGGTACAGGGTCCACAGAAGCGCGGCGAAAACGACGACCGATAACTGAAGATGGGTCCAGCGGGCCAGCGGGCCGACGAGCGGCAACACGAAGGCGAGGTACAGCAAGCCGCGGAGGACGGGAGCGGAAGAATAGGAGGTGCGGTCGCGAGACCAGTCAACGGACCGGTCGACAGACCGGTCGACAGACCAGTCAACCAGGAGCAACAACGCGGGAGCCAGCGACAGGAGGTCGTAGACGTAGAGGTGCGGATTTACGAGCACAGCGGCAAGAATCAGTGCGGAGAAGCGAGGCGGCAGAGGCAAAGAGGACTTCCAGACGACAGCCGCGATTCCAATGACAAACACCGCGCTTACAAGATAGAGCGCTGCCGCTCCGGGAGGCCATGAGATCAGGAGCGACCAGAAGGAATACAGGGAATGCATCTGGATCGGCGACAGGGTGAGTTCGGTGGTGCTCGGACGACTCGCGCTATGCAAAAGCATACTGAAGTAAGCAAGCATCACTGACCTGCCAAAGTACAGAAACGTAAATACGAGTTGTGCAACTGCGGAGAGAGTGAAACCGGCTAGGGCTTTCCACGCCTGGGCGAGGAGCAGTGCCAGCGGCAGCGCAACCAGAAACTGCGGCTTGAATACGAGGAAACCGAGAGCGATGCCGGCGAGCCAGTCCCGTTGCGTGCGAAATGCGATCAATGCGGCGGTAAAGCACAGCAGAGCAGCGGCGGAAATCTGGCCACGCACGAAGAAGTGAAACAGTGGCGGGTAGGCGGCGGCACAGAGGGCCACAAGTCCTGGGTAGAGTCGAAGACTTCTGCACGATCTCCAAGTCAGATAGACGCATCCGAAATAGGCCAACAGAGAGAGGGTGACCCAGAGTTCCGCCGCGGTAAGAAATGGGAGCCGCTCGAACGGAACGAAGGGCAGCGCAACCTGGGGTCCGTAAAAGTATTGCAGGTGGACCGTGGTTTCGCGGCCGACAATGGTGCGAATCTCGTCGTCCACGATCCGGTTGCCGTAGAGTTCTGCGGCGCGGCCTTGGGTCACCAGATGCGCGGCGATGGGGAACTGAAGGAAGTCCTGGAACTTGATATTGCCGGCGCGGTCGAACAGGCCAGGGGTCGCGAAGTCAACGGCGCAGACTCCCCACAAGCAGACGGCGAGAACGAGGGCCTGGGCGCGAATGCGGCGCGGGGTGAGCCACCTCGGGGCGGAGAGGAGCCAGGCGGGCGGCGGCTGGGGCATCACTGCACGGGCTCGGCGTTTTTGAGTGCGTCGTCCAGTGGCTGGCCGGGGCGAGGAGTGGTGGGCGCGACAACCATACGCCAGCCGTCGTCGTAGTCGCGGAAACCGACGGTGGAGTTGTAATGCAGGTCGCCGGAGTAGAGCGCGGCGCCGACTTCGTTCAAGGGAACCCATCGCCAGGTGAAGTCGACGTCGGCGAGGCTGCCTTGCTTGCTGATTCCGGTGACGGCGACGAGTTCTCTTCGGGCGACGGGAATGAAGAAAGAAGTCTGGTTGGCCTCTTCCGCGGGAACGAGGGCGCGAACGGTTTCGACGCCGGAGGGAGTCAGCAGGACGTCCCAGCAGGGCGGGGGTTCCATGCCGGGGAGGCAACGCGCGGCGGTCGCGGAAATCCAGCCGTGCTGTTGAAGGATGAGGTATTCGGGGGAGACGTAGTTTTTATTGGAGACGATTCCGGTTTGAAGGGCAAACTGCTGCGGGATGCGAAAGGGGTCGGAGGCGGAGATCAGGTCGGTGGCGAGACGGTGGGTGAGGAAGTCGCGGGGAGAGCAGGCGGTGAGGAGGAGCAGAGCCGTGAGCGCGATAGCGTTTAGGACACCCCCACTTCTCGCGCCAAGAACGCGCGAGAAATGGGGCACCCTGCGTGGGCTCATATCGTTTCGTGGGCTTGGAGGATTCAACGACTTGTGATTGTAAATAAAGGGGAGGGTTTGTGCGGGAGGAAAGGGCGGGAGGTGATCTGGCCGTCGAATTTTGTGGACCAGCGGCCGGGGATTTGGGATGAACAACTCGGGCAGCGGCCTTCGGGGGTGAGACGGTAGCGGGTGATTCGATATCCGTAGCGGGTGATCAAGGTTTCGTGGCACTGCGGGCAGCGAGTGTCTTCCCAGGGGCCTACCGTGCCGGGGAGATTGCCGGCGTAGATGTAGCGCAGGCCGGCGGCCTGGCCGATTTCGGCGGCGCGCAGTAGGTCTTCGGAGGTGGTGTCGCGTTGACCATCGCCTTGCATTTTGTAGTCGGTGTGGAAGGCGGTGACGTGCCAGGGGATGTCGGGGGAAATTCCGGCGAGGAATTCCGTCAGGCGGCGGAGTTCGTCGTTGCTGTCGTTGAAATTGGGGATGAGGAGGGTAACGATTTCGAGCCACAATCCCATGGCGTGAATGCGGCGGATGCTGTCGAGGATGGGGGCGATGCGTCCGCCGAGTTCGTGGTAGTGGCGGTCGTCGAAACTCTTGAGGTCGACTTTGTAGAGATCGAGATGGGGGCGCAGGTAGGCGAGAACCTGCGGAGTGGCGTTGCCGTTGGAGACGAATCCGGTGAGCAGGCCGGCGGCGCGAGCTTCTTTGAAAACCGCGACCGCCCATTCGGCGGTGATGAGCGGTTCGTTGTAGGTGCTGACCAGAACTTTCGCGCGCTGGTGGAGGGCATCGCGGACGAGCATTTCTGGAGAGGCTTCAAGCGGCGGCGAAACGGCGTTGGGATCGCGCAGGGCTTGCGATGTGACCCAGTTCTGACAGTAGCCACAGTGGAGATCGCAGCCCAGCATGCCGAAGCTGTAGGCGAGAGCGCCGGGCTGAGCGTGGAAGAATGGTTTTTTTTCGATGGGATCGCACTGCATTCCGGCGGTGTATCCGTAGGGAACGTAGAGGGTGCCGCCGCGGTTGTAGCGGACTTTGCATACGCCGGGCTGGCCTTCGGGAATGGGGCAGCAGTGTCCGCAGGAAAAACAGCGGACGCGGTGGTGGTCGAGCTTTTCGTAGAGAGAGGCGTCGGCCTCGCGAACTCTTTCGTCGAGAATTGCGCGGAGGGTGGGCACAGGAGGCTCTGGGGATATTTTAGCGCCGCACCAGCTGTTCTCAGTAGTCCCTGCGGGACACTTCGCTGGGGTGAATGCGAATTGCTGACTGAATGCTGATAGCTGAGAGCTGAGAGCTACAGCCCGTACTTCTTCATCAAATGGCGGAACGAGCGGTAGGAGATGCCGAGCACGTCGGCGGCTTTGGTCTGCACGCCGCCGCACTGGTTCAGCGCACTCTGCAGCAACGAGCGCTCGATGCCCGCGACATAGTTTTCCATGCCGACGCCTTCCGGAAGCGTTAGATCGCCGCCGACGTCGGGCAACGTGCCTCCCACGGCGGCCCCAGCGGCAGCGGCGCGGGCTTTCGGGCGCTCGGCGGGAAGTTCGACGTGGAGTTCGTCGGTGGTTTCGAGGGCCACGGCGCGTTCGACGGTGTTTTCCAACTGGCGGACATTGCCGGGCCACTCGTAGCCGCACAGCGAATCGAGTGACGGCGCATTGACCCGCAGGATGCTGCGGCCGGCTGCGCTGGCGTATTTTTTCAGGAAATGGTTGACCAGCAAGGGAATGTCTTCCCGGCGCTCGCTGAGACAAGGGACGCGGATTGGGATGACGTTCAGACGGTAGTAAAGATCCTCGCGAAAAAGATTTTCGGCGACGGCCTTGTCGAGATCGCGGTTGGTGGCGGCGATCACGCGCACATCGATGGAAATTTCTCCGGTGCTGCCGACCGGGCGCACGGTGCGCTCTTGCAAGACGCGGAGAAGCTTGACTTGCATGGCGAGAGTCATCTCGCTGATTTCGTCGAGGAAAATGGTGCCGCCGTCGGCCACTTCGAACAGGCCGCGCTTGTTCTGGTTGGCGCCGGTAAAGGCCCCTTTCAGGTAGCCGAAGAGTTCGCTTTCGAGAAGAGTCTCGGGGAAGGCTCCGCAGTTGACGGAGACGAAGGCGTCGGTGGCACGCGGCGAACAGACGTGCACGGCGCGGGCGACGAGTTCCTTACCGGTGCCGCTTTCGCCGTGGATCAGCACGGTCGAGGCCGTGGAGGCGACGGTTCGCACCGTCTGCTTCAGCTTCTCCATGGCAGAACTCGAGCCGATAATGTTGTCCAGCGAGTTGCGGGTGGCGGCGTCGCGGCGCAGGGCAAAATTCTGCTTGCTGAGGTTGAGTTTCTCGACGGCGCGGTTGATCGCCAACTTGATCTCGTCGACCAGCCCGGGACTCTTGCGAATGTAGTCGGTGGCGCCTCCGGCTTTTACGGCCTGCACGGCAGCCTCGTAGTCGTCGACTGCCGTGATCAGGATAACGGCGGAGTCGGGCGAAACCCGGTGAGCGTGGCGCAGGACTTCGATGCCATCGATATTCGGCATTTTGATGTCGGTGATGATGACATCGTAGAGCGCGCCGTCAATCTTGTTTTTCGCCAACTGTCCGGCTTGTACGGTTTCGACACGATGGCCCTCGCGGCGCAGGGAGATGTCGAGCATTTCGCAGATGGAGCGTTCGTCGTCGCAGACCAAGATGTTAGCCATGCAAGCGTCCTCCTGCTCCTGCTGCTGCTCCCAGTCCCGCGCCGACTAACTCACGAGGCTTTTGCGTGACAACTTCTCGATCGATATCGGCAGAGTCCGGCCGCTCGGCATCGAGGCGTCGCAAGCGCAATACCATGGTGGTTCCCTGCCCCGGTTTGGATCGCGCCCAGACTTTGCCCTCATGCGCCTGCACGATCTGGTAAACGATGGCCAAGCCGAGCCCGGTGCCGCCCTCGAAGCTGGACTGGAAGGGCTCGAAGATTTTTTCGATCTGCTGCGGCGTCATGCCCGTTCCAGTGTCGATGAAAGAGACTTGCCAATCGTCCCCCAAAGACTCGACCGCGGCGGTGAGGGTTCCACCATGCTTCATGGCCCGAACCGCGTTCTCACAGAGGTTCCAAAAGACCTGTTTGAGTTTGTCGCCGTCGGCGATGGCAATGGCCTGGGAGACCGTAAACCTGCGCGCGATGGTGATGCCGGTTTTCTCCGCGGTCATGCGGTGGTCCATGAGCGTCAAAGTTTCTTCGACGGACTGAACCAGGTCGATGCGGTCGAAGTGATATTGCTTGGTGCGGGAGTAGGCGAGAAAGTCGGTGATGATGCTGTTCAACCGCTGCGACTCACGAGTGACGATATCGAGCAGGCGGCGGTGATCCTCGTTCATCTCGGGCACACCGGAAAGCATGCTGACCGAGCCGGCGATGGAGGTCAGCGGATTACGGATTTCGTGGGCGATGGCAGCAGCCAGGCGGCCGACAGCGGCCAATTTGTCCTGCATGCGAACTTCGCGTTCCAGGCGGCGAATCTCGGTGAGATCGTCGAGAACGTAGACGTATCCCAGATCCCCGCGCTCGGGCACGGTCAAGGCCGCTACTCGTACTCGAACCGTCTTGCGGAATCTGTTGGGCGCATCGAATCGTACTTCACCGTGGGCCCGCGGCGATTCCACGGTGGGTAAAGCATCGACAAACAGTTCGTGAACCGGACTACCCATCAGTTCCGGCGAGGTCCGCTCCAGTAAACGCAGGGCAGCGGCGTTGACCAGGGTGATGCGGCCATCGAGGCCGGTGGTGATCAGGCCGCTGCTGATGGAGTGAATGATGTTTTCATGCAGCGCCTGCAGATTCTCGAGCGCGCCGCTGGTGTCTTTCAGCTGGACGCCGACCTGGCGCAGTTTTGCGGTCAGCAATCCGGCCAGGTAAGCCACCGCCAGGAAGGCGAAGAGATTGACAAAGATGATGGCCTGCAGCGCTTTGGTGGCGGGATGCGTGGTGGTGTAGGAAGGAACCACGGCATAGTAGTTCAGTTCCAGCACCGCTCCATAAAGGATGAAAGCCAGAGCCGCGACCAGGTGCGCCCATACGCGTGGCAGCAGCACGCTGGCCACGATGATCACCAGCGGGTAAAGAAAGTTGAGAGAACTGTCCCAGCCTCCGGTTTCGTGGACGACGAGGCTGACCAGAATCAGATCGGTCAAAACCTGCAGGGTGGCCTGCAGACGGTGTTCCTGCCAGAAGGAAAGCAACAGCACGTAGAACAGCGAAAGGCTGTACCAAAACAGCATGGTACTGATGAAGAGCCGCATGGGCAGAGGCGCGGGAGTGAACTGGGCGACCGCCAGCTCAATGGCGAGCAGCAGAGTCAGAATGAAGATTCTGACCCGAACCAGCCATGCCAGCCAATTGCGCTCGTCAAACGTCGATTGCATGAAGATCTCGGGTCTTCGGTTTTAGGTCTTGGGTCTGGGCAGGGTCGTGGGTGTCAGGCCAAAGACCTGACACCCACGACCCAAGACCCGGTTTTATTAGCCAGCCAGTTTGGCGATCATGGCGAACAGCGGCATGTACAGTGAGATAACGATGCCGCCGACGCTCACGCCCAATACGGCGATGATGATCGGCTCCAGCATGGCCAACATGTCCTTGGTGGCGGCGTCGACTTCTTCTTCGTAGAAGTCGGCAATTTTCTGCAGCATGGAGTCCATGGCGCCGGTGGCTTCGCCGACTCCGATCATCTGGGTCACCATGTTGGGAAACACGCCGCACTCGCGCAAGGGATCGACGATGGTGCGCCCCTCTTCGATGGCTTTGCGCACTTTCATCAGAGCCTCTTCGAGCACCGCGTTGCCCGAGGTGCGGGCGGTGATGGACAAGCCTTCCAGAATCGGAACGCCCGAAGTGATCAACGTGCCCAGCGTACGGGTGAAGCGGCCGACTGCGATCTTGCGCAGCAGCGACCCGATCACGGGGATGAAGAGCAGCATCTTGTCGAAGTAGTAGCGGCCGCGAGGGTGCTTGCGGATCTGCTTGACTCCGAAGAACAGTGCGAAGCCGCCCACACCGAACATCCACCAGAAAGTCTGCACGAACGCGCTCAACCCCATGACGATGCGGGTAGGAAGCGGCAGGGCGACGCCCAGTCCGGCGAACAGGTTGGCGAAGATGGGCACCACCCATTTGAGCAGCGCGCCCACGATCAACCCGGCCATGCTGACCACGGCAATGGGGTAGATCAGGGCCGACTTGACCGCCGACTTCAGACGCACGGCCTTTTCCACATAGACGGCCATACGCTGCAGAATGATGTCGAGAATACCGCCGGTTTCACCGGCCTCGACCATGTTGGTGGTGAGGTCGTCGAAGACCACGGGATACTGGCGCATGGCGTTGGCCAGCGTGGCACCGCCTTCGACCGTGGTCCGCACCCCGGTGAGAACCTTCTGGAAGGCCTGGTTCTCCTGGTTGGCCGCCAGAATTTCCAGACACTGGACCAGCGGCAGACCGGCATCGATCATGACCGAAAACTGGCGAAAGAAGATCGCAATGTCTTTGGTCGAGACTTTGCCCGAGCCGAATGTGGGCATGGAAAATTCCTTGCCCTTTTCACGAATCGCGCCGGGCGTGATGCGCTCGCGCCGCAACGCCTGGGCCAACGACTGCTTGTTGGCCGCCATCCGCTCCCCGGAAATTTTCTGCCCGGATGCGTCCTTGCCTGAAAATGTAAAGACTGGCATGGTTTTAGCTTCTCCTCACTGTAAGTGCGATCTAGTTTTTCAAAATCTTCTGCTCGGGCCTCGGTCCTGTACCCTCCACCTTGTTAGTGCTTGGAAGGAGCAGCCCCTTTCGCCAGAGTCGTTCCCGCGGTCGGACGGCTGGTCAGAGTAGCGCCGCGGTTGATCATTTCCTGCAACTCGTCCGTATTGCTGGAACGCGCCATCGCGGTTTCCAGCGTGATTTCCTTCTTGAAATAGGCTGTGGCCAACGACTGGTTGAAGGTCTGCATCCCGAATTTTTCCTGACCGGACTGCATCGACGAGTAGATCTGGTGAATTTTGTCTTCGCGAATCAGGTTGCGCACGGCGGCGTTGGGCACCAGAATCTCCATGATCATGGACCGGCCCTTGCCGTCGATGCGGGGCAGCAGGCTTTGACACATGATGCCTTCC
>DATHQJ010000202.1:0-8658 GCA_035482825.1 Binatus sp. (SeqCode) | reverse complement strand
TCTTCAGCCGGACGAAATCAGCTCGCCGCTCCCGTGGCTGAGCTGCAGAAAATGGGATTCGAATGCCACTTCATCGACGACGAAGCAACGCTGATGTGGAGCAAGATCGTATTCCTCGCCCCTTTCGCGCTGACCACGACCGCCGCCGACCGCACCACCGGCGCGGTCATCGCCGATCCGGAATGGAATCAGCAACTGGAATCCTGCGTGCGCGAAGCCTGCGCCGTCGCCCTGGCTGAGGGCGCGAAAGTCGACGCCGACGCTATCATCGCCTCGATGTTGAAGATGCCGCCCAACATGCGCAGTTCCATGCAGAAAGATGTCGAGCGCGGCAACGCCCCCGAACTCGACGCCATCGCCGGACCGATCCTGCGCGGCGGCGCCCGCCACGGGATCGCAGTACCCACAACTAAGAAGTTAGTGTCAGCGGTCGAGCGCCGATCAACAACCCTGTCATCCTGAGCGAAGCGGCGTCTTCGCGAACGCGAAGACGCCGCGCAGTCGAAGGACCCCTTTCCCCTCAAAGCTATTCGCGCCTTATCAGGGAGTTTCTAATCCGATCGTGGGCGAGCCCTTGCCCGTTGAGAACTCTCTGCGAGCCGCGGGCGATGCCAAAGTTGCAGGGGTCCTTCGACTCCGAATGTGGCTCGCAGAGCGAGCCACATTCTCCGCTCAGGATGACAACGCCATTTAGCGTGCCCAAAGGTGAGGGCTTTTCGACACACCGTATTACCACCCTCCCGTAACGCTCCCGTTCCACATAAGCCAATCCAAATCCCGCCCTACGCGATGTAAACTTAGAGAACACTTACATGAGCCCGAATCCCCCGCGCCCGGACTTGCCGGACCTCTCACTGGCTCCCACTGCCCCGCAGCAGGACGTCCAGCAGGAGGTGGCGCGTCTGGCCGCGTCGCCGGAGGTGCGGTCGGCATTTAACTGGTTTCGCACCCAGGAAGCGCAGTTGACCCACTGGCAGATGGAAATGGCGCGAATTCCCGCGCCTCCGTTTGGCGAGTCGGCGCGCGGCGCTTGGCTGGCCGAGCGCTTCAAAGAAGTCGGGCTCGACGATGTTCGCATCGACGATGTGGGCAACGTCTTCGGCACGCATCCCGGATTCGGCAGGCGCTACGTAACGCTCAGCGCCCACATCGACACGGTATTCCCAGCGAACACGCCACTGAATATCCGCCAGCAGGGAAGCCGCATTTACGGCCCAGGAGTTTCCGACAACGGAGCCGGTGTGGCCGCTCTGCTGGGGATTGCATCCCTGCTGCGAACCGTCCGCATCCGCCATGCGCTGCCCTTTGTGTTCATCGGCAATGTTGGCGAAGAAGGCGAAGGCGACCTGCGCGGCATGCGCCACATTTTTTCCACTCCGCGCTGGAAAGATTCCATTGCCTACAGCCTGGTGCTCGACGGAGCGGGCGCCGACACGATCGTGGCCGAAGCCTTGGGCAGCCGCCGTTTTGAAGTGATCGTGCGCGGCCCCGGCGGCCACTCGTGGAGCGATTTCGGTGCGCCCAATCCCATCGTGATTCTGGCCAAAGCGATTGAAACTTTCACGGCAACCGCGGTTCCCACCACGCCGAAAACCACATTCAACATCGGCGTGATTCGCGGCGGGACCTCGGTGAATTCCATCCCCGAGTCGGCCAGCATGAAGGTGGACATCCGCTCAACCTCGATGACCGAGATGGAGCGCTTGGAGCAGTCGCTGCGCATGGCCCTCAACCGTGCCGTGGAAGATGAAACCATGGCCGCCGAAATGCGATCTTCGGCACAGAAGCGCCCGTCGGGAGTGAGCTGCGAAGTGGTGGTGATCGGCAACCGCCCCGCCGGCGAGTTGCGCCCCGGAGCGCGGATTCTGCAAGTAGTGCGCGCCGTCGACGCCCAACTCTCCAACGCCGCGCAGGTCCAGCGCGCTTCCACCGACGCCAACATTCCGCTCTCGCTGGGACAGGAGGCGATCGCCATCGGCGGCGGCGGTTCCGGCGGCGGCGCGCACACTTTGCAGGAGTGGTTCGATTCCAACGGTCGCGAACTGGGTTTGAAGCGGATTTTGCTGACGATGCTGGCGCTGGCGGGGGTGGGAGAATGAGTCTGATCTCGAAAGCGAGTCTGTGGTGTGCACTGCTGGGTTCCGTTCTCGTCGCGATGCCGGGCTCCGCGCAGCAAGCCGCTCCGCCCGGTGCTCCACAAGCCGATACCAGGCCCAGGGCCGACATCATTTTCATGCACGCCAACGTGTACACCGGCGTCCCCGACAACACGCCGTTCAGTTCCATTCTGCGCGAAGAAGCAATCGCGGTGCGCGGTGACCGCATTCAGGCCGTGGGAAAGACGATTGAAATACAGAAGCTCAAAGGGTCGCAGACCCAGGTCATCGACCTCGGCGGACACTTCCTGATGCCCGGTTTCAACGACGCGCATGTGCATCTTGACGACGCGGGGACGACGAAGCTGAGCGTCGATCTCACCGGTGTGAAGTCACTCGATGATCTACGCGCGCAAGTCGCCAAGAAAATCGAAGAGTCGAAGGCGGGCGACTGGATTCTCGGGTCAGGCTGGGACGAAACTCTATGGCCCGTGAAAGTGCCGCCTACGCGTTGGGACCTCGACGAAGTGTCCGGAGGCCATCCCGTATTTCTAGGCCGAATTGACGGCCACATCGCAGTCGCCAACACCCGCGCCCTGCAATTGGGCAGCATCACGCTGGCCAGCCGCGATCCTCAGGGCGGGAAGATCGATCGGAACGAAAGTGGCGAGCCCACCGGAATCCTGCGTGAAACCGCGCAGGCCGCGGTTTTGGGAGTCATTCCCAAGCCGCTCCACCGCCTGCGCCGCGAAGGTCTCGAACTTGCCCTGGCCGATTTGGCCGAGCATGGCGTAACTTCCGCGCAGGATTATTCGCCGACCTGGGAAAATTTCGAGATCTACGAAGAGCTGGAAAAAGAAGGCAAGCTGACCGCGCGCATCACGGAGTGGCTGCCCTTTGACGACTCAGTGGAAGAGTTGGACCGCAAGCGCAACGCGCATCCCCAGTCGGATCTAATGCTGCACACCGGCATGCTCAAGGGTTTTATGGATGGCTCGCTAGGCTCGCACACCGCCGCCCTGCTCGAACCCTATGCCGACGATCCGAAAAATTCCGGCTTGCCGCGGTACGATGCCGTTAAGCTGAACGAGATGACCACCGAGCGCGTGCTGGCCGGCTTCCAGATTGGCTTTCACGCCATTGGCGACAAGGGCATACAGATGGCGCTCGACGCCTTTGCCACAGCCGAAAAAGCGGCGCACGAAGCGCACGTACGAGCCCCCGACGGCGGCAGCGATTTCCGTCTGCGCATCGAGCACGCGCAAGTGACCACCCCGGCGCAGTTCGCGCAGTTCAAGACGCTGAAAGTCATCGCGTCCATGCAGCCCAGTCACTTGCTCACTGACATGCGCTGGGCCCAGGATCGTCTCGGTCCGCAGCGCGCGGCAACTTCCTACGCCTGGCTGGCTTTTCTGAATAAAGGCGTGACCCTGGCCTTTGGCACGGATTATCCGGTGGAACCGGTCACGCCCTTCCGCGGCCTTTATTCGGCCGTTACGCGCACCAGCGAAAACGGCAAGCTCGAATATTTTCCCGCGCAGCGACTCACCATGGATCAAGCCCTTGCCGCCTACACCCAAGGTTCAGCCTTTGCTGAATACGCCGAAAAAGAAAAAGGCAAAATCGCCCCGGGCATGCTGGCGGACTTCATTGTCCTCGATCGAGATCCGACCGCGAGTTCTCCCGAGAAGTTATTGGGAACAAAAGTGCTGCGAACCGTAGTCGGCGGGAAGACGGTCTACGAAGCCAAGTAACAAACTTAAATCCGCGAACATCAAACACTTTGTCAGGTTTGCGCGTCTAACCAAAGCGGCCCAAGTCGCGCGAAGGATCCAATCAATCGAATTCCTTCGTGATCCTTCGTGCCCTTAGTGGTTCAATCTTTTTCTTTCTTAAATGGCGCAACCGCCCGCGCGCCCGAGCATCGTAAATGGGTATACTGTAAAGGGTTTGTGAGTTTCGGAGGCAGGTAGACATATGGATTTGGGCGCAATGTGGATGCGCATGAAGGCTCATCGCTGGGCCTACACGCTGAGTATTCTGGCAACGCTTTCCGTCGGCATTCTGATCGGGACGGTCATTTCCTACGGAGTCAAAGGGAAAGAAGGGCAAGGAAAGAGCGACGCGACGCCGCTTGCCATGCCATCCCCGCAGCAGATGTCGAACACGTTCTCGCAGATCGCGAAACAGTTGGAGCCGAGCGTGGTCAACATCAACACGGAATCGACCATTAAGAACGTCCACCGACGCCGCGGCGGACAAGGCCAGGGAGACGACGACGAAGACGGCGGCGGCATGGACGACTTCTTCAACCACTTCTTCGGTGGTCCCGGCGGCCAAGCTGGCCCAGGCGGCCAGGGCGGTCCCGGCGATGGCTCCATCCGCGAACGCTCGTTGGGTTCTGGCGTGGTCGTCGACCCCAAGGGCTTCATCGTGACCAACCGCCATGTGGTCGAAAAAGCTGACCGCATTCGCGTCCGTTTCGAAGACGATCCGCCGGGCGTGCAGCATGACGCCAAGGTCATCGGCACCGACCAGGAAACCGATCTGGCCGTGATCAAGGTCGATATCGACCGCGTGCTGCCCTCCGCGAAAATGGGCAATTCCGACAGCATGCAAGTGGGTGACTGGGTTTTGGCCGTGGGCAGCCCGTTCGGCTTGTCCGAGACCGTCACCGCGGGCATCGTTTCCGCCAAGGGCCGCGACATCGTTCCCGGCCGCCAGTTCCAAACTTTCATCCAGACTGACGCGGCCATCAATCCCGGCAACTCCGGCGGCCCGCTGGTCAACATGACCGGGGAAGTCATCGGCATCAACACCGCCATTCTGAGCGAGACCAACGCCTATGCCGGCGTGGGTTTTGCACTACCCTCAAAGACCGTGGTCGAGGTTTACAACCAGCTGACCGGCCCCGCACATAAAGTGACTCGCGGTTCGATCGGCATCACCTTTGATGCAGTCGAGAATCCGGCCATCATGCGTGTGTATGGCGCCGGGTCTGGAGTTACGGTATCAAGCGTAGTACCCGGAAGCCCCGCAGACACCGCTGGACTCAAGGTGGGCGATACCATCACCCAGATCGACGGCAAGAAAGTATCCAAAGGCGCCGAACTGGTTTCCGACATCGCATCGCGCAAGCCCGGATCGAAAGTGACGCTGGGCTTCCTGCGCAATGGCAAGACGCAGGAAACCTCCGTTACTATTGCCGATCGCGCCAAACTGTTCGCCGCCCGTCTCGGCGACGATCAGGACAACGGCGACGAGAGCGCTCCCAAGCAGAGCAAATTCGGCGTGATCGTTCGCAAGGTGACGCCCGAGATGGCCGACCGTCTCGACATGCCCGCGGGAAAAGGCGTGATCGTGCAGGACGTGAAGCCCAGTTCGTTTGCCGAAGACGTCAACCTGGGACGCGGCGACATCATCTTGGAAGTGAATAAACAGCCGGTCAACAGCGAAGAAGAATTCGCCCGAATCGAGTCGAGCCTGAAGAGCGGCCAGGACGTTGTATTCCTGGTGCGCTCCCGCGGTTCGTCCCGGCAGGATGGAACCATCTTCCTGGCCGGTACACTTCCGTAACTTCAAAAAGCCCAATCGGAACTGGCACTGTACCGTCCAATAGAGGATGATTACAATGCCAGCGTCCGGTTGGGCTTTTACTTTTGCTGAAGTTTCGCGGCCCCGGCGAAGTCGGCGTGAGGACGAGGAGAAGAGTTTCGGGTTGAGAAATTGCATTCCAGTCCGCAGAACACGATTCATCGCATTGGGAGCGATGACTATCTTCGCATGCCTCGCGGCGGCGAATGCCGGTCAAAGTTCCACCAGCGACGCACCCGCGAGTAAGCCTGCGACCGCGACGGCTCCCGTGCACACGCATCACGCCACCACCACCACCACCACGACTCACACCGCCTCGACGGGAAAACGCTCCTCCCGCAAGAAGTCAACGCGTGTCCGGGGCCAGCAGAAAATCGACTCGGAACGAGCGCTGGCCATTCAGCAAGCCCTGATCCGCGAGCACTATCTGAGCGGAGAAGCCACCGGAACCTGGAACCAGTCCAGCGAAGAGGCCATGCGGCGCTATCAGGCGGACAACGGCTGGCAGAGCAAGGAAGTGCCCGACTCACGGGCGCTCATCAAACTCGGCCTGGGCCCCAGCAAAGATCATCTGCTGAATCCTGAGAGCGCCATGACCACGGTCCCGGATCGCCCGCGCGCCGAGCCCATGCCCACCACCTCGCACACCGCGCCCCCCACATCCGATCCGCCCCCCGCCGCAAATCCCACTCCGAACGATCCTTCCCGCCCGCAGTAAAAAAGCAGCATTTAGCAATTAGCACTTGGCACTCAGCTACCCTCAGCACACTGTCATCCTGAGCGTAGCGCGCGCTTCGCGAAGCGAAGTGCGTGCGAAGTCGAAGGACCCCTTGTCTCTCAACCCTACCAGCGGCCCGTCAAGGAGTTCGCACACAAATTCCGTGGCTATCGACCGCTCACCAGAGAATGCGTGTATGCGCGCAGGACAGAAGTAGAGAGTACAGAGATCCTTCGACTGCGCGGATTCATTCGCAAAAGCGAATGAACCCGCTTCGCTCAGGATGACAAACGGGGATGAATGCTGAGCGCCGAAGAAGCTGAGAACTGACGGCTCAAAGCTCAAATCTCAAATCTCAAATCTCAAATCCTACTTCTTCCGATAACTCGTCATCACCGGCCGCGGAGTATAAGGCAGCGCCTGATTAGTGACTATCGCCCGCGGATTCCCCTCAACCATCGCCTCCGCGATCTCTGCTCCGCAAATCTGCGCCGCGGCATCGCGCGCAGTTGAAAGAATCGGGACCCGTTTCTCCAGATCATGCGCATCCGTGGCGAGCACGTGGACGGCCTGGTGTTCAAGCAGCCACAGCGCAGCCCGGCGCGTGCGGTCGCCCCAGAATCCCGTCAGCGCCGAGCCCGTCATCTGCACCACGCAGCCCTGCTCGATCCACTCCAGCAGTTGTTGCGGGCTCTCGCGCAGAATCGGGTTACGCTCGGGATGCGTGATGATCGCCGTCATTCCGCAACTCGCCAGCTTGAAAAAATATTCTGAAGTCTGCGGCGGGATACCGAAATTGCTGAACTCAACCAGCAGGTAACGCGTGCCTCCGATGACATAGCGCGTAGGATTGGCCAGAGCGTCCTGCACATTATCGACGGAAAGATGAAAGTCGCAGCCCAGGCTGAGTTGCGGCGCATCGCCGACAAGTTCCTGCAGATGCGCGACCAGCCCCTGCAGATAAGTCCGGTCGTAGTGATAGCGGTCGTTGGCATGCGGCGTCGCCACCATGTGCGTAATGCCGTCGGCCGCCGCCGCGCGGCACATGGCCACTGAGACGTCCCACGACTTGGGCCCGTCATCTACCTCCGGCAGAATGTGTGAATGAATGTCGACCACGAAACACCTGTTTCGATTTAAACAGATTCGAGCGTGCGGCGAAGAAAAATTATTGCACGCGCGTTCGGCCAGGAGTTTGAAGACAACATCCTCGGAATTTATTGATTCGAGGCCTTCACCAGATCGTCGGAACCGCACGCGAACTGCGAATTTCTTTGTCCGCGGTGATGAGGGGCAGGTCCTCAATGAGCGCCGTAGCGCCGATGACGCGGTCCACGGGATCGTTCGGATAGCTTGGCGGCAACAAGAATGCCTGTTCGGCAATCCTGCCCGTGATCGGCAGGATGCTGAAACGGCGCTCCACGTCGGAAAGAAAAGTCTCCAAGTCCGGGGCGACACGAATCTGCCCGTAAGTCGCAAGCCTCGCGATCTCTAGAAGCGTCATGCTCGACGCCGCCAGACCCTGCTCTTTTGCGCGCGCTTCCTCGATTGCCTTATGTGCCTTTGGAGAAATGCGTCGATAATCGCCAGCCAGCCAGAGGACCACGTGAGTGTCGAGCAGGATCAATAAAGATCGCCCCACTCTTCGGGACTGATGATGGGAGAGACAATGTCTCCCTTGATTTCGATTTTGCCCTTGCCGTTAAAGAAGCCGAAGATGTCGTCTTTTTCCTTCTCCACCGGGACGAGTTTCGCCACCGGCTTCCCCCGCTTGGTGATGATGACGGATTCGCGCTTGGACGCAACTTCGTCCATGATGGCGAGACAGCGGGCCTTGAACGTGCCGGCGGGGATGGTTTTGGTTTTCATGGGCATACGATCATGGTCATTATACCATGGTCATATCCAAAACAGACAGAGGACTACGCCCTCCCGTACCGCTCCCGAATGAAGTCCGCAATTCCCGCGTAGGCCCTGCTCAGCGTGGCCTCATCCGGCAGAAACACGATGCGAAAATGCTGGGTCCCCGGCTTCTGCCCGAAGCCCGATCCGTGGACCACCATCACATGTTTCTGCCGAATCAGTTCCTTCACGAAGATTTCATCGCTCTCCGGGATATCGATTTTGGGGTAAGCATAAAAAGCCCCGCGCGGCGCCACGCAACTCACGCGCGGCGTCGCCTCACACCATTTCTGCGTCAGATCGCGGCGCGATCGCAGCTTGCGCTGCACTTCGACGAGATGATCCTGC
>DATHQJ010000201.1:0-11021 GCA_035482825.1 Binatus sp. (SeqCode) | reverse complement strand
CTTGCTCAGCGCGTGCTGGAGTGTTTGCAGCGCCGTTATCCGGGTGCCGCGCTGCCCGGCGTGGTCGTCGAACAGCCTCCCGAGGTCGAACTCGGAGATTTTGCCATTCCGATTTTCCCCTTCGCCAAGCCGCTGCGCTCGGCGCCGCTGAAGATTGCCGAGGCGATTCGCGCGGACATCGGCGTCATTGAAGGCATCGCCGAAATGCAGGTTGCTCCACCGGGTTATCTGAACGTCCGCATTGATCGGGGATGGATGGCCGCCGCGCTCGCGTCCGATCAGAAGCCGCCGGTCGAGATTCCTCCCGGCAAAATTCTGGTCGAGCACTCCAGCATCAATCCCAATAAAGCCGCGCACATCGGACACCTGCGCAACGCCATTCTCGGGGACTCGTTCGTGCGGCTGCTGCGCTATGCGGGCAGGGAAGTCGACATTCAGAACTACATTGACAACACGGGCGTGCAGGTTGCCGACGTAGTGGTGGGCTTCCTTCACATCGAGAAGAAAACTCGCGCCGAAATCGAAGCTCTCACCCGGCAGCCCCGCTTCGACTACTACTGCTGGGATCTCTATGCCCGGGTTTCGCAGTGGTATGCCGAAGACAAGCAGAACCTGCAAGTGCGCTTGCAGACGCTGCATGCGATCGAGGATGCCGCAAGCGACGTTGCCGCCGTGGCTGACCTGATTTCGGTTGCGGTGCTGCGCCGCCATCTTGAGACCATGGAGCGGCTCGACATCGAATATGATTTCTTGCCGCGCGAGAGCGAAATTCTGCACCTGCATTTCTGGGATGCGGCTTTCGTCAAGCTGAAAGAATCAGGCGTGCTCACCTTTGAGAATGAGGGTAAGAACAAAGGATGTTGGATCATGCGCCGCGCTGGAACCAGCACGGACCGTGTGGGCTCGGGCGACTCGCCCGAGCAAGCCAGCGTCAAGAAGGCGAATGGTAAAGAAGTGATTGACGATAACGATGACATCCTCGTCGAGATTCCTCTGAAACAGGGTGTCGACATCCGTCCGTCAGAAATCTCCGAGGAAGACCAGAAAGTTATCGTCCGCTCCAACGGGACCGTCGGCTACGTGGGCAAGGACATTGCCTACCACATGTGGAAGTTCGGTTTGTTAGGCCGCGATTTCGGTTATCGCAAGTTTTATCGCTATCCCAACCGCCACGACTGCTGGATCTCAACCGTGGACGGCGAAAAAAATCACCCGCATTTCGGCGACGTGGCCGAAAACTACAACGTCATCGACGTACGACAGTCGGAAGCGCAAAACACAGTTAAGGAAGCCCTGCGCGATCTGGGTCACGGAGAAGCTGCCGACCATTTCGAGCACTTCTCTTACGGGATGGTCGTGCTGACTCCAGGCTGCGCGGCTGAGCTCGGCTACAACCTGAGTGAAGAAGACAAGGCTCGATCCTTCGTCGGGGTCAGCGGACGCAAAGGTTTTGGTGTGAAGGCCGACGATCTCCTCGACCAGCTTATCGTCTCCGCCAAAAAGGAAGTCGACTCGCGCCATCCGCAACTGACCGACGGCGAGCGTCTCGCGATTGCCACTCAGATCGCTATCGGCGCTCTGCGTTACTTCATGCTGAAGTACACCAAGCAGTCGGTGATCGCATTCGATTTCAAGGAAGCTCTCAGCTTCGAAGGCGAGACCGGACCTTACGCGCAATACGCCGTGGTGCGCGCCACCAGCATCTTCCGCAAAGCTGGATTCGATCCCGAGACTTTCCTGGGCGAGGCAGGCGGAAAGGTTTCGGCCAACGATCTGGCGAGTTCGCTTGCGGGCGAGGCCGCCGACGAAATCTGGGAGCTGTGGCTGGCGTCGTCGCAGACCTCCTACGTAATCGACAAGTGCATCGCCACCACCGAGCCCGCGCACCTCGCGAAACATGTTTTCCGCCTGGGGCAGCTATTCAATACGTTCTACCATCGTCATCCCATCCTCACCGAAGCGGACGAAACGCGAAAGAAATTTCTTCTGGCGACGGTGGCCGTGGTCCGCCGCGAGATAATTCGCTGTCTGGCGGTTATGGGCATTACGGTGCCGCCGGTCATGTAGAATACGTGGCACTGCGGCGCGTCGGGTCGCGCCGCGTGTCTTTCTCCATGCACAATGTTGCGGCTCCATCCGCGCCGTCATATTCGTGGCCTCGCCGTATCATCGTTTGGCTGCTCTTGTTAACGCTGCTCCTCGCCGCCGCCGGCATGATCTACGAGAACATCTTCGAGGCTCGCGACCGCCGTTTTAATGTCATGACCGGCAAACGGTTCGACGTGGGCGGATATCGGATGCACATTGACTGTGCAGGCGAGGGAAGTCCCGCGGTGATTCTCGAATCCGGACTGGGCGACACGTTCGCATCCTGGCGCAAGGTGCAGCCGCAGATCGCGAAATTCGCCCGCGCGTGCTCCTACGATCGCGCCGGACTCGGCTATAGCGATTCCAGTTCGCAACCTCGCACCAGCAAAGTCATCGCCGGGGAACTGCACGCGCTGCTGCAGGCCGCGGGCATCGCGCCACCTTATGTCTTAGTCGGCCATTCGATGGGCGGATTCGATGTGCGGCTCTACGCCAGCCTTTATCGCAACGAAGTTGCTGGCATGGTGCTGGTCGATGCGTCCCACCCCGACCAGGAGAATCGCTTTCCGCCCGAGCTCAAGAATATGGAGGGCAGCTGGGTGCGCGAGGCGGAGTTCCTCGAGTACACCATGCCGCTCGGTATTCCCCGATTGCTGGGTCTGTGCGACGACGACGCTGTGCAGCGCGCAGCCGAATGCAACTTTCATACGGCGGCCGAGAGCATGGCGGAACTGAAAAACTTTCCCGAAAGCGCGGCTCAGACGGCCGCCACCGGTTCGCTCGGCGACCTGCCGCTCGCGGTGCTCTCGCACGACCCGGATAAGCCGTCCTCCGATCTCCCGGCCGATGTCGCCAAGCCGGTCAACGACGCATGGGAGAAAATGCAGATAGAACTCTCCCAGCTTTCGACTCGCGGCACGCAGGTAATCGCGAAGAATAGCTCGCATTATATTCAAATGGATCGGCCCGATGTCGTCATCGACGCGGTCCGCAGCGTGATGGATCAGGTGCGGGCGGGGGCTCCGTTGGCATCCTCGAAGCCAAACTGATTCATCGGTCTGCCTCTCACGGCTGACTCCGCCCATTAAACCTGCTAACCTTTTTTCCTCACCTTGGAATTTGCGCATAGCCGGCGCTTCCGCATTTCAGGAGCCCATGATGAAAACAACCAATCGGACTGCATCGGTCGCGATCACTCTAGTTTTTCTGGGGATATTTCCAGGAAGCCTACTTTCGCCAGTCTTGTCGCTCGCGCAGGACGTTTCCACCGCCCCGGAACCAGCAGTTCCTGTTCATCGTCCGCGAGTTGGGTTGGCTCTCAGTGGCGGGGGCGCGCTTGGACTAGCCGAGATTGGAGTGATTCAGTGGATGGAAGAGAATCACATTCCGGTCGACCGCATCGCTGGAACCAGCATGGGCAGCATTATCGCCGCTATGTATGCCACGGGCATGTCTCCGGCAGACCTGCAAAAATTCGCCGAAAAGATTGATTGGGACGCAGCGTTTCTTCCCGAGCCGGTTTATTCGCAGCTCTCCTATCGTCGCAAGGAAGATAGGCGCGATTTTCTGATCGACGCGCGCCTCGGCCTGAAGCATGGTCTGCGCGGGCCCAACGGTTACAACTCTGGTCAGGGCGTGGGCTTGTTGCTCGATCGCATCGCATTCCCTGAATCTGGCGCTGCGAGTTTCGACGACTTGCCAATCCCATTCCGCTGTGTCGCCACTGACATGCTAAGCGGGGAGGGCGTTGTTCTCGATAACGGCCCGTTGGCGCAGGCAGTGCGCGCGTCCATGGCGATCCCCGGCGTATTTACTCCGGTGGAGATGAACGGCCGCGTTTTGGCCGACGGCGGCATGGTGCAGAATATTCCGGTTGAAACCGTCCTGGCAATGAATGCCGACGCGGTGATCGCCGTCGAACTGCATCTTCCACCGGGGAATCGCACGCAACTCGAAACCCTCACCGGCGTACTCAACCGCGCTGTGGACGTAATGGTCACGCAAAATGAGCGCCGCTCGCTGGCACTCGCCCAGGCGAAAATCAGCGTGGATATGACCGGCTTCACAGGGACAGATTACTCCCGCGTCAAGGAACTGATTGCACTCGGATATAAGAGCGCAGCCAGCCAGTCGGCCGTTATCCTGCCATACGCAATTCCCGATCCCGCGGAGTGGGAGGAGTATCTGGCGGCCCGCACCGCGCGCAAGCATCGGCAGCCCGAAAAAATTGAAGCTGTCGAAGTTACCGGCGCCGATTCTGACACCGACAGCCGCATCCAACGCCAGCTTGCCAAGGAACTGCGGGGCCCGCTCAATCTTGACAAACTCGACACCCAACTCACGCGCATCGCCGGCGAAGGCCAGTTCGATCGACTGGGCTACGAGGGCTTCACGCAGAACGGAGTTCCTGCGCTGCGCGTCACCACCCACGATAAATCCTATGGCCCGCCATTCGTGGACCTCGCCGTGAATGTAGGTGTTTCCGGCGTCGCGGCCTCCGACTTTTCCGCAGGCGCGCGCGTGACCTTTATGGATATCGCTCATCGCGGCGGCGAGTGGCGCAACGATCTTCTTTTTGGCTCCAGCAATCTGGCGGCGACCGAGTTCTACCAGCCTTTGGGCCAGTCGCCATTTTTTGTTTCTCCGTACGCCTTTGCCTCGAAGTTTGCCCGCAACTCTTTTACGGGATTGACGCGGGTTGCCGTCTTCGGCGACGAGCGTGCGGGCGGCGGGTTCGACATTGGCTACAGCTCCGGCCGACGCAGCGAACTCCGGGTCGGCTATGAAATCTTCGAAGGCAAGCTGAGTCCGCTGATCGGAGCCGCGGGTTTACCCATCGTCAACGGCAACACCGGAGAATTCCGCGCCCGCTATGTCTGGGACGGGCAAGACAATCCCTCGGTGCCCTCGATCGGTACGCGCGCTGTAGTCACGCTCTCGCGCGTCTTGCAGAGCCCCGGACAGGCGCATCCCATCGGGCAACTCGATGTGCAGACTTCCAGTTTTCTCCCCGTCGGGCCGAAGACGTCGCTCTTCTTCGATCTCTCCGGCGGAACCACGTTCCGCGGATCCGCCGGGCCGTTTCAGGTGTTCGCGCTGGGCGGCCCGTTTCGCTTAGGCGCCTATCTTCCGCAAGAATTTCTGGGCAATCACTACGCCTACTCGTCGCTCGGAGTCCGCCGCGAATTTTACCGCTTGCCCGCGCTGGTCGGCGGCAAAATCTACTGGGGCGGCTGGTATGAGGCGGGCACAGCCTTCGGCACGACGACACTCGATCCCGGACCGGTTGCGGTGCGCGGCACCTTCAATCTGGGAGTGATCGCCGACACCATCGTCGGGCCCCTGGCGCTGGCCGCGAGCGTCAGCCCGACGGGACAGAGCAGAATCAACTTCTCGATGGGGCGCCTGTTCTGAGCAATACCAAGGTTCAGACCGAAAAGTGTGCTGAAGGGTTTTCTCAGCGATCTCTGCGGCATTTCTTCGCGCTCTTCGCGGTTAAAGGCTTTTGATCTCCTGGCTGGCAAGTCAAAAGCCTTTGATCGCAGAGAACGCAGAGAACCCCGCGGAGCTCGCGGAGAAAATCAAAGCGAGCCCGTACTCCGAGCGCTCCAGTTTCCCTGGTCCTTCGCGGATTGTTATACTTCGCCCCACGAAGCAGATTGAACTAGGTTTCATCTCAACCTGTCTGCGCCGGAGGAAATAATTGCGCTCATCCAATTTGGTTCTCGTTGTTACCTTGTCGGCTGTGACATTGATCGCCGTTTCATCCACAGCGCAACAGACTCCGCCGCAAACTCCGGCGACACCTCTGTTCACGCTGCAGGAAGTCATGATCCCAGTGCGTGATGGCGTTCATCTGCAGACCGTGATCCTCGCGCCTGTTGGCCAGTCTAAAGACCAGACCGGTCCGCTTCCGATTCTGTTTCGCCGCACGCCCTATGGTGTCCCTGAAAAGCCGCCCGAGCAGATGCCTTCCTCGATCAAGGAACTCGCACAGGATGGCTACATCTTCGTCATACAGAACCTGCGCGGGCGCTTCAAGTCCGAGGGGGTCTTCAACCTTTCTTCCTGGGTCGACCTGAAAGATCCGAAAGCCACCAACGAAACTACTGATGCCTATGATTCGATCGAATGGCTGGTAAAGAACGTTCCCAACAACAACGGCAAGGTCGGGATGTACGGCGTCTCTTATGATGGTCTGACTACCGCGCTCACGCTGCTTCATCCCCATCCAGCGCTGATGGCGATCAGCGAGCAGGCCTCGCCCGTCGACCAGTGGATGAACGACGACGACCACCGCTTCGGCGCATTGCGTGAAAGCTACGACTTTGAATACGCCGTCATGGAGCAGTCCGATAAAAACAAGAACACGCATTTCGACTTCGAAACCTACGACACCTACCAGTGGTATCTCGACCTGGGGCCGCTCTCAAACCTCAATGCGAAATATCTCCACGGTTCGATTCCTTATTGGAATTCCAGTGTCGAACATCCCGACTACGACGAGTTCTGGAAGAAGGAAGCGTGGGTCAGCCAGCTTCACGCGTCAACCGTGCCTAATTTGAATGTTGCGGGATTCTGGGATCAGGAAGATCCATGGGGCCCGTGGCAGATTTTTCGTCACGCTGAAGAGAACGATCCGCAACACACGAATCTGATGGTGGCGGGCCCGTGGTTTCACGGCGAATGGGCGGGAGGCAAGGGAGACAGCATTGGACTCATTCCGTTCGGCGGGCACGAAACTTCCCGCGAATTCCGCGAGAACATTGAGGCTCCGTTTTTTCGCTACTATTTGCACGGCCAGGGGGACAAGCCCGCGTGGCAGGCCAGTACGTTTCAGAGTGGATCGAATACCTGGCATACCTATGCCGCGTGGCCTCCGAAGGAAGCGAAGCCTACAAAGCTCTACCTGCACGCTGATGGAACGCTCTCGTTCACCGCGCCAGACGCGGCTGCGGAGAAGATGGCGCATGACTATCGTGAATATGTTTCCGATCCCGCGAATCCTGTGCCTTACCGGCAGCGTCCCATCTCGCCTACATATCCGGCGGGCGATTGGCGCACCTGGGAAGTTGCCGACCAGCGTTTCGTCGATGGCCGTCCCGATGTTCTCTCGTATGTGAGTGCACCGCTCGACCACGATCTCACCGTGACCGGTCCGCTCGCCGCGAACTTGTTCGCTTCGACTTCCGGAAGCGACAGCGATTTCGTGGTTAAGATCATCGACGTATATCCGCAGGACGCGCAGAAGAACGCATGGGCTCCCGACGACGGGCCGAAGCCCAGCCAATATGCCCAGTCGTTGAATGGATACGAACTTCCCGTCGCGATGGAAGTACGCCGCGGCCGCTATCTCAAGAGCTATGAGAAGCCGCAACCGCTCGCGCCGAATAAGCCGGTGGAATGGAACATCTCACTCCGCGATCACGATCATGTCTTCCTCAAAGGACACCGCATCATGGTGCAGATTCAGTCGACGTGGTTCCCGGTGATCGACCGCAACCCGCAGAAATTCGTGCCGAGCATCTACCAGGCGGCCGCGTCCGATTTTGTGCCGGCGATCCAGCGTGTCTATTGTTCGCCCGAACTGCCGTCGCATCTGGTGCTTTCGGTCGTGCCATAGAAAAGGGCCCAGAACAGCATTGTCATCCCGAGCGAAGCAACATCTTTCGCGAAGCGAAAGATGTTGCGCAGTCGAGGGACCTGCTGTCCCAAGCCCGATTCCGATTTCGTCGGCTACTTTCCGCCGGCGATGCCGTGCTGTCCCAGCCACGAAGCCAGTTTCGGTTCCTGCTGCGACTTCAGATCGACGCAGTTATTGATGCGTTCAATCGACTGCTTATAGGTGCGCTCCGCCGCCGCGACCTGGTGCGCGGAAAAAAATGCCGTCACCTGATCGCGTTTCTCCGCATCGCAGAACACGCTGGTCGCTCCCACCACCTGCGCGCTGGCAAAGGGTCCGCCGGCCTTTTCAATCTCTGGCCAGTGTTGGCGGACGAAATCCCACGCCAGTTGCTGGCCGTCCGGATTTCCCATAACGCTGGTGATTACCTGCAAGGCATCCTGCGAGCGCACGTCTGGCGAAATGGCAAAGTTCAGCGTGCGCAGCAGCAGTTTCTGATCGCTGAACTGGGGCAGCGTGAACAGATACGTGTAATACTCTTCGGGCGACTTTGGATTTTTCAGCGCCGCCATCACGCGGTCGTAAAAAGCCGCGTCCCCGTTCAAAGCCGCGAGTCCGAAGGCGCCGCCAGCCATTTCACTATCCACCGATGCCGGATTATCCAAAGCTTTGTCCGCGATCTTGCGGGCCTGTTCCAGCACCTCCGGATCGCGCGCATCATAGCCCAGCGCTCCGAAAAGACGCGCGCGCAATGTCCGTTGCTCGTCGCTCTCTCCGGGCTTGGGTTCGTATCCAACTTCCTTCATGGCTGGTGCCAGATATTGCCGTAGCCACCTGCGAAACGAATCACGATCGCTGTCACTCACCAGGTACTGGCCAATGTAATTGAGTCGTCCCAGAACGTCTTCCAGCACGGCGCGGTTGCGATCGGACTGCAGACCCTGTGCGAACGCGAGGAAATCGCCCACCGGTTCGCGTCCGACACGAATCGACGCCCAGATGTCGCCCTGCAAGGCGATCCGCTCTGCCGGAGTCAGTTTCGTCTCCGCATCGCTGGCTAGAGCACGAACCGCATCCGGGCCGTAGCCAGTGCGGTAGTAGCCAGTCGCACCCGCATTCACCAGCACCCAGGTCGAGCATCCCGACAGCGTGAAGGTTTCTTCTTTCTTGGTCATGAGCTCGCACTTCGGCGCGCCGTCGCCCGTTGCCGATCCTCTCAGGCATAGCGGAATCTGCCAGAGCTGATCGTTGGCCGCTTCGAACTTCGACCGGTCGACATAATAACGCTGTTGCGCCAGCGTGACATTCGTCGAGTTGCTGGAGCACTGCGCTTTCACGTTGACGATGGGCGCGCCCGGCTGCTTCACCCACGTGGGCATGATCTTGTCGACGGGCTTCTTTGAAGTCTTCGCCTGCGTATCCCAGAAGTCGTCGGCCGTTGAGTTGGCGTACTGGTGTTCTTTCAGATAGGCGTTTACGCCGGCGCGGAAGGTTTCCTCGCCCAGGTACGATTCCAGCATGCGCAACACAGACGCCGCCTTGCCGTAGGCGATTCCGTCAAACAACTCCTGAATCTGCGCCGGAGTTTCTGCCGCCTGATGAATCGGCCGCGTATTGGCCAGCGAATCGGTGTTCAAGGTTCCGCTGGTACCGCTGACATTGTCGAGATTGTAATTCCATTCCGGTTTCCATTTCTGCACCGGCTTGGTTTCCATCCAGGTAGCGAATCCCTCGTTGAGCCAGATATCGTCCCACCACTTCATGGTGACCAGATCGCCGAACCATTGATGGGCCATCTCGTGCGCAATCACGCTGGCGATCGTCTTCTTGAGGCCGACCGATCCTTGCTTCTCATCGATCAGAAGAATCACTTCGCGGAACGTGATGCAGCCCGTGTTCTCCATTGCTCCTGCGGAGAAGTCCGGAAGGCCGATCAGGTCGAGCTTGCCGTAGGGATACTTGATGGCGAAATACTTGTCGTAGTAGCCGAGAATGTATTCCGCCGACTCCAGGGCGAACTTGCCCATTTCCTTCTTTCCCGGAGTGCTATAGACGCGAATTGGAATGCCGTCGGCCTCGCCCTCGATGTATTCGAAGTTGCCGACCACCAGCGCGGCCAGATACGACGACATTCTCGCCGTCGTGGCGAAGCGCACGGTATGTTTGTCGCCGGGGCCTGCAGTATCGGAAACGATTTTCTGGTTCGAGATCGCGACCAGGTCTTTGTCGGCGACCGCGGTAATGTCGAACGTCGCCTTGTAGTCAGGCTCATCGAACGAGGGGAACGCGCGCCGTGCGTCGGTGGCTTCAAACTGCGAGGCTGCGTACTTGCGTCCCTTGTCGTCCTTGCCCAGATACAGGCCGCGCATTTCGTCGTTGAGAATTCCCGTGTACGCGATGTGCACTGTCGCCGGGCCCGCTGCCAGCGGCTTTTCGACGCTCAGGACAACCATTTCTTTGTCCTTCTCGGGCGTGACCTTGGCTTTCTGCGCAGTGCCGCCGCTGGTGATCGTCACGTCGTGAAAGTCGATGTCGACCGCGTTCAGCGTAATTTCCGGGCTCGACTTCAGCATTCGGAGTGTGATGGTTTCATCGCCTTCAAACTTGGCCTTCTCGAGATCGGGAGTGAAAGTGAGTTTGTAATTCTCTGGCCTCGCGCCCTCGGGCAAGCGCTGCGCTGTTGCTAGTGAGAGTGTCAGCACGATAAAGGCTGTTACCGCTAAGATTCGCTTCATTGATTTCCCTCAGGAGATTGAATCGGATTGCTTCCTTATTAGGAGAACTCGTGTATTTCCGGAGTACGGGCACGCAGGGGTACATCTCAATTCTAAGCTTAATACGGATAGTGGTTCTGAAAAGTTCATACGCGCGACGCGACCACCCCATTCAGCACCGTCATCGCGCAGCGATTGGCGCCGAACCAGTAGGGGATCTCGCGGTAGTCTTTCGCGTCAAACACCGCCAGATCCGCATCCTTTCCCGCCTCGATGCTGCCCTTATGTTCCGCTAGACGAAGCGACCATGCACCGTTGATGGTGGCCGCGGCGATGGCTTCTGCCGGTGACATCTTCATGTGCGTGCACGCCAGCGACATTGCCATCGGCATGCTGACCGTGGGCGACGTGCCGGGGTTGTAATCCGTCGCCAGCGCGACAGGCACACCAGCGTCGATCAACCGCCGCGCGTTCGGAAACTCCTTCAAGCCCAGGAAATAATTTGCTCCCGGAACTAGAGTGGCCACGGTATCCCGCGCCGCCAATTTGTTGATGTCGTCGTCGTTCACGTGGTCCATGTGGTCGAACGACGCCGG
>DATHQJ010000200.1:0-12047 GCA_035482825.1 Binatus sp. (SeqCode) | reverse complement strand
CCAAAACATCGTAAGAGTAAAACTGAGCCAGGGCTGCGCTGGACAACATCAGCACAAACCCAAAGCAAGCGGCAAGCGTAACTGCGCGACGCACAGAACGGTACATGCAAGATTCTCCTTAACTGAATTTGTAGAGGGGTTGCTGGAACTGACCTTCTTGCAGGACAGGTAAGCACGCCCGACCCGCGATGCGCCAATGCTAGTCCGCACCTCGCAGCTCGATTGTCAACAGCGTGTCACCAATTTGTCTATTCAGCGCGCGATGATTTCTACAGCAGGGAAATTCGTCAGGAAAGAATTCGGGCAAACTGTCCAAGGAGAAGCGAAGCGCCGACGTAGGACAGTTTGTGGGCAAGCGGGTGGGGAGCGCCAGAGCCGGGATGCGTCAGCATCCCGACGATGGCGCGTGCATAGATCTGATCTGAAGCTCTGGAAAATTACAGTAAAAGACAAGGGCCGCCCGAAGGCGGCCCTTGTCTTTTACTGAGAACTGAAAACTGACAGCTGAAAACTAATCCCCCGATACAGGCTCCGCAACTTCCTGCTTCGGTGCCGGTGCAGGAGCAATCCCGCCATTCGATTTCGCGATCGCGCCGAGCGGAATAAATCCATCCTGCGACTTCGCCGGTGCCTCTTTCAACACGACCTCGCGATAGAGATTAGCCATGCGCGCGTTATAAGCCTCATCATTTTTCTGCGGACCGCGATGCTCCGGACTCGACTTCACCGCCGCATCTGCCGCAGCCTTCGTATCCCGCGCCCGCTTCTTTTCTTCGCGCGAGTTTTTCGCAATACCCAGCTTGTCGAGATCGTGCTGTAGTTCGTTAGTGACCAGGTCATCGCGCAACCGCAGATAATCGGCAGTCTCGTCTTCCATCTTGACTTTCTTGCCGCCAGCGAAGATCTCATGGCGTCCATGCTCTTCGTACCACTTGGTAAGCGTCGCCGTCATGTGCATCTTCTCAATGATGTTCCGCCAGCCCACGCCCGTGTTGTAGGCGCAGAACGAAATCTCGCCTTCCTGCGTCGCGTAAGGAATGATGCATTGCTCCGTCCGCCGGAAGTCGTAGTTGAACAGATCCTGGAACCACATTCCCGCAATGAACAGGAAGTTCCACCGGTCATTCGTACGCCGCTTCATGACGTCGTCGATCGTCCGATCCGGACCGACCTTGCCATAATTCTTGCCGGTTGCGTTGAAGTTCTTGTCGAACTTCCTCAGCAGATCCATCAACTTGAAATGCGTCGGCGACTGGAACGGATCGTAATTCTTCATCAAACACAGCGCCATCCCGAACACGGTCATAAACTTGCCCCGTGCCGCATCGTTGACCTTGGCAATGTCCTTAGCCAGCTGATCCCCATGCAGAAACGCAGTCACGGGAACAGCTTCCTTGGTTTCCTTATCAATCATGACAGCCATCCCCGTCCCGCAATTCGGATGACAGCCACAACTTAGTTGGCCCCAGTCGTTTTTTACGTCGTTGGCGTGCATTAGATCGGCCCAGTCGCTGAACGTTCCCATGAAGCTGATGGGGAACCAGTCGCGGCTTGGTTCGCCTAGGCCGGTTTGATTTTTTACGTCGTGGGCTAGATGCGACAACGTATAGCGTTGTGCCTGGCGGCGATCGTCGGTTACGGCTTCGTCGCGGCCGGTGAAGCTGACTGGCTGGAAGCTCAGGAAGCTGATCGTTTTCGGATTGTCCAGCGCGAACTTGATGATTCTTCCGACCTGCTCGTTGTTGATGCCGTTTACGATCGTGACTACCGGGACGATTTCGCATCCTGCTTTGTGCAGGTTTTCGATTGCTTTCAGCTTCACGTCGAACAGGTTGCCGACCATGCGGTGCGCGTTGGCGGCGTTGCCGATTCCGTCGAACTGCAGATAGGCGTAGCGCATGCCGGCTTCGACGGCCTGCTGCGCGAATTCAAAGCTCTTCGCGAATTCAATTCCGTTGGTCGCGGCCTGCACGGAGTTGTATCCGACCTTGCGGGCGTAGCGAACGGCGTCGAGGAAGTACGGCGACAACGTCGGCTCACCGCCGGAGAACTGCACGCTCATCTGACGACGCGGCTTAATGGTGATCGCGTTGTCGAGCATGGTCTTGATCTCTTCCCACTGCAGTTCGTGGACGAAGCCGACCTGATTGGCGTCCATAAAGCAGGGATCGCACATCATGTTGCAGCGGTTGGTGAGATCGATCGTGAGCACCGAGCCGCGGCCGTACTTCACCGTCGATGATCCGTGATGATGCAGCTTCTCGTCGTTATGGGCGGCAATGTCGCGTCCGGGGAAAACGTCCTCGAGGTGCTTCGAAAAAACGGTGTCGATCGACATCACGTCTTCGAAGTGGCCGTGCTTGGGACAATCCTTGATCATCAGGATCTTGCCGTCGCGCTCGATGATTTGCGCCTTGATCTCGCCGACCTTCTCGTTCATCAGCACTTCATGCGGCAGGTGCCCGTCGAGAATCTGCTGCCGGATTTCCGGCACACACTTCGGGCACAGCGAATCGGTCGTCCGGGGCCAACCCAGCGGAGGCTTCGATTTCTCGTACGACTTGAGCAGCGGCTTTTCCGACCACTTCGGCGTGGGCGACGGATTCGGCTTGATTCGGTTCAAGCGATCGAATACCGCCCAGGTTCCCTTGGCGGCGACAACGGCTGCTTTTTCAACGTACTTAATCGGCTTGCGCATGGTAGCTTCTGGCTCCTGGCTTTTTAGCTTTTGGCTCTTAGCTAAAACCTCTGGCTTCTCTCGTGCTAATTCGTTCGACTCTTGTCATTCCGAACCGGTCAGAAAGACCGGTGAGGAACCTGCTTCTCTTCACGTTTGGATAACAACGAGCCCACAACGGTTGCAGCTATCCCACAACCTGCAATCCGGCTCTGATGCTAACCGTGCCCCGGATGAACCTCACAACGATGAACCTGAGAGTATCACCCAAAACCTATGGCTCTCCCGGGGAATTGCACCGGGTCTTACTGACCTGGGTACCTGATTACACTTTTCCCTGGGTATTTGACTACGCCTATCCTATTGCAGCCCCGAGGAATGGCGCATCCATATCCCAACGAATGGTGCAAATTCAGGGTTTAGCGGTGACGTGGAGGATTATACGGGCCTAACCTATTGAAAGCAAAGGGGACTGGCCGTCCAGGCAGACGCGCTTCGCGCTCGAACCGAGAAGCGGGCGTTTGCGGTGCTTAGATCTGCCAAAGCAGATTCCTCCTGTCTCGCTTCGCTCGCGCGTCGGAATGACAAGGGGTATTTTGGGGGATCTCCGAAAATGAAGCAACCGAACAAGTGAAGGCGGGCGTAGAATCAGGGCATGTCTCCAGAGATCGAGGAACTGCTGAAGAAAGCCATGGCGCTGACACCCCAGGCTCGCGCCGATCTGGCCAGTTCGCTGATCGATAGTCTGGATCAGACCGTCGACGAGGATGTCGAAGCGGCCTGGCAAGAGGAAATCGCGCGCCGCGTCGAGGAACTGGAATCCGGCAAGGTGAAAACGATCCCTTGGACCGAAGTCCGGCGACGAGGACAGGAACTGCTCCGCGCGAAGCGCGGTTGAGCGCACACAAGTTGCATGGCAGACATACCGCTCCAGTTTCATCCTGACGCGGACGCAGAGTACTCGAGCGCGCTGGATTGGTATGGTGAGCGGAGTCCGCAAGCGGCGGACAAATTCACGGAGGCTTTCGACCACGCCATCGAACACATCCAGCGCTCACCGGATCGCTGGCCCCTCTGTTTCAAGCGCTGTCGCAAATACACACTTCACCAGTTTCCTTTCAGCATCGTGTATCGAAGCAGCCCTTCCCTGACGTTCGTGGTGGCTGTAGCGCATGCAAGCCGACGACCGCGTTATTGGAGGGATCGAGTGTAGTGGTGTGTGGGAAGAAAGCTTGACTAGAAAGCTTCGTGGCCTGCCCGGACGAACTCCTCAAGGCACTACGACTTCGCCCAATCCTGCCAAGCCAGACCCTTCACCCTGGAAAACTCCGAAACGTTAGCGGTCGCTAGCGTGAGTTGATGCCGCAGCGCTTGCGCCGCCATCAGCACGTCGTACGCTCCGATGGGCTTGCCGACGGCTTCGAGCGCGGCGCGGACCGAACCAGCCACGCGGGCATCCGCATCTTCGAAAGGCAGCATAAGAATCGGGCCCGCTAGAAATGTCTCCAGGCGCTTGCGGTTGAATTCCTGCTTCGTGCTCTTGTCCACGCCGTACCACAGCTCGAACACCGCAATCGACGACACCAGAATGTGCCCACCCGCAGCGGTCGCCTTCCGCATCCGCGTCCACACGGCCGCCGGTTCCCCGTTGATCAGGGCGATGCAGGCGTTGGTGTCGAGCAGGTAATCCACTTAGAAAATCTTTCGCTTGGGCGTGACTGGCTGGCGGCGCGCACGCACCGGAAATGGCTCAGCACGAAACTTGTCGAGTTCTTCAAACCATTTTTCGATGTTCGGGATCAGCGGCTCCAGCAGCACTCCCTGCGCCACGCGGCGGATGCGTACGCGGTCCCCCTCGAAACGGAATTCCTTGGGCAGACGGACGGCCTGGCTGCGGCCGTTCTGGAAGAGTTTGGCGATGTCGGTCTTGGGCATGGGAACCTCTTAACGAAGTATATATCATAAGTATATATCATAAGTATATATCAACGCGGAACTCTAGGATTTTGTCATTCCGACGCGCGAGCGAAGCGAGACAGGAGGAATCTGCTATCGCCCCTTTTCCACAGCCCGCCCACGTTCATCCAACCTTGACTGAGAAAACTCCCTCCCATCTACTCCCTAATGAGCCAGCAACAAGTCTTGGGTCGGGCCGGGGTTGCCCCATCCTTGTCGCGTTCTTTGCGACAGGGTGGGGATTTTGACTTCTAACTCCCACGCGCTCAAGATTTTGCCCCTAACTTGTTGCAGCCCATAGACAAAATCTCAAATTTCCTCTAACCCGATGATTCCAATAGACCACCCGGGAGGGGGGAGGGGTAAAACTCAATGGCAAATTTTCCCAATCGCTGTCAGCATCTCAAAATCAACGGCACCCAGTGCGAATCGCCCGCCCTGCGCCGCAACCGCTTCTGTTTTTTCCACAAACGCTTTCAGGACGAGCAAATCAAACTCTCGACCGACCGCGCCCGCCGCGGCGTCGCCACTTTCGTGCTCCCGGTCCTCGAGGACGCCAACTCCATCCAGATGGCCCTCATGCAGGTCATGCGCCTGCTTGTCTCCGGACAACTCGACCACAAAACCGCCAGCCTTCTGCTCTACGCCCTGCAAACCGCCAGCACCAACCTCCGCATGACCAAATTCGAAGCATGGCGACACGATGTCATCCTCGACCCGCGCGACGCCCCCAACACTCCACTCAACTCCCACCTCTGGAGCGACAACGATTTCGAAGAAGAGGAAACCGAAGAAGAGTCCGAAGCCGACCGCGCCATCGCTCTCCTCGAGAAAACCCGGAAGAAAAAAGAAGAAGACGCCAAATGGATGCGCTGGGCCGAAATGCAATATCCCGACCCGAGCAAGACAAAGCCCGCAGCCGCAGTCACCCCAACGGGAAGCGCTGTGCTCAACTCCGAACTCAAGCCCGACGTGAAAAAAGCAGCGCACGAACCCGCACTCGCAAGCTCGCCCAGGAAGCCCCCGACCAAAGAGGAAATCAACCAACAAATCCGCGAACAAATACGAAAGGAGTTCCTGCCCGGCTATTCAGCGCCCAAAGCCGCGAAGCCCTCAGGCTAACGCGGAAGCCAAGGCGCAGCGCCAGAAAGCTGATAGCTGAAAGCTGACAGCTGACAGCAGTTTTAAGAGCGTTCCTCTATGAGCAATTCCGAACAGCCCCACTGGGGAGAAAACAGTATTGTGCAAGCTGCCCGATTGCGGCAGTCTGCTGCGAGGGCGAACACCGCCCATTCGCAACAGGCAATGACAATGACAAGGTGAGGGATACGCCAATGATTCGTCGGAACCAGCTTTCAACCGCAGCAATGACATTTGTTTCAGGCGCGCTCCTGAGCGCAGTCCTTTTCTTCGGCGCAGCGCCGCGGCTTCACGCCGAAGACATCGACCGCTGCCAGCGCCGGGTCGCGCATGCGGACCATGAACTCCACGAGGCCATTGAGAAACATGGACGCCACAGCCGCCAGGCGGAGCACGAGCGCCGCGAACTTCACGAAGCGCGCGAGCGTTGCTGGCGCGAGCAGCATCGCTGGTGGGACGAACACGACCACCGCTGGCGCACCGAGCACGACTGGGACGAGCATGACCACGACTAGCCAGGCGTTATCCGCCAGTCATCGACTTGCGGACTGAGGCCTTCAGCCCGACTCTCCGAGCACGTGTGCGGCGGACATCCTTGTCCGCCGCTTTTGACTTTTCGTTGATGACCGAAACCGAGAACAACTCCAAAACCAAAGGCAGCGGACAGGAGTGTCTGCGCCACACGAACACTAGACCAAGCAGGTCTCTCCACTTCGCATGCCCTTCCCTTCGGGAAGGGCATGCTCCGGTCGAGATGACAAAGAGTGTGGTGAAGGTCGGAACTATGGCTGAAAGCTGACCGCTGAGAGCTGACAGCTGCTTCTAGAAATTCAGGCCAACGCCTCCGGTGATAACGTTGCTCTTCCAGTTGTACAAGCTGTTGGGATTGCCGAAGCCCTGGGCGAACTTGAAGTAGCGGGATTCGTAGTTGCCTTTGACATACCATTTGCCGAAGTTGTAGCCCACCGTTCCGCGCACCATGTATCCATAGTCGAAGGTGGGATTGGGCAACGAGACCGAGGCCAAGGGAGATTGCTTGAAGCGGGGAGTGAATTCCGGCTCTCCGGTGGCGGAGATGAACGCCCGCCGGGCGGAACCGAATTTATATTTGATCTCCAGCGGCAGTTCGAACAGCTCCATGTTGGAGCGGTTGAACACCTGACCTTCCAGGGTCGCGGGCGGCATATAGATCTTTCGGACTTCGCCCCTTACGCCGACGGAGAAGTTGTGCGATCCGAAGACCACGCCGCCGAACAGGGCGTACTCTTTGGCGTGGTTGGTGGTGTCGGGAGGGATGCGCAGTTCGCCTCCGGCCACGATGGCGGGTCCGCCGTTCTTGGCGGAGGGCTTGATGACGGTGACTTCGCCGTTCAGGTCGATTAAAACGCCGTTGAACGCTGGCAGGGGAGCGAACTTGTCGGAAACCTCACCCACGTCGAGCCCCAGGGTAGCTCGTTGGCAAAAGGCCGGGACCGTGGCCACTAGAAACAGCAGGAACAAACCCATGCGGACCAGATCCGCCTTGCAGAGCTTCATCAGATACGTTTCCTCCCCTAGTGGGCCAGTGTACACTCCCGCGATTCCCGGCGGACAGCCGAGGGCTGAATGCCCGGATTGCGAGAGCGGAATGGATGTTTGAAATGCTTATGGTCTGATGCTCAGGATGGAGTTGGCGTTTTATGAGAGCGGCAGATTCAGCGCGGGAACACGGTTGCCCCACCCTTCTCGCGCTTTTGCGAGAGGGTGGGGATTTTGATTTCCGGCGGTCGCAAGAAACTGGACGACGGAACGGCGACTAAAAAATTATGAGCCTTGCTTCTCGAACACCAGCTCGGCCTTGCGGGCGGCTTGCTTTTCTTTGCGGTAGGCGCGGGCTACGTCGCCCAGAGGCGTGGGCGCTGGATTGGGAGAGCCAAACTCCCAGAGAGGGCGTTCGCCCTGGGCGTAGGTGTAGGCTCCGCCGCCGACGAGAGGAGTCTCATTGGCCAGAGAATGTTGCTCGGCGTGCAGGGGATGGCTGGGAGATTCAATGATCTGCGGTTGGTTGGAGAGCGTGGAAACTCCGGTCTGTCCGAAGGCGGTGGCGGCGGCTAGGATGAACAACGCTAAGAGTGTGGTTTTCATAAATGTTTTTGGTCCGAATTCACAAAGGATGGTGCAACCTCGATACCAATCTAAAGGGCTTGTAAATCTTTGACTTAGGACGGGGTGCAGGGGGGTGGCGCAAGACTTTGCACATTTAGGGAAGGCGGTGACTGGGCACGCCGGGTTTCGGGTGAAAAGCCGCGCTGCGCACGGGAAGTGGCGCGTCCCCGCGAGGTGGATCTTATGCGTTGACAGGAACAGCAGATTCCTCCTCTCTCGCTTCGCTCGGGCGTCGGAATGACAGGATATAAGTTGAGCGTGACGCATCAGTCGATTGGCGGTCGTTTGCGTGCTGGAGGTTTTGCGGTGTATGTTTCCGGCTGGCAAGCAGGAGAGAGTGATGAAGCGAAGAGGGACGCGGGATCGAAGGGCGAACGTTGTGCGCGGACGGACGGGATTCGTGGTGGCGTCGGTGTTGATGATTGGGTGCGCGATCACCGGCGCGTGGGCCCAGACCGACTGCGCGGAGGGGAATGGAGTGCTGGACACGGCCCCGCCGAAGGATATGACCGCGCAGGAGTTGATCCAGAAGTTTGCGGCGGCTGAGACCAAGGCGAAAGAGGCGCGGAACCAGTACACCTTCACCCAGGACGTGAAGGTGCAGACGCTGAATGAAAAGACGGTCGACGGGCAGTTTCACGAGATCGCCACCGTGTCCTTCGACGGCAAGGGGAAGCGCGCGGAGAGAGTTACGTTTGCCGAGCAGTCCACGCTGCGCGGAGCGCAGTTGACGCAGGCTGATATGGAGGACATCCATGTCTTTATGCAGTGGTTTCTCACCCAGGAGGAAGTGCCGCAATACAAACTGACGTATGCCGGGCAACAGCACGTGGACGATCTGGATACGTACGTGTTCCACGTTGAGCCGAAGACCCTGGAGAAGAACAAACGATATTTTCAGGGACGGGTTTGGATCGATGGTCGTGACTTCGAGGTGGTGAAGACTTGCGGCAAGAGTGTGCCGGACGTGATCCACGTGAAAAAGAATCAACAGGCGGACATTCGCACCACATTTGTAAGCTACCGGAAGTTTGTGGATGGGCAGTGGTTCCCGGCCTACGCGCGCGTGGACGATACGCTGAACTTTAAAGTGCAGGCGGTTCACCTCCGCGAGATTGTGAAACTCACAGGCTACAAAAAAGCGGGCGCTCCGGCGGGGAAACCGTAGCCAGGACGGGGAAATCTTCAGGGCACTTGAACCGGAAATTCAGTTGTGGTGTACTCGTTTTCATGGCAGAAGAAAAGAAGGGTAGTAAGGACGTCATTCTGTGGATCATTACGGTTGCCCTGATCGCGCTGGCCATCTTCTGGTACATGAAGCCTCGATAGTCTGGGCGAAGGCTTTCCTCGGACCGGGAAGAGATCCCGAGCGTGGGTGTTTCTTCGCCTGAATCTCAGGCTGGGTGATTTTCACTCCTCAACCTGGTGCCGTCCCTTCGGGGTCTTGTTCGCTGATTCCGCTCTCAGTTAGCACTTCCGTGCCGGGCTTTCGCACGTCGCCGCTCCGCGGCTGCTGACTCACACATCGGACAGACGCAAGCGATTCTGCTTGGCCTGAACGGGCTCTCGTCTCAGCAACAAAGGCAAAGCAGATTCCTCCTCGCGCTCGCCTCGCTTTGCTCGGCTCGCGCTTCGTCGGAATGACAAGGATTTCGGATAACGAAATAAGCCAGATCGCGCGGGCGCGATCCTCGGCGGTTATGAATTTCTATTTGGATTGGGCTGCCAGGAGGAGTTCGGCGGCGACCAGGTCTTCGAGGGCGCAGCCTACGCTTTTGAAGACGGTGATTTCTTGCGGGCTGCGTCTTCCCTGTCTGGTTCCACTGACGAGTTCGTGAAGATCGGCGGCGATGTGATCGCGGGTGATGGCACCTTCCTGCAGGGGAATCATCAGCTCTCCCACTTCGGACAAGGCTGCGCCGTAGGTGTCGACCACGACGCGCGCGTGCTGGATGGTGTACGTGTCGACTTCGCGAGTCTGGGGGCGAAAAGCTCCAACCAGATTCAGATGAGTCCCGGGACGGAGGTCGCGGCCGTCGAACAGTGGAGCGGGGTGCGAGGTGCAGGTGCAGAGCACGTCGGATTGTGCGGCGCAGGTGCGGGTGTCGGCCGCGGTGATGGTGACGCCGTGCAACTCGCGGGAAAGGTCTCGGACAAATTCGGCGGAGCGGGACGGGTTGCGTCCGCAGATGAGGACGCGCTGAAAATTTCGCGCGAGTGGAAGCATGGCGAGATGAGCGCGGGCGAGGCGTCCGGTGCCGAAAATACCTAGCGTGGACGCGTCGGAACGCGCGAGAAATTTTGTGGCAACGGCGGAGGTCGCGGCAGTGCGCAGGTCGGTCAGATAATTGGCCGCGATGGTGAGACGGGGTTGGGCGGTTTGCGGATCGAGCAGAAGATATGTCGCCTGGACGAGGCCTCCATCCGATTCGTCTTGAGCTTTATCTCTGGTCTTGTCTTGAGCTTTGTCTCGAACCTTATCACGAACAACGATCAGCTTCATTCCGAGCGTTCCGGCGGCGCGGTCGTAACACGACATGGAAAGGAAGATGCCGTGAGCGAGTTCGGCGTGAGTGCGCGGCGGGAGACTGATGGAGGGATAGCGATGGCGAAAGGCGGACTCGAGGGCGGCGCAGAGCTGAGCGGGGTCGAGGAGGCGGCGAACGTCAGACTCGGCGAGATGGGCGCCGGTAAGGTGAGTGTCGGTCATTCGATGTCGGTCATTCGATCTCGATCATTCGATCGGTTGGGGAGCGGTCTTGATTCTACAGAATGTGAGGCGAGGACGATCACGGGGGAAATGGGGAACCAATTTGCGGAGACTGGTGTCTAGGACTTCAAGGTCTGGGTTCGCTCGAAACAAATTTCAATTCAAGGAGTTGGGTATGAGGACGTGGCTGGCTGCGTTGGGTCTGGTGATTTTTGTTTCTCTGATTGCATTCGGGCGTCCGGGTGTGAGGACGACCGCGACGAATATGGGCGAGGATGATTTCCGGAAACTGGAACAGGCGTGGCTGGATGCGGCGGCGGTTCCGGATCTGCCGGCGCTGCGAAAAATGTTTTCGGATGACTTCATGGGGACGTCATTCGGCGCAGGGGTGCTCAGCAAGCGAGATGTGGTTCCGGGCGACGGGGTGACGTCGACCCATCTGCCGAAATGCGTGCTGAAGGATTCGACGGTGAAAATCTTTGGCGATACGGCCGTGCTGATGGGAGAGGTTGAGATGCAGGTTCCGCAGAAGGCGGAGGAGGTGCGGATGACGACTGTGTTTCAGAAGCATGGCGACGCGTGGCAGATTATTGCGGTGCATATGTCGAAGACGGAGGAGGGCCAGTAGCACGATTCAGCTCGTGACGGCCCGCTCCGCTGGGAGCGGGCTTTTTTGGGTCCGGGGAAAGTCAAAGTCTTAACCACAGGGGACACAGAGGAGCCACAGGGGAACTCTTCTCTCGCCTAGGGATTTGTGGGTTCATCGGGTAAGATACTTCGGCTGCGAAAGGTGCGGTGCGAGCGGTGTCTAAAGCCCCATCTTTTCGCGGCACTGAGCGGTACGGCTGAAGCCGTGCCCTTCCACGAAACGCATCACGAGAAGAGCGCTGATCCATTTATCCATTTATCGATCATGAATCGCGAATTTCATAAGGCTTATAGCCAGGAACTGCACCGGGACATGGAGGCGCTCGTGTTTGGGCATGCGGGAATGCCGCTGGTAGTGTTTCCGACTTCGATGGGGAGATTTTTTGAGTATGAAGATCGGGGGATGATCGGGGTGCTGGCGCCGAAGATTGAGCGCGGGGAACTGCAGGTGTTTTGTCCGGACGCCGTGGATACGGAGAGTTGGTACAACAAGGGCGTGCATCCGCGGGTGCGGGTGCTGCGGCATTTGCAGTACGAGCGCTACATTCTGCATGAGTTTTTGCCGTTCATTAAGTGGAAGAATCAGAACTGGCAGCTGGCCGTGACGGGATGCAGTTTTGGGGGATATCACGCGGTGAATTTTGCGTTCAAGCATCCGGATGTGGTGACGCATTGCGTGAGCATGAGCGGGTCGTTCGACATCAAGCAGTTTCTGGATGGGTATTATGACGACGACTGCTACTTTAATAATCCTCCGGACTATGTGCCGGG
>DATHQJ010000199.1:0-6505 GCA_035482825.1 Binatus sp. (SeqCode) | reverse complement strand
AACGTTGCCCGCGTTCGACTCCGCCGATTCGCTGAAGGTCGCGCCCGGCTGCAGATAACTCAAGGGCGCCGCGTGCGGCTCCAGCGACGGCAGATCCAATCCCGACAGCGGCGGATTCTCGCTGATCGGAGGCGGCGTATTGTCCTGTCCATAGGCAGGCGTCGGCTCCTGCTGGCCGCTCTGCGGAGCAGTCGGCTCCGTCGATGATGGCGGCGGGGTCGTACTGTCCTGGGCCCAGGCTCCACTCAACGCCAAGGCCAGCATGCTTAGGGTCAAGATGCTCTGAAGTTTGCTCATCGCTTTCCTTACGGGACCACCACCGTGTCTCCCGGCTTCAGGAGGATGTTCTGTTCGGTGTGATTTCCTTTGACCACCTCTTTGTAATTGAAGGGCAACTTCTCCTGCTTGCCGTTCTCGGTGCGCAACAGGTAAATCGCTTTGACGTTGGCAAACTGCGTAAAACCCGCCTGCGACAGCGCCTGCAGCACCGTCATGTGCGGCAGCAAGGTCATCGGTCCGGTGTGCACGACTTCTCCCGTCACAAAAATGCGCCGGCTGGCCATCGCCGTCACCACAACGGTCACGCGCGGATCGGCGATGAACTTCTTCAACTTCTCCGTAATCGAATCCTTCAGTTGCAACGGGCTCAGCCCCGCCGCGGGAATGTCATTCAACAACGGCATCGAAATTTTTCCATCCGGACGCACCGGCAGGACTTCTGAAAGATCGGGTTCCTTCCAGACCGAAATGCGCAGCGTGTCGTCGGCTCCGATCACATAATCGGAATCAGAAGATGCCTCCGGAGCCTGCGCCGTTGCCGCCCCCTTGCCACTCTTGTCAGCCTCGGGCTTGTCAGCGACACTGCTCTGCGCCAGCATTCCCGCCGCCAGCAGCCCCATCCCCATCAAAATCGTGAATCTCATCGCTTTCGTCATTCCCGTCTCCGCGGAGTTAAGGTGCTCCGTATCCCTCGAATCCGATCTGCTTCAGCTTGTAGAGCAACGCCTTGTAGCTGATCTGCAATTCCTCCGCTGCCCGCCGCCGGTTCCAGCGGGTGCGCGTCAAAGTGTTCAGGATCAATTCTTTTTCCGCCTCGCGCGAGGCCGCCCGCGACGCCGCTTTCAACGAAACTCCACCGCCGTTGCTCCCCGCCTCCGGCTTGCGCAGAAGAACGCGCAGGCCCCCCAAGGCCGCCTGTTCATCTCCCAGTGCCACCAGCACTCGGGCGGCGTCTTCCAATTCCTGCAAGTTCCCGGGCCACGCATAGTCCAGAAACAGCCGCAGCGTCTCGGCGCTCAGGTCCGGCACGGTCCGCCGGAAATCCCGCGCATACTTGCGCAGAAAGTGCCCCATCAAAAACGCGATATCTTCTTTCCTCTGCCGCAACGGTGGCACTCTCAGGCACACTCCGCTGATGCGGTAATAAAGATCCTCGCGCAGCCGCCCCCGTTTGACTTCCACTTCCAGATCGCGGGCGCTACCACAAATCAGACGCGCACGCCTCCCTCCGGCCGCCGCATTTCCCGGCGACTGCGGCAGCACCTCAAGCAAGCAGGTCTGGCACTCGCGACTCAAGTCAGCTAGTTCCTGCAGATAAACCGTTCCGGTATTCGCCGGCGCGCCTTCGTTCTCCTGCTCCCGCAAAATCTCCAGATCCTTCGGTTCCAGGCCAAGACATTGAAACCAATGAAAAGGCTGCGCGCTTCGTCTCGACATCTGGTGAATGCGCTGCGCCGTGGCGTGCTTGCCCGCTCCCGGCTCGGCCAGCACCAGAACCGGAACATCGCTCTGCGCCAGTTCCCGGATCACTGCCTCCACCGGCCGCATGCTCGCGCTCACACCTTCCACAAACGCAAGTCCCGCCGGCTCACCCGAGGAGCCTTCTCCGCCGCCTTTTGCACTATTAGGCAATAAATTGCCCATTTTTACCCTTTTCACGTACTACGAAAGCTCTTGGGTCCGCTTCCGTCCTGCAGCAGTAAGAGCACGAGAATTGCCACTGCCACCCCTTCTCCGGAAAGATCCGGCGAGAAAATTGTACTCCTTATTTTCAACAACTTAGAGATAATCTATTCACCTGGGCGGGAGATGTTGCAACACTTGGTGCGACCCCCATTCACTTGCTACGGGGACTTGTAGGAAAAACTTTTCCAACTAGGGGTGTCTACCGATTTAGAGCTTCCACGCCCAAAGTCTCCGGTACCCAAGGACAGCGTTGGACGCCCCATTTTGTGAGCAAACCGTTGGAACCCAAACCAAGATCGGGGCAAACCTTGACCGCCAAACCCGCGCCGCCACTCTTGCACCATATTTGTCATTTGTCTGCCCGCGCTCTGAAAGTTACCCCGGTAAACCCCGTCGATGACTGGGGTTGGCATTGCGCACCCGCGCCCTTTCGCTTATTCTCAAAGTTCCCTGACCGCATAAACCCGGTTCCAGTGATTCACGAGTGCAATTGAGTTTGTGCAACCGAATCTGTGCAACCCGAGTCTGTGCAAATCGAATCTGTACATAGCGACGCTGTGCAAATCGAGCCCGCACAAGCCGAGTCATTGAACGCACCGGCGTCATCCTACTTCCGAGCCATTCCGTTCTGGCAGCTGGGAATCGGCGCAGTAATTTCTCTCTGGCTGTACTGGCCCACTCTGCGTCATCTGGTCGGCCAGTGGTGGCACGATCCCAATTTTTCGCACGGCTTCTTTGTCCCTCTTTTCTCTGCCTTTGTAATCTGGCAGGAACGCGATCGTCTCGCCCGGATCCTCACCCGGCCCTCCTGGTCCGGCGCGATCGTGTTGTGCGCAGCACTGGGAGTACTCATCGTAGGCCGCTTGGGCGCGGAACTCTTCCTCGATCGCTCTTCGATGCTGCTGGTCTTGGCCGGAGTTGTGATCCTTTTTCTGGGATGGAATCTGTTTCGCGCCGTGTTCTTCCCCTGGGCCTTTCTGCTGATGATGATTCCCATCCCCATCATCGTTTTGAACCAGATCACTTTCCCGTTGCAACTGCTGGCCTCGCAAGTCGCCGCCGCCGTGCTCCCGGTCTTCGGCGTTCCCGTCCTCCGGGAAGGCAACGTCATCAACCTCGCTGCCATGCCGCTCGAAGTCGCGGAAGCCTGCAGCGGCATTCGCTCCCTCATGTCTCTGGTGGCCCTGGCCATCATCTATGGATATCTTCTCGAGAAGCGCCTCTGGGTACGCTGGGTGCTCGCTCTGGCCGCCGTCCCCATCACGGTCTTTGCCAACGATGTCCGCATCGTCGGCACCGGATTACTCGTCCAGTACTGGGACCCCGAGGCAGCCGAGGGCTATTTCCATTCGTCCTGGGGATTGCTCACCTTCCTCATTTCACTCTTCATGTTCTACGCTCTGCACCAGCTCATCCGCTTCGTGTTCCCCGAGAAGCAGAACACTCAGGCGGCGACAACTACATCGATCAGTCGTCGCGCGACGGCCGCAATTGCCAGCGTCAGGACTTCCGTCAGAAGTTCCACCACGAGTTTCATCCTGGCATCGCTTCTGATCGCCGGCACCGCAGTACTCCTGCAAGCGCGCGCCGGCAGCGAAGTCTTCCCGCCTCGCCTAGAGTTGAAACAATTCCCCGACCGACTGGGCGAATGGACCGGCCGGGACGTTCCTATCGAAAAAGACGTTCTCGATATTCTCCGCCCGAGCGACTATCTTCTACGCGTCTATCAGAGCCCGCAAAGAACCCCGTACATCGATCTATTCATCCCTTACTACCGCAGCCAGCGCGCCGGCGAAGCTCCGCACTCGCCTCAGCACTGCCTGCCCGGTTCCGGCTTCACTCCGATCGAGAACCAGCATGTCACACTTGCCATACCAGGTCACGTACCGTTCCCCGCCAACCGCTATCTCATTAGCAAAGCAGACGATCGCCAGCTCGTGCTGTACTGGTTCTGGGCGCATGATCGCGGCGTCGCCAGCGAATACTGGGCCAAGTATTACCTGGTCAAAGACGCCATTCAGATGAACCGCAGCGACGGCTCGCTGGTGCGCGTCACCACTCCCATGTACCCCGGCGAAACCGCCGACGCCGCGCAGCAGCGCCTGCTTCCATTTATCGATGAAGTCGTTCCTCGGTTGAATAGCTACATTCCCCGCTGACCGGACTCCGGGCGCGAAACCCTGACCCAGAATCACGCTCCGCGTATGACGCCAGTAACTATTTTTCAATCGTTACCGTGCAGTATCATGGGGTTGTGCTGCGCAGAAGTGCTGCCGAGGACTGTCTTGGTGTGTCTTGTCCGTCTGCAGTTGGAGAATCCCATATGAGTCGCTCCCTTTCTTTCCGTGTGCTGCTGGTCTGCGCCCTCGTCATCGCCGCATTCACCGGCTGCTCGCGCGATCCCAACGTGCGCAAGCAGAAATTCCTGGAGAGCGGCGACAAATATTTCGCCGAGGGCAAGTACCGCGAGGCGGAGATCCAGTACCGCAACGCCACCCAGCTCGACCCCCGCTTCGCCCAGGCGCATTACCAGCTCAGCCAGACTTATCTCAAGATGGGCGATACCCGGCGCGCCTTTCCGGAACTGAATCGCACCGTGGAGCTTGCTCCCGACAACTATCGTGCCCACACCGATCTCTCGAACCTTCTGGTCACCGTAAGAAATTCCGACGGCAGTCCGGTTCTCGACATGCTGAAACAGGCGAAGGTTCATCTCGATATCCTTCGGGAAAAGCAGCCCAACAACGCGGAAACCCACGAGGCCTGGGCCAACTACTACGGCGCGCAAAACAATATTCCCGCCGCCATGCAGGAGATGCAGCAGGCCATCGCCGCTGCCCCTAACCGCTCCGAATCCTACCTCCTGCTCGCTCTCCTTGAGCTCCGCTCCAATTTGCCCGACAAGGCCGAGAGTGATTTCAAGAAGGCGACCGAAGTCGATCCTAAAGCCATGAACGCTCAACTGGCACTGGGCGGCTTCTACCAGTCGCGCAACCGCCTGCCCGAAGCTGAGATCCAGTTCAAGCACGCGATCGGCGTCGATGCCAAGGACCCGGCGCCGCGCGCCGCCCTGGTTCGTCTGCTGATGCAGGAAGGCAAAAAAGACGAGACCGAATCCTTTCTCCGCCAGACCAAGCAAGATCTCTCCGATAATCCCGAAGGCTATCGCATGCTCGGCGACTTTTATTTCGCCACCAACGACATCGATAAGGCCACCAACGAGTACACCTCCCTCTACAAAGATCATCCCAAGGATCCTCAGGTCAGGAAGAACTACATCCAGCTCCTGATTCTCAAGAACCGTTTGGACGAAGCCACAAAACTGAACAACGAGATCCTCAAATCAAATCCTCAGGATGTGGAAGGCCTCGTATTCAGAGCCCAGGTTAAGCTGCGTCAAAATGATGCCACCGGGGCCATTGACGCGCTGCAGAACGCGCTGCGCAACGATCCTGACAATGCCATCGCGCACTACCAGTTGGGGCTGGCCTTCCTGCAACAGAACAACGACACCAGGGCCGAGTCGGAGTGGCGCGAGGCCGTCCGCCTTCGTCCCGACCTCACCGATGCCCAGCGCGCCCTGGCCGCTGTGGAACTGCGCCATGGCGATGTCGATGCCCTGCTCGCGACCGCGCAGCAGATCATCACCGCTCAGCCTTATTCAGCGGACGGATTTATTCTTAAGGGCATTGCCGAACTCGCCCGCCAGAAATATAGCGACGCTCAAGACGACGCCGAGCAGGCCGCAAAGCGCGCTCCACAGAGTCCTGCCCCGTCGGTTCAACTGGGCAACATTCAGCTCGTGCAGAAGCACTACGCCGAGGCGGAGAAGTTCTACCAGCAGGCCCTCGACAAGGATCCCTCTTCCGCCGAGGGTCTGAGCGGCCTAATGAATACGTACTTCGCGCAAAAGCAATTTGACAAGGCGATCGCCGCCGCCAACGCTCAAATCGCCAAGTCCCCCAACACCGCCAATTTCTACGATCTGCTCGGCACCGCCCTCTTCAACGGCAAGAAAGACCTGCCCGCCGCCGAAGCCGCCCTGCGCAAAGCCATCGCACTCGACAAGACCAACACCGACGCCCTCGAAAAACTCGGCAAACTGCAAGTCCAGGAGGGCGCTGCCGACAAGGCTCTTGCTCTCTACCAGCAATCCATCAAGGACAATCCCCGCGAAGTCAGTTTCTACATTCTCTCTGGCGAACTCTACGAAGCGAAAAAGGATTGGGATCAGGCCAAAATGATGTACCAGCAGGCGCTCAGCGTTTCCCCCGATAATCCCCTCGCTTCCAACAATCTCGCCTACGTGATCATCGAGCAGGGTGGGAACGTCGATGTGGCCATGGGCCTGGCACAGACCGCGCGCCGCGGCATGCCCGACTCTCCCAACGCCGCCGACACGCTGGGGTGGGCCTACTATCACAAAGGCATCTACCAGTCCGCCATCAGCCAGTTTCAGGAAGCCCTGCGATTAGGCGAAAAGCGCGGCGATCCCGACGACGCCGACCTCCATTACCATCTCGGCCTCGCCTATCAAAAG
>DATHQJ010000198.1:0-7200 GCA_035482825.1 Binatus sp. (SeqCode) | reverse complement strand
CCTTCCGCACTTGCCGGCCCACTTGAGCATTCTGCCGCCGCGTCTGCTCCAGGGCTCCGAGAATTCGGCATTGCAGGTTCTGGAGCGCATCTGCGGCGATGAAGAGCCGTTCGAAGTAACCTTGGGCGATGTGGAGACGTTCGTACCGGTCACCCCAACGATTTACATCCGCGTGCAGGACGGGGCCGCGTCCATGAGCGAACTTCATAGCAAGCTGAATACCGAAGCGCTGGCGTTCGAGGAAGAGTGGCCCTACATTCCGCATCTGACGATCGTAAAAATGAGCGGGGAACAGGCCGCCCGCAAGGCCTTTCAGATCGCGCGCGAGCGCTGGGCTCACTATTCCGATAGCCGGCGCATCGTGTTAGAAAGACTGACCTTTGTGCGCGAAGACCTGGAAAATCACTGGGTTGATCTGGCTCCTGTCCCGCTCGGTCGGCGCCTGGTTTCTCGATAGCTCCCCGCGATCCTGCCGTAATCTGCTTTCCTGGTTACTTCACGCAGTTACTCCGGTCGGGCACGCCTGGCGTAAGTACATATCCCTCCCGTGTGTTGAAAAGGCCGGGGCGCGGCTGTAAATAAAGGGTAAGGCAAGTATTCGCCGATCCCGTCAAACACCACTTACGACGGGGTTTCAGGTCAGGAAGCGGGGAAAATAGATGCAGATCGGTGTGTACGGTGCGGGGTACTTGGGAACGGTGATTTCGGCATGCCTGGCAGATTTTGGCACTCCTGTTTCCTGCTGCCATCCCGATCGGTCGCGCATGGTCGAGATGGCTCAAGGCAACATTCCTTTCTTCGAGAAAAATCTAAAGGAAATTATCCGACGCAACGTACGCGCGGGCCGACTGACTTACTCTACCGACCTTGAAATTTTCGCCCGCAGAACGCAAGTCATTTTCCTGGCCGAAGACAAAGCGGAGAATCTGGCCGACGTGGCCATGCGCATTACGCGGCTGGCGTCCAAGCCTCCGATCCTGACGATTGTGACCCCGGTTCCCGTGGGCACGGCGAACAAACTGGAAAAAAGCATTAAAGACGCGGGATTGCAGGCCACGATCGTCTCACAACCAATGTTCTTCACCGATGGCTGCGCCGTCGAGGATTTCAACTGGCCCGATCGCCTGATCCTGGGATCGACCTCCAGCGAAGCCGTGCAGCTGTTGAAGCAGATTTTTCATCCCCTGGTCATGCGTGGCGTTCCGGTAATCGTGACCAACCAGGCGACCGCGGAACTGGTGCGCGAAGCCGCCACGGCCTTCGTAGCGACAAAAATTTCATTTATCAACGAAGTGGCCGCGCTCTGCGAACGCGTGAATGCGGACGCCGTCAACCTGGCGCTGGCGCTGGGACTCGACAAGAAAATCGCTCCCCGCTGCCTGCAGCCCGGAGCCGGCATGGGCGGAGTATTCGCCGAGTCGGACATGGATTCTCTCGCCGAACTGGCGCAGAAGCATGGCGTGCCACTCAAAGTACTCAGCGCGGCGCGCGACGTGAACCACTACCTCGCCGATCGCCTGGTCGAGAAGATTGCCCACGTTCTGAATTCCGTCGAGAACAAGGAAGTCGGCATTCTGGGGCTGGCCTTCAAGCCAAACACCAATTCAGTTGCGGGATCCTCATCGGTGCGACTGGCGGAAACGCTGGTTTCGAAAGGCGCGCACGTGCGAGCCTACGATCCAGTAGCGATTCCGGACGCGAAGGTGCGGCTCAACGGCTCGGTACGTTACTGCGACTCGGCCTACGCCGCCGCGGAGGGTTCCGACGCGCTGGTGGTCGGCACCGGATGGCCGGAGTTTCGCGCCCTCGACTTCGACCGCATCAAGCAGCTGCTCAAGAAGCCCGTGATCGTCGACACCAAGAACCTGCTGGACTCGAGCCGCCTGCGCGCCCTCGGATTCGAGTATGTGGGCGTGGGGCGCGGTTAGATCAGGGTCAGGGATTACGGATTAGGGATTGGGAATCAGTTCATAGTCGCTATTCGCTCTTCCGGTCCTCGTCCGGTCTCCTGCTTCCAGCCTTTATTCGTTATTAAACCCTTCAAAAGCCTGAGACCGATGAGCTTCTAATCCCCAGTCCCTAGCCTCTAGTCTCTGGCCGCACTGCCGCGGCGCTTTCTGACATCGCGCCGCCGGCAGTTGCTATAATCAATGCGAGTGGTGGGAATAGCTCAACTGGTAGAGCACCGGACTGTGGCTCCGACGGTTGCGGGTTCGATTCCCGTTTCCCACCCCAGATTTTCCATTCCATGTCCGGGATCACGGCCCTGTAGCTCAATTGGATAGAGCATCAGTCTTCGGAACTGAGGGTTGGGGGTTCGAGCCCCTCCGGGGCCACCATTCGATTTCCATCCAAGGGGCGGACATCCCCACATAAGTCTCCACTTCCACAATATCCTCACGCAGGGCCTCCCCGGGGGCCGAAATCGCCTGTGGCGCACGGGGTTTCGCGTGGGATAGAATCAGGGTCAGTTTTTCATAGATGAAACGCATCTTCCACTTTCGCGCATCCTCCTCTCAACTGGGCCCTCTCGAGGAACGGATGCTCGAGGCACTGTGGGAGCGCGGCTCCGCCACGGTGCGCGATCTGGTAAACGCCGCTGGCGCCTGCCACGATCTCGCCTATACGACGGTGATGACCACGCTCGACCGACTGTTCAAGAAGAACCTGCTGTCGCGCCGAGAGGAAGGCCGCGCCTTCCGCTACACGCCGCTTTTTTCTCGCGAAGAACTGCATCGCGAAGTCGCCGGCGAGGCCTTCCGTCAGCTGCTGGATGCGAGCCCAGCCTCTTCGCTGCCGCTGTCTTATCTGGTACAGGTGCTTACCGAGCGCGATGCGCATCTGCTCGACGAGCTGAGCGAAGTGGTCGAGGCCAAGCGCCGCCAGTTGCGCGCCGAGACGCGCGAGGTGCGGACCGGTGCGGGCGCCCAATCCAAACCCAAGGACAAAGTTTAATGTTCGCTGCCCGCGGCATCGCGGTCTCACTTTCCGTTTTCGTTCTGGTGTACTGTGTGCTGTCGCTCGCCGTGTGCCTTTGCTGGCGCAGAGTGTGGCTGCAGAGCCAGCGCCACCCCGCGCACCAAATTGCGGATATGCTGTTCCTCCTGCGCATGTTCCCACTGGCCACGGCAGCCGTAATCACCGCCGCCTTCACCGTCCCATCTTTCGTTCTGCTGGAACCGCGGGCCATCGATGAACCTCTGGGCGGGATTCCGCTGGCGCTCGGCATGGTAGGTGCCGCTTTGGGAATTTTCGGCCTAGGGAATGCCGGCGTCGCTCTGCGCAGAACGTCCCGCACCGTCGCGACCTGGGAGACCGAAGCCCAGCCCGTGGATATTGATATTGACGCGTGCTCTCCCGTTCCAGTGCTGCGGATTTCGCAGGCGGTTCCGGCCATGACTACGGCTGGAATTGTCCGGCCCCGAGTGCTCATGTCGTGCGTGGCGGAATTCCTGCTGACGGGGAACGAATTGCAGACCGCATTGAATCATGAACTGGCGCACGTGCGCCGGCGCGACAATCTGAAGAAACTCTTGTTGCGGTTTGTAGCCTTCCCGGGCATGGCTGGTTTGGAAGCGGCCTGGCTCGAAGCCATCGAGATGGCCGCCGATGACGCCGCGGTTGCAAGCGCGGGACAAGCGCTCGATCTGGCCGCCGCGCTGATCAAACTGTCGCGACTCGGTCCCGCCGACGCTCGCGCCGACTTGAGCGCCGCGCTGGTGCATAGTCCGGCCTCAGCCATGAACGCCCGCGTCGCGCGCCTGATTGCATGGAGCGACCAGCCCGACCAGCGCGACCAGCGTATGCTAGCGCCTGAGAGACTCTCCCTGTGGTGCGGCGTGGGTGCAGCGCTGGCCACGCTCGCGGTTCTTGCCGTCACCTACAGTCCGTTGCTGGTGCGCGTGCACACGGCTACCGAGTGGTTAGTGCGGTAGTCGGTTAAGTTTCGAGTTTTTCCTTCCACTCAGGCTAGAAATTCACTCTTACGCCCAACTGCGCGGCGAACGGAATTCCCACGCTGGTGCCCGGGCCGAAGAAATCTCCCAGACCACCGGCTGGGATTTCCAGTTGCTTGAAGCTGGTGATGGGCTGCAGCTGGCTGCAGGTGGGGTCGAGGCAGATAGTGGTGGCGTTGCCGGACGCGATGTCGCTCGGAAGCAGCGGCAGGGCTGCGATGTTTGCGACGTAGTTTGCTCCGGGATTGTTGCGGTTGAAGACGTTAAAGAATTCAGCGAAGGGTAAAATTTCCCAGCGCGCGTCCCCGTGCTTGCCGAACTTGAACGGGCGCGTGACTCGCAGATCCATCTGAATGTAGGGCGTGCCGCGGAAGGCGTCGAGCGCCGTGGGCGCGCCGTTGACGGAGATGCGCTGGCTGTTGTCGGCGGTCGTAATGGTAAATGGCCGTGCGGACTCGGCCTGAAACATGGTACTCAGTTCAAATCCGCCCCGGACTTGTACAGTGCCCGCCAGCACGAACCGGTGCCGAACATCTTCGCCCGAAGGCCCGTAGTCGCCCGGCCCGAACGGGTTCAGCGGATTGCAGACTCCGTTGACATAATCAAATAGTTCGCCCAGCACGCATCCCCAGGTTTGCGCCTTGGAGAACGTGTAATTCGCGACCAGGTTGAAGCGCTTCGACACGTTGCCCTGCAAGTGCAGCATCAGGGCGTTGTAGCTGGACCGATTGTCGGAGCGGAAGACCGTGGCCGCAACTGGCGAAGCGAACGAATACGCCCGGTAGGAATGATTGCCTTCCTCGTGGGTGTAGTCGGCGCTCGCGGTCCAGTTCGAGTTGAACGCGTGCTGTAGACCGCCGGTGGCATGCAGTGCGTAAGGGGTTTTGTAATTTGGATCGATCAGCGCGGTCGGAGGGTTCGGCCCTCCGTTCACCGCCTGCAACGCGGCAGCCCAGCCGTTCTGCGCGAGGTCATTGTAGAAAAGTCCGAAACCGGTCCGGATCACTGTGTGCCCGCTGTTGCCCGGCGCATAGGCAAGTCCCAGGCGTGGTCCGAACTGCTTGAGGTCGTCGTGTGGCGCTCGCTCTGGAAGTCCAAGCGAAGGCAACAACGAAAATGACGGATTGAAAGTCTGGTTGCGTCCGGAGGCGTTGAATAGCCCGAAAGTCCTTTGCCAGCGCAGCCCATAGTTGAGGGTGAGATGGCGCGAGAGCCGCCACGAATCCTGCGCGTATAAACTCAAACGCTGCACACTCTGCGAAAAACTGCCGTCTCGTGCGAGAGTAGGCGAAGCTCCATTCGCGTAGTCGATGGGGAACTGCGCCAGATTCGTGGAATTCTCCGCATAAAACGTGGGATCGTTGGGAAATTTGTAGAGGGTCTCCTGATTTCCCGGGAACGCGCCGGCCAGCACGGGCTCGTGAATGAAGTTCACTCCAAGCTTAAACGAGTGGTCGCGGGACGCGTGGCCGAGGTCGTAGCGAAACTGATATTTCTGCTGATCGCGCTGCGACGGAAACAGCGTGATGGGTGTGGCGAACTGATTATCGCCGTAAGTTTCGAAACCGGAAACCGTCAGCGCGGTGGAACTGAACGGAAAGGCCAACGCGAAGCCCAACGCGGAGTTGCGCGTCTGCGTGAGATGCAACAGGCTGGCATCGAACACGAACGTGCCCAGCCACGTCGAGCTGAAAGTATAAGTGTTACTCAGGGCGCTGTTCCAGTAATTGTTGTGTGTGGTGAGACCGGTTGAGGGCAGCGCACCCTGCGCCACCAGAGCATTGTGCGTCAGGTAGCTGTCTTCGGAAGTGCGCAGAAACCACTGTGAGTTCATCGACTGCGCCCAGTCGAATCGCAACGAACCGATGTAATCGCGAAATGGAATCGGCACGTTCGGCGGAATCGCGATGGACGGCACACCGGGAATCAAACCGTCCGCGGCAATCTGCGACAGGGCTTCGAACTGCGCGACGCTGTTGGGACTGTAGACGGTGCTGGCATTTTCGTGCACGTGCTCGAACGAGGTGAAGAACCAGGCTTTGTCATGCACGATCGGGCCGCCCAGCGTTCCGACATAATTCTGGCGCGAGAACGGCTGCTTGGGATTGGGCGCGGGATTCTCAATCGGAAAGCGCGCATCGAGTGCGGCAGCGCGATCATAGAAAGACCCGCTGCCGTGCCATTCATTGGTGCCGCGCTTGGTGGTGATCACCACCGAGCCCGCGGTTGTAGCGCCGGTGTCGGCGTCTTCGTTGGCGGTGCGCACGGCAAATTCCTGAATCGTTTCCGGCGACAAATTCTGCAGGAATCCGCCGATCCAGTCGTCGGAATTGTCGCCACCGTCGACCGAGAGGTCGTTGTTCAATCCCGAACTTCCGCCCGTCGACACCGCGGTGATGCGGGCCTTGGTCGGATCGGAGGGTTCCACCGGTTCGGTTCCCGGAGCGAGATAAGCGACGTTGGCGAAGCTGCGGGCGGCCAGCGGCAGCGTCTCTAAATCCTGGCGGCTGACCACTCCCTGATGCACCACGTTGACCAGGTCAATCGGTTGTGTCGTGATGGACGAACTTTGCAATTGCACCGAAACGGTTTCCGCCGAAGCCGTCGGCTTCAACGTGACCGTCACTTCGCGCACCGTACCGACCGCGATGGAAACATCCGCCTCGGCGGACGCGAATCCGGGCGCGCTGACCGTGATGCGGTATGCGCCGGGGAGCAGGTCGTCCAGCCGAAACTCGCCGCGGTCCTCGCTCACCGCCTCGCGCCGCATTGAGGAATCGGTCGACTGCGCCACGACTTTGGCCGAAGGAATGCGCGCCCCGGTCGGGTCCTGCACCGTCCCGCGGAGGGAGCCTCTCGGATTCTGCGCTTGCAGCACGTTCGCCAGCAGGCCGACTGACAGGACAACAAGGAGCAAACGTCGGAACAAGTCTTTCCTTTTTCTCGCAACTGAGAATAATTAGAACTCTAGGGACCGCGCTTGGAATTTTCACGGCCCAGGCGCTGCTGGACTCAGAAAACGAGGTTAGCGTGCGGAAGCGATCTACTACCAGAGGTGGTAAGAGTTGGGTAGCGATTTGCGCCAAGATTTGCGCCGAGGAGGACATCAGCAATCACGAATCCGGCGATCGCGATAGGACTCAGAGGAATTTCTCCAACGCCTCAGTGGTTTCTTTCGGGTTCTCTTCCATGAGCCAGTGTCCGGTATTCTTCAGCACAATGACGGTTGCATCGGTCGCAACCA
>DATHQJ010000197.1:0-11666 GCA_035482825.1 Binatus sp. (SeqCode) | reverse complement strand
CGTCACTGCTGATGAATCGCAATAGCAGTTCGAATCACCGTGTCCTGTTCAAGCTGATTGGAACCAAGAGCAACAAAGCTGCGATCGGCGCGCGCGTGACGGTGAAAGCCGGGACGCTGGTGCAGTTCGATGAAGTGCGCGGCGGGGCGAGTTACATTTCGCAGAACGATTTGCGACTGCACTTCGGGCTGGCGGCGAATGACAAGATGCAGGAGGTGAGCATTCGCTGGCCGAATGGTGAAACCGAAGTTCTGCACAATGTCGCGGCCGATTTCATTTACACGATTGTCGAGGGCGGAGGGATCCGCCAGAAGATGGCGTTGCCCGCGTTGCCGTGAGAAACGCGGGCGCTCTGAACGTCTGGCGACCTACCCTCGCGGCATCGAAAGGAGTAACGGATGGGTCCTACTCTTGCGAATGGCAAGATTTGCTACGTGGAGATTCCCGCGTTGGACATTGCGCAGTCTGCGGCTTTCTACAAGCAGGTCTTCGGCTGGAACATTCGGCGGCGCGGAGATGGCGCAACAGCGTTTGACGACAACACCGGAGAAGTCGGCGGCGCGTGGGTTCTTGGCCGGCCTCCGCACAGTCCGGGGCTGGTACTCTACATCATGGTGGACAGTGTGGCCGCGACCTTAGACGCGGTCGTCGCAATTGGGGGCAAAATCGTGCAGCCTATTGGCGTGGACGCGCCGGAAATTACGGCAAGGTTCGGCGATCCCGCGGGAAACGTGATCGGCCTTTATCAGGAACCAGCGCAGACCAAGTAGGGAAAGACCACCAGAGACCTCGCTCCTATTCGATTCCCAGTTGCTTCTGGATCTGCTCCAGGGGCACGCCCTTCGTCTCCGGAACCATGGTTTTCACCCAAATGAGTTGAAGAACCATCATGCCGGCGAAAAAAGAAAAGACGTAGCCGGGAGGGAAGGAGGTAACCATCCTCGGGAAAAAAGTTGTGAGCAGGGCGGCGAAGATCCAGTGCGTGAAACTGCCCAGAGTCTGACCTTCTGCGCGATGACGGTTGGGAAATATCTCCGAGATGAAAACCCAGATCACTGCTCCCTGACCGATGGCGTGGGCAGCGATGAAGGCGAAGATGCAAGCCGGCACAATAGAGAAGTGCTCCGTAAAGAAGGCCCAGGCCACCAGACCGAGCGAAGTGATGTACCCGAACGAACCAATGTAGAGAAGCGTGCGGCGGCCCAACCGGTCAATCAGCCAGAGGCCGACGAAAGTGAAAACCAGATTAGTGACGCCGATCCCGACAGATTGCAGCAGCGCGGCTTTTGCCCCGAGGCCGGTCAGTTCAAAAATGCGTGGGGCGAAGTACAAAATCGCATTGATGCCGGAGAGTTGGTTGAAAAACGCAATCAAGATGGCGAGCAGGATTGGTTTTTGAAGACGTCTCGTCCAGAAATTCCCCGACGATCCTTGCTTTGAGGACGCAGCGATAATCGCGTCCGCTTCGGCCGCGATTTCGGCTTTCGAGGCGTCAGGGTCGATTCGTTGCAGCACTTGCACGCCGGCCTCGCGGTCACCCTTCCTGCTGAGCAGCCAGCGTGGACTTTCAGGAAGACCGAAGCAGAAGACAACGTAGAGCAGCGACGGAAACGCGGCCACACCCAGCATCCACCGCCAGGCGTTCTCGCCGATGCCCGCGAGCAGCGCGTTCGAAACGAACGCGATCAGGATGCCGAAAACAATGTTGAACTGGAACATGCCGGCGAGGCGGCCGCGATACTTAGGCGGCGCGATCTCGGAAATGTACATAGGGGCAACCACGGTGGAGATGCCGATGCCCAACCCCCCGATGACGCGCGCCACAATAAATGTGGCTACGTTTGGGGCCGAGCCCGAGCCCACCGCGCCGATGAAATAAAGAACACCGATCCACAGCAGCGTGGCTTTGCGTCCGAACCGGTCAGCGGGCCAACCCCCGAGCAGGGCCCCGACCACGGTGCCGTATAGCGCCGATGCCATGGCAATGCCATGCAGTCCCGGAGTCAGTCCCCAAAGCGTCTGAATTGTTTTTTCGGCGCCGGAAATAACGACAGTGTCGAAACCGAAAAGAAATCCGGCGAGTGCCGAGGTCAGCGACCAGAAGAAGATACGAGCGTTCATAAATGAGAACTGGGAACCGGTTTACTCCTTGGTCAGCGGATATCCCTTCTCCCGCCAGTCGCGGATGCCTCCGTCCATGGAGATCACGTTCGTATAGCCCATCTTCTGCAGATTGTCTGCCGCCAGCGCCGACCGGAAGCCGCCGCCACAATAGAGCACCAGTTCGGTATTCAACGCAGGCACGCGCGCCTCGATGTCGCGCTCAATGATGCCTTTGCCCAAATGGATAGCGCCCGGCAGATGATCTTTGGCGAACTCGCTCTCTTCGCGCACATCGACGAGTAGAAACTTTTCGCCGCGATCCATCCTGGCCTTGACTTCGCCGACGTTAGTTTCACGGATGCGGGTCTTCGCGTCGTCCACAATCTTCAAGAAGCGGGGAGGATGTTGGTGAGCCACGGGCACTCCTTGGTTGATTCGGCGATCAACATCCTACCAAGCGCTGCTCGATTGTGCACGAGAAGACCTCGGCTCACGCGCCAAGCCCACAGACTTTAGCTCCAAACGAACTCGATCTCTGGGAACCGCAGCGGGGCTTGAGGGATAGAACCGAAATCCAAGGGCCGAGTCTAGTCCGACGTGCTTCGTTGTTACAACTTCAGTTAGCATGATGCACGGGAAATCTGTTGCAGAGTCGAGTCCTTAGCAAGGACTTGCCATGTTCGATCCAAGTAGCCCGACGCCTATTTGGGAAGTCTGGCCGTACCTTTCTTCGTTGGAAAGGCTGCTATTCATTGGGCTAATTGTGCTCGGTGCTTACGTTCTCTTCTCAGCCATCTTTACGGTTTTGCGAGTTCGGAAAGGCGGAGAGCTGCGAAGTGGCGTCGACGCACAAACCCTCAGAGCGCTTCGTAAGCGCTCCACCAGAGTGGACAAATTGATTACGATGGCCTTCTATTTGTTCGGCTGGGTCCTATTCTCGGGCCTGCACGGTGCGTATTCTTCGATCATCGACGGTAAAGCCGCGGTCGTTGAACGGGGCATCTTGCAGGACTTTGAACCTCATTTTGCGTTCGCGGCGAATGCCTTCTTCGTTTTCTTGATGCTGTACGTCGTCGCGTGGTTCACCTCATCCCGCGTGAGCAGATTGGCATTAGAGCCGATACCGTGACTTGTAGGGTGGTACACAAGCGAGCATGGTTGATGAAACATCTCTCGATGACGCTCACTGTCCAATACCAAACTTCAACATCTCACAGGGCGAGCCGTCAGACGTACCGGTCGCAGATGGCAGCGCACGGGGCTGGAAACCGACTTCCTGAGCCGGTTAGTCGGGACATGCCGACTAACCAAACTTGCCCCAAGGTAAGTTTGCTCGAAGTGGGCATACCCACACTTTGGTCGGAAACCTAGCCCGACAGGTACAGGTTTTACCTCGATTTGACGCTTGCAGCCCTCGCATGTTGAAAACTTATGGGACGAACGGGCCATTGACCCGCCAGAAATTCGGCGCGAAGCTGATGGGGTTGTGACCTTAGAGCTGACTCAAGACGAAGCTATTCTGCTCATCAAGCTACTAAACCACCAGCTATACGAGAAAATAACACCCACCCTGCCCGAATTCCTCCCGCACCCAGAGACGTTGTTGATTGCGAAGTTGCTGTCAAAGCTGCCCCGACCTAAAACCGCCTGAGCGGTCCAACTCGTTACAAGATGTAACACTGTTGCACGTCCGTTGCATCCTGCTTTCGGACTGTGCAAACGGCGTGCATTCCCACGCACCCATGGCACCCGTAAGCTGTTGAAAATACGCGAGATGGTTGGTAGCATGAACCGGTGATTCCCAAGAAAGCAGCGCGGCGGATTGGCCTGTCTCGCGCTCTGTCAAAGCTGGGTTATTGCTCGCGCTCGCAGGCGGCGCAGCTGATTCGCGCGGGACGCGTGCGTCTGAACGAAGTTGTTCGATTCGATCCGGAGACGCCGGTCCATCTGACGCGTGACCGCATCTTAGTGGAGGATCGTCCGATCGAAGCCGGTGAGAAAATTTATCTCATGATGAACAAACCGCACGGCCTGATCACCACAGTCGCGGACGAAAAAGGTCGCGAGACGGTGTACTCGCTTCTCAAGAGATCAGGTTTCGCGGCAAAAGGTGTGGATTCTTTGAGGGGCGCGTCGACACGGGATAGTTCCGCATGGGTCAACCCGGTATGGGTTGCTCCCGTCGGACGCCTGGACAAAGCGAGTGAAGGCCTGCTCCTGCTGACCAACGATTCAGAATGGGGCGCCCGAGTGGCGGCGCCGGAGACTCACCTGCCGAAGACCTATCACGTGCAGATTGCCCGAGTTGCGGACGAAGCATTGGTTAGTGCGCTGACCGTGGGCGTGAATGTTGCGGGAAATTCCGGCGCGAGTTCTGGCGAGAAGTCCGATGAGAAATCCGGCGACGCCGAAACCTTGCGCGCGAGTGAAGCCCGCCTCTTGCGCTCCGGCCAGAAAAACTGCTGGCTCGAGATCATCCTGACCGAAGGCAAGAATCGCCAGATTCGACGCATGCTGCAGGCGCTGGGAATCGATGTGCTCCGGTTGGTACGCATAGCGATCGGCCCGCTGCAGCTGGGGAAACTGGCGAAGGGCGACTATCGCCGGCTGACTACCGATGAAATAAATTCGCTGGATCGCGCCATGCAAGCAAGGACTCCATGAGTGAACTGACTTTCTTCTCTGCGGTCGCCATGGCGGAACGCATCCGCAAAAAAGATATTTCTCCGGTCGAACTCGTCGAGGCTCATCTCGCGAAGATCGAGCGCCTGGATCCGAAGCTGAATGCTTTCGTTCATGTCGACTCCGCACGCGCCCGGCGCGCGGCGCGTGCTGCGGAAACTGCTGTGGCGGATCGAAAAACCTCGGGCGGTGCGCTCGGCCCGCTGCACGGCGTCCCCATCAGCATCAAGAGTTCACTGGAAGTTGCCGGGTTGCGCTGCGAATCGGGAACCCGCCTGCGGTCCGGATTCGTCGCCACGCAAGATGCGCCGATCGTCGCTCGCTTGAAAAATGCCGGCGCAATTGTGCTGGGCGTTACCAACACTCCCGAACTCCTGATGGCGTGGGAAACGGAAAACCTGCTCTACGGCCGCACCAACAGCCCCTGGGATCTCGAGCGCACGCCCGGCGGATCGAGTGGCGGCGAGGCTGCTGCTATCGCCGCAGGAATGTCAGCTGGCGGACTGGGCAGCGACGGTGGCGGCTCGATTCGCGTGCCCGCGCATTTCAGCGGCATTTGCGGCTTGAAGCCCACGCCCGGACGAATTCCCTCGACCGGGCACTATCCCGCGTCCGGTGGGCCATTTGCGCTGATCGGCGTAGTCGGTCCCATGGCGCGAACCGTCGCCGATCTGAAGCGGTTGTTCGAAGTGATGCAGGGCCCCGACGACGGCGACACCTGCGCCGCTCCCGTACCGCTGCGCTGGCCAAGCCGGGAAGAAGCAAAAAAGCTGAGAGTGGGATATTTCGAAGACGACGGGCGCACGCCGGTCACGCCGGAGACCCGCACAGCCGTGCGCACAGCCGCAGAAGCCCTGCGGCACGCGGGATTCCAGGTCGAGCCGTTCCGTCCCGCAGGCCTTGAAGAAGCGCGCGAGCTGTGGACGAAGTTCTTCGTCGGGTTTGGAGGAATGCTCATCCGTCCGATGTTTCAAGCTAGCGAGGATGATCTAAGCCCGATTCTGAGACAATTTCTAGAAATGTCCGCCGCGGAGCCGCCTCTCACGGCGGAGACACTTCTCGACGACTGGATACGTCGCGACAATCTCCGCGCCGCGTTTCTCGCGCAAATGCGGAACTACCCTATCCTTCTATGTCCGGCCGCCGCCGTTCCGGCGTTTCGCCACGGTGAGCGCAGCTGGAAGATTGAAGGCAAGACGGTGAACTATCTCGACGCCTGGAGCTATACCGAATGGTTCAACCTGCTGGGCAATCCCGCAGCAGTGGTTCCGGTCGGGCGCTCTCCCGAAGGACTGCCCATCGGTGTGCAGATTGTCGGCCGGCCGTGGGAAGAAGAACAAGTGTTGGCAGTCGCCGCCGCGCTCGAGAAAGAATGCGGTGCGGGGAAGCGGCCACCCATCGTCTGAAAGAGGAGTTCGAAACCGGGAAGGGTACGACTTCTGTCCTGCCCTTCCAGCTTCAAGTGGGTCGCGGGCTTTAGAAGCCGCTGAGGTCCGCTCTGTGGTTAAATCCTTGTGATGACTCCCCGAATTTCAGCCGCTCTCGCCGGCATCGTCCTGGCCGCTTTTGCCCTGTTCTCGCCCCCCCCGCAGGCTCAACTCAAGGCGGCGAATCCCATCGAGTCCGCACGTCAGAATAATCTCGGCTGCGCCTACATGAACCAGCAGCTCTTTGAAAAAGGTCTGAAGGCTTTTCAGCAGGCGGTGGAACTCGATCCCAAGCTGGCGATCGCGCGCTTGAATGAAGCCATCGCTTTTCTAAACCTGCAGAAAGTGGACGAAGCCAAAGCCGCGCTCGAAGCCGCGCTCAAGCAGGATCCGAAAAATCCCAACGCCTGGTACAACCTCGGCATGCTGGCCAAGAACACCGGCGACGCGGCGGCAGCCATCGACGATTTCAAACGCGTCACTGAGATCGACGCGAACGATGCCGACACCTGGTATTTTCTGGGCACGGCCTACGTGCAGGCCAAGCAGTTTCCGCAGGCCATCGAGGCCTTCCAGCACGCGCTGCAACTCAACCCGCTGCACGCCTCGGCCGTGTTTGGATTGTCGCGTGCCTATCAGCAATCCGGCGACGTCGACCACGCCCGCGAGTACCTGAAGAAATTCCAGTACATCACGCAAAACAAACTCGGCGCCCCTATGAGCCTGGCGTACGGCGAGCAGGGCCAGTACTCGCGCGCGGTGGAATCGGCGAGTGCGGTGTTGAAGGCGCCAGCGCAGATCAAGGTCAAGTTTGTGGATGTGACGAAGGAATCGGGGATCGTGGGCGAGATTGCGCCATTGCCCACGAACTTGGGCGGATTTCTGGGATCCGGTGCCTGTTTTCTTGACTACGACAACGATGGACATCCGGACATTTTTCTTCCTGCTGGAGGACCGGAGGGCGGACTCGGTCTTTATCACAATCTAGGGAATGGAAAGTTCGAGGATGTAACACGTAAGGTGGGGCTTGATCCCACGCTTCGTGCGATCGGCTGCACGACTGGCGACTACGATAACGACGGTTTTGTTGACTTGGTTATCGGACTCGACGGGCGCGTCTTGCTGGAGCACAACGAGAAGAACGGCACGTTCAAGAATGCAACGGAGACTGCGGGCATCAACACGAACGGCCTTGTTCTAGGACTTACGTTCGTGGACTACGACCATGATGGCGATTTGGATCTGTATATCACGCGCTTGAGCCAGAACCACGACCTCGAGGTTCCAAACATGGGCTTCACCGTCGCCGGCACGACCGCTCAGAATGTCATGTGGAGAAATAATGGGGACGGGACCTTCACTGATGTAACTGCGCAAACCGGCTTATCTGCAACAGCTTCCGCCGTCGCTGCCATCGCTTCTGACTACAACAATGATCGCGCGGTCGATCTTCTTGTGGCGAGTGGGAAATCACCTACAATTTTTGAAAACCGACGGGAGGGGCAATTCAAACCACAACACCCGTGGTCAGCGGCAGTTCCAAATCTCACGTTCGGAGTGGCGGCACTCGATTTTGATCATGATGGTTGGATCGACTTTGCATTCACGCACTCGAGCGAGCCGGCGTTAACTTTGTGGCGCAACAATCACGGAACGTTTGAGCCGGCGAAACTGCCAGCATTGAATTGGATACATGCGTGGGGCGTCGCCGCCATCGACTATGACAACGATGGCTGGGTCGACCTGGTCGCGGTCGGCGAAACCAAAGAGGGCAGGGGCGAAATTAAACTTTTCCGCAATCTCGGCCCTGACGGATTCAAGGACGTCACCGCCGACGTTGGCCTCGACAAGATTCAGCTCAATGATCCGCGCGCCATCATCACCGGCGACTACGACGGTGACGGCGCCACCGACCTGCTCATCACGCAGAATCATGGGCCTGCGGTGCTGCTGCGCAACGAGGGCGGCAACCAGAATCACTGGCTGCGGCTTTCGCTCAAGGGACTGAACGACAACAAGTCCGCCATCGGCACCAAAGTGGAAGTTTTCGCGGGCGGTAACCGGCAGAAGTTTGAGATCTACGGCTCGAACGGATATCTCGGCCAGAACTCCACCGACATCGTGGTCGGCCTGGGCGATGCCAAAGAAGCCGACATCGTGCGAATGCTGTGGCCGACCGGCGTCTTGCAGGACGAAATCAATGTCGCAGGCGACAAGCAGCAGAGCTTCCTCGAGATCGATCGCCGGGGCAGTTCCTGCCCTACGCTTTTTGTCTGGAACGGTGAGCGCTACGAGTTCGTCGCCGATATGCTGGGCGCGGGCGTGGTCGGCCACTGGGTCGGGCCGGGACAGCGCGACATTCCACGTCCCGTGGAGTGGATCAAGATTGACCGCGGCATGATTCGCGAGCAGGAAGATCGGAGTCAAAGTCAAAATCCCCACTTCTCCCAAAACCAGGGAGAAATGGAGCACCCACAGAAGATTTTGCCAACCACCAACCACCAACGGCCAACGACGATTCTCAGCTTCCGTTTCATGGAGCCGCTCGAAGAAGCTGTCTATCTCGATCAGGTGCGCCTGCTGGCCGTTGATCATCCGGTGGACGTCGACGTTTATCCCAACGAATATTTCGCGTCGAACCCGCCGTATCCCGAGTTCAAGGTGGTCGTCAGCCGCGACGCCAAGCCTCCCGCTGCCGCGTGGGACGAACATGGCCACAACGTTCTTCCCGATCTACTGGCCCATCGTTACTTCGGCGATTTTGCGCTCACACAATTTCAAGGCTTCGCCCAGCCGCACAGCCTCACGCTCGATCTGGGCGAGGCTTACCACGGCGGCCCGCTGTGGCTGCTTCTGCACGGCGAAGTGGAATATTTTTCGGCCAACAGCATGTACGCCGCGTCGCAAGCCGGGGTGCAGGCAATTTCTCCTTACGTCGAAGCGCTGGTGGGAGATGCAGATAAGGGGGGCGCAAACGGCCAGTGGCTGCGCGTCATCGACGACATGGGTTTCCCCGCCGGCGGTCCGCGCACCATGACCGCCGATCTCACCGGCAAGCTGCCCCTCGGGACAAAGAAGATTCGCGTCACCACGAACCTGCAGGTTTATTGGAACAACATTTTGATCGACCGCACAAAACAGAACGCGCGCGACCAAGCCCAAAGTCCGCGCCTGACGCCTGTTCCCTTGGTCCGAGCCGATCTCAGCTATCACGGCTACCCGCTGAAGATCGAGGGCACACCCCCGGGCAACGTGCACTACATCTACGAAGAAGTCAGCGCCACCGGTCCCTACACTCGACCCGCCGGAACCTACACCCGCTACGGCGACGTGCTGCCCTTGCTCGCTGCAACCGACGACAAACTCGCCGTATTCGGCTCAGGCGACGAGGTTCGCTTAGACTTCGATCCGTCGAATCTCCCCCCGCTCCCCCAGGGATGGGTCCGCGACTATTTCTTCGCCGCTAACGGTTACGAAAAAGATATGGACTTCTACGCCGCCGAAGGCAACTACGTGGCGCCGCTCCCGTTCCTTCGTATGGGCGATTATCCCTATGGCCCGAGGAAGTCGTTCCCACTCGACGACGCGCATGTGAACTATCTGCTCGAGTACAACACGCGCCACATGTCCGGCAACGAGCAGCGCGGATACTGGTTCGACTACGGCCAGAAATGATTCCCAGCGCCGTTATGCAGAAAGGGACAGACGTTCGCGCTAGAGAATCGTTTTAATATTGACATATTTGCCCTCGCCGTAATTCAATAGCCGGACTCATGGAAACCTCGGCAGCTTCCTCCTCCGCCCCGCGCCTGCGCCGCACGCTCACGCTTTGGGATCTGATCCTCTACGGCATCATTGTGATTCAGCCCGTGGCGCCTATGTCGGTGTTTGGCGTGCTCAGCGACAGCGGCCACGGACACGTCGTCACTACTCTCCTCATCGCCATGGTGGCCATGTTGTTTACCGCTTTCAGCTACGGTCGCATGGCTCGGGCCTATCCCAGTGCGGGCTCCGCGTTTACTTATGTGGGGCAGGAGATCAACCCGGCGCTCGGCTATGTCACGGGTTGGAGCATGGTGATGGACTACATCCTCAACCCGATGATCTGTATCATCTGGTGCAGCCAGCAGGCTTTTGTTTTCGCACCCGGGATTCCTTACTGGGGTTGGGCTGTATTTTTTGGAGCGGTATTCACATTCCTGAATCTTCAGGGCATTAAGACTTCAGCCCGCGTCAACACCCTGCTTGCGGCTGGAATGGGTGCGGTGGTGGCGATTTTCTTCATGGTTGCCATTCGCTACATCACAGGTCACCCCCACGATGGCGCTTCGTTTTTTACTCGTCCCTTTTACGATCCACAGCTTTGGAATACGAAAGCTGTTTTGGGGGCGACGTCGATCGCAGTGCTGAGCTACATCGGATTCGACGGCATTTCTACGCTCTCGGAAGAAGCCGAGAATCCACGGCGCAACATCCTCCTGGCCACCGTGCTCACGTGTTTTGTTATCGGGATACTTTCCGCCCTTGAAGTCTATGCCGCGCAATTGATTTGGCCTGCCACCCAACCCTTTCCGAACAGCGACACAGCCTTTACGTTTGTCGCAGGTCGCGCATGGAAGCCTATGTTCGCGATCCTCGGCTTCACCCTGTTGGTGGCCAACTTTGGCTCCGGAATGGGGGCGCAGATTGGCGCGGCCCGTCTGCTCTACGGTATGGGACGCAGCAAGGCATTGCCCCAGTCGTTCTTCGGAAAGGTTGATTCGAAGCGGCATGTTCCGCGCAATAATGTTCTCTTCGTCGGGGGCATCGCTCTGGTCGGGGCATTGCTGGTGAGCTTCGGTCTGTTCAGCTACGGGCTGGGGGCCGAGATGCTCAACTTTGGAGCACTCATCGCCTTCATGGGGGTGAATCTGGCAGCGTTTGTTCGGTATTACGTTCGCGAGCGCAAGAACAATCCGTGGCCGCCCCTGCTGCTCACAGCACTGGTTATCGCTCTGGTCCTCTGGCCGAATTCGAATTGGACCGTACTAGCCGCGGCGGGTACGGCATTGGCCATCCTTGCCGTATGGGCGCCCCCGTTGGCCGGGTTTACAATTTGCTTTTTTCTCTGGAAAAATTTGAGTTGGAAAGCCTGGATCGTTGGCGGCATCTGGATGGTTGTCGGTATTGCCTTTGGAGCCTGGAAAACGCAGGGATTCCGCGGCGACCTGGTGAACTTCGACCTTCCGCCCGAGGGAGAATGACGATCGGTGTCGGATTGACGAACTAGGCGATTGCAGGAGCGCTTCCGTGCTGGGTTCTACGAACATCGTTGCTTTTGTTCCCACCAAAGATTCCGAGAAGGCGCGGGCCTTCTACGAGGGCGTGTTGGGACTTCGTTTCGTCAAGGATGACGGCTTCGCCGTGGTACTCGATGCCAATGGAATCATGATCCGCGTCGCCAAGGTTCCGCAG
>DATHQJ010000196.1:0-15113 GCA_035482825.1 Binatus sp. (SeqCode) | reverse complement strand
ATGAAGATGAGCAGCAAGTGGACGCAGCCGATCGCGAATACCGCGCGGCGCTCACTACGTTCGAATCAGCCCGAGCTACCGTTCGCCACGAGGACTTTCAGCTTTCGTTCCTGACCAACGCAGCCCACATCTATGACGACTATGTCCACTTCCTCGTGGCCCGCGGCAAGCCAGACGACGCCCTCCGCTGGTCCGACTACAGTCGCGCTCGAACGCTTTCCGAGGGGCTGGGCTTACTCTCGAAGGGTGCGAGCGGTCACGCCGCGCCTCCTGCCCTCAATCCCCACGAAATTTCCCGCCGGGCCAAGGGCACGCTTCTTTTTTACTGGCTGGGCGAGAAGCAGTCCTATCTCTGGGCGATCATGCCGCAGAAAACCAGCCTGTTCCCGTTGCCTCCCGGTGCGGACATCGAGTCGATGGTGCAGCGCTATCGCACCGCCCTCAAAGGCCCGCAAGACGTTCTCGCATCCAGCGAAGAAGATGGCCGCGCGCTCTACCGGACGCTCATCGCTCCTGCCAAGTCCCTGCTGGCGAAAGACGCGAAGGTTTTCATCATCCCCGACGGCAGCCTGAACAACCTGAATTTCGAAACGTTGATCGTCGATGGCCCGAAACCCCACTATTGGATCGAAGATGCCGACCTCACGAACGCCAGTTCACTGCGCGTCCTGGCTGCATCTTTCAATCGTGCGAATGCTCGTGAAACAAAGCGTTCGGGCCGACTGCTGCTCATCGGCGACAGCGTTGCTCCCAGCAAGGAATATCCTGAACTCCCGCGAGCCGGCCAGCAGATGGCAAACGTCGCCAAGCATTTTCCCGCAACCCAGGAACAGATTTATGATCGTACGCAGGCCACTCCGGCAGCGTATCTCGCGGGCAATCCGGAAAAATTTTCCTACATTCATTTTGTCGCGCACGGCACCGCCAGCCGTCTCAGTCCGCTCGACTCGGCGATCGTGCTCTCGAAAAGCGCAGCCGAAGCGGACTCGTTCAAGCTCTACGCCCGCGATATAGTTCAGAACAGTGTTCAGCACCCTTTGCGTGCCGATCTGGTGACCATCTCCGCATGTTATAGCGCCGGTGAACGCGCCTATTCCGGCGAGGGCCTCGTCGGACTTGCCTGGGCTTTTCTGCGCGCTGGATCTCACAACGTGATCGCCGGACTCTGGGACGTGACCGATGCATCCACCGAACAGCTTATGGATCGTTTCTATGACGAACTGGAGAAGGGGGCCACTCCGGATGCGGCTCTGCGCGCCGCCAAGCTTTCCCTGCTTCGCGGCAGCCAGTTTCACAATCCTTTTTATTGGGCACCGTTGCAGCTCTACACCGGCTCGTGATCCGCGGCGGTTTATTCGGTGGTGTAGTTAATTTCCATCCGCCGCACCTGCACGCTCGAGGCATACAGCGCGATCATCGCGACGATCAGGATGCCCAACACCGCGACCGGCGCCGATACCGGGTCGGAATTAGAAATCAGCAACGCCAGCACCGCCGGCGTCCCCGGTGCACTCGGAATATCCACCGGGCACAACGACTTGAGGTAATAGATGACGCTGAATTGCTTCAGAATCCCCGGCAGGAACGGATTGATCGCTTCCCAGATCAAGATCGCCGCCGCCGGCAGGATCGGATTCCGGAACATCATTCCCGCCACCAGAAAGAATGCTCCGTAGCCCACGCAGGCGAGTACGGTTACTCCCAGATAAATCGCAGCATGTTCAAGGCCATGATTGTGGTACAGGTAAACCTCCCGCACACTCGGAGGGAAGTGCCACAAAAACGCAATCGTTTGCAGCAACTCGCTGGTTACGAAAATCGTACAAGTAGCCAGCAGCCCGGCAAGAAACTTTCCCACCATCAGGACATCGCGCCGTATCGGCGCCAGAAAATAAAAGTGCAGGCTCCGGTCGAGGATCTCGCCGCGAAACAGATTCATGAAAATTCCCAGACATCCGAAAAAGATCGCCAGACGCAGAAAAAAGAATTGGAACACGCCGGCGAACATGATCGAATCCTGCCCCGCATTGCTGCCTTCGCGAATATTGATGCTCACGACCTTGCCGTCCGCCAGGCCCACATACAAATCATTCAATCCATCGGCGTAATGGTAGTCCTCGTGAAAAACCGCAGCAGCGGGTTCGCCTTCCTCGTTTCGTTCCGGCCTTTCTTCGCGGCTCCGATTTTCCTTTCGATTTTCATTACGATGTTCCGTCCAATGAAAAACTTCCGGAGGCTTTCCCAGGATTCCAACCAGTTCCTCCCGCGTCATGTCCGGTTTAACCGCCAAAAGATCCTGATAGGTCAGCCGCTTCTCGCCCTGCCGGGCGATGTCTGCGGTCCGATGCTGAAAGCTGGATTGGGCCAGCGCGTATGCGACGAACAGCAGGACCGGCAACGCGGCTAGCACGTAAATCCAAAGGCCGCGCCGTGCGAAGAAAGTCTTCCTCATCTCCAGTCGGACCACCGCCTTGATCTGCGCCCACCAGACTTTCGTAGCAGAGCTCTTCATCGCACCGCCTCTTCGTTCCCGATCAGATACTCGTAAACCGAAAGCACGTCATCATCCGCCGGGGCGATCGATTCTATGTCGATCCCGTTGCCATTCCCATTCCCATCTAAAGCCAGTTGATTCAACGCGAGATAGAACCGGTCCGCATCCCGCGTCTTCAGCAGCAATCCCCGCTCGTCCTTGTGAATGGAAATGTCGATCGCGATTTCTTCCTCCAACATTTTCGCGGCCAATGCGCGCGGTCGCGTGCAGCGAATCAAAATCTGCGTTGGATGCTCCTGAATCTCTCCGCGAACCGTAGCGATCTGCCCCTCGGCCACGACGTAGCCGTTGCTCAACAAAATGACCTGATCGGAAATAACGTCGACTTCATGCAGGATGTGGCTGGAAATGATCACGTAACAGCCTTGCGCCGCCGTGGCACGGAACAGTGCGATCATCTCCGATCGGGCCAGCGGATCCAACCCGTTCAGCGGTTCATCCAGTACCAGCACTCTCGGATCGTGCGCCAGCGCCTGCGCCAGCCGGATGCGCTGCCGCATCCCCTTGCTATAGCTCGCAATGTTTCTCTTGGCAGCATCGACCAGGTTCACCCGCTCAATTACACACCCCGCCATTTGTTCGGCGCTTTGAGCGTCCCTGCCCGACAGCCGCAGGTAAGAATAGATAAACTGAAATCCCGTCAGGCCTTTCGGAAACGCATCGAATTGCGTGCTGTATCCCAGCATCGTAAACAAGCGTTCGGGATCGTCGGTCGGGCACCCGAGTATCTCAACCCGCCCGCGGGTCGGCCTCACCAGCCCCGTCATCAAATTCATCAGCGTAGTTTTGCCCGAGCCGTTCGGACCGACCAGGCTCGTAATCCCCGGCGGGATCGACAGATTCACCCGGTTCACGCCCAGAATCTCACCGTAGAACTTCGACACATCCTCGAAAACAATGCGATCGCTCACCGCACCACCTCGTAGGCCCGCACCTTGCGCATAAGCAGTCCGAGACAGACGGTGCAGTAGACGAGCAGAGCGATCCACGCGTCCGCGACTGGAATCGCGTGCTCTGTGTCAACCTGGAACAGCGCATTCCACACCGTCCCCATCAGGTAGGCAACGTTGAAAAAATGGCCCGACTCAGTGCGCAGAACCGCGTTTACCGCGGTTGCGAATCCGGCTCCAAAAAACATCACGCCCAGCAGCATTGCGCCCGCCACAATTCTCCATTTCACCCACGCTGAGAGCGCCATCGCGAGTAGTGACAGAAATGCAATCCAGAGCAGCGACGAAATCACCAGGCTGCCCGCAATCCACAGATGGTTCCATGTCCAACTCGCACCCGCGAGACTGGCCTGCATCGCGAACAAAATCAATCCCGGCACCCAGGTAATTTGCGAAAGTAGAATTGCCAGCACCGACGCTTTACCGAGTACGTACTCTGATCGCGAAAACGGCCGGCAGAAATACAGCGGCAGCGCCCCATTGGCGAGATCCGGTGAAATCAATCCCGGTCCGGCAAAGGCCGTCAACAGAAACGCAAACACTCCCTGCGCACTCATGAAGTTGAAAAAGAATTTGTTGTCGATGGAGAGAATCTGGCTGGGTATACCCAGCTCCGCCAGAAAGCTCGCGCTGTGCGCCAAGTAGATCATGATCAGGCACACAAGCGGGTAGAAAAAACACACCACAAACAACCCAGTCAGAAACTTTGATCGGAAGAGATTTTTTCTGGAGTATCGAAAAAGCACAAAGCACCGCGACCACTCCGCCGTCAGCCTTCCCGAATACGGTTTGTAGTTACGCCGGTAAACCGCCATCTGTGCTCCTCTTCCACGGGATCAAATCTTGCGTGGCAACGCGCTACTATTAACCTTCCATGGCCTTCAGAAAAATATCCTCGAGTGTGTCCCGTCGAAAATTCATCCGCCGGATGCGAACCTGCCGTTCCGCGGCCAGACGGAAAATGTCGCGCGTCTCAACTCCATCGGCCAGCACCATCTTCATGCGATTCGCCGTTACCGCACACTCGCAGCCGAGTTTCTCAATCGCTTCCGTGAAGTCGCCATTCGCGCCATACGTTTCTAGTTCCAGGAATCGTTTGTTCGCCCGGCGCTCTTCATCCAGATTCGAATAATGAGCGATCCGCCCCGCCTTCAGGATCAGAACTTCGTCGCACGTGTCTTCTACATCGCGCAGCAAGTGCGAACACAGCACAATCCGCATCTCCTTTCCATCGCGAATGTCGCGAATCATCCGGATCATCCGCTGCCGCGCCGAAGGGTCGAGCCCGTTCGTGGGCTCGTCGAGGATGAGCAGCTTCGGCCCGTGCACAATCGCCTGCGCCAATTTCGCCAGTTGTTTCATCCCCAGCGAATAAGTGCCCAGTTTGCGATAGCGCGCCTCCGCCAATCCCACGTAGAACAGCGCCTCGTGCGCCCGCTCCAGGGCCATGTCCGGCGGCAAGCCCGAGAGTTCGCCCATCATCTGCACAAACGACACCGCGCTCATCTTCGAGATGAACGCGTCGTTCTCTGGCATGTAGCCCACCAGCCCGCGAATTTTTCTGATTTCCGTTCCGACGTCATAGCCAAACACCCGCGCTGAGCCCGCAGTGGATTTGTAGAAACCGAGAAGGGTATTGATCAGCGTGGATTTGCCCGCGCCGTTTGGCCCCAGCAGACCGATTGATCGCCCGCGCAAGGAAGCCGTAAGGCCGCACAAGATATCCCGGTTGCCAAATCGAACCGAAAGACCCTGCATTTCAATCAGAGGCACAAGCGGAGCAACCGCCGGCGTCTGTTCACTTGCGCCGGCGGTTGCTCCGAGTTGTGTCGTCGTGCTCACTGAGTTGGAGGAGTCGCGTGGTTCACTGCCCCGCCCAGAAACATCTGAGGCAGGAACGGCCCATTATCGCCCATCGTCAAAAGAGTGCCCAGATCAAATCCCATGAACCCGGTGTTGGTCGCCACGACAATCTGGTCAGGCTCGCCATAGGCATAAATCAAACCCGGTGCGGAGTTTGCCGTGAGCGCGTCTACCGATTGCTGCTGCTGCCGATTGAGCGCCCCGCTGGCTTTCAGTTGTGCGGCCAGTGGCCCCACTACCGGCCCGATGTTGTGATAGAAGATCGCCGAAAAATTCGTGTATCCATCACTCGGCAACAGCGCCTGGAAGCCTGACGAGTGCGCCAGCGTATATCCCGCCTCGCGCGATTGAATCGCCCGCGAGATCGTAGCGATATCCGGTGCGGCCACCAGATAGTTATCGACAAACGTGTAGTCGACCTCGGAATTCGGCTGCTTCGGGCTGCTGATCACGTAATAAGTCCGCGATCCCACCTGCCGCGTCGTTAACTGCACCGCATGACCGGCCGTATTGCCCTCGCGATTGAAACTGTCCACCAGCTTCGCAATCGTCGCCTGCAACGTCGCCGGATCGTACACTTCGAAAATCAGCTTCCAGCGCGGCGTCGGAATCATCGGTCCGTCGAACGCCATGGTCACTTCGCCTCCGAGTGGCGCCGCAATGTCGTTCAGCACATTCAGCCCAGTCTTGGTTTCGAACTCCGACAGATTCTGCGCGAAGTTTGTGTTGCTGCTGCCGATCATCTTGAAAATCTCTTCCATGATGCTTCTCGGATTCTTGATCACCGCCGATGTCACCATGCTGGCATCGGGTGAAACGAAATCCAGGGACCCCATTGAAGCCGGTGCCGCCAGCCACGATGCCACGCCGCTCCGCTCCGAAGCGAACTTCAAATCGGCATGACTCTCAGTCTTGCCGCCAACCTCCCGGTGCTCCATCGTCAGGTACCGAACATCCGCGATCCCCGGCGGCAGTTCGTGATTCTTGCTATCAGTGGATACGTGCTGCGCGACAATTTGTTCCATGTCCGCGCACAAAAGCCATTCCGCCCCCTGCTGGTAGGACCGGGCAATCTGCTGGTAGAACGGCGTTTCGGCAAAAGCACTGGCGGTCTGGGTTTGCGTATATTGCTGCGCACGAGCTGTCGCCTTCTGCAGTTGCCCCAGATCCGGACTCGCGATCAACAGATCCCCACTGATGTGAACCATCAAAGGCCGTCCAGGCGCAGGCGTCGCCGTGAACGGATTCGGCACCGTCTGCAGCGCAGCCTGCGTGTGCAAGAAGGTTTCCAGCCCGCCCTGCTTCACTTTCGCCAGGATCACCGGCGCCGAATAATTCGTGCCGTCCTTCTCCACGGCAAACACGATCTCATCTCCCAGGTAGCTGTTGAACGTCTTCATCTGGTTCAGCATGTCTTCCAGCTTGGGTCCTTTTCCTACCTGCTGTTGCTTCCACCAGTTGCGCAACGCCGGACTCTGTTTCAGCCGGTCTTCGAACAGCCGGCCGGCTTCTCCTAAAGTGTTCGTCAAGTTTGGAATTGCCGCATACACCACGGTGTGCTCCGGAACATACGCCAGAAGATCGGAGCTGTAACGCAGCCCCGGCCCAGGAATCGCCGCAAACTGTTTCTGCAGTATCGCGAAGTCGCCCAGCAACGCCAGATATTTCGCCGAGTTCTTGCTCCACGCGATTTCATTCTGGATCGGAACCTGCGACACGCTGGCGCTCGACGTCGCTTCCTGCCCTGCCGTCAGATCGGTCGTGCGGTCGCCGTAGTCGACCCGCACCACGCCTTCAATGACGGCCACGCGCGAGCCTTTGGTCCCGTGATTCACCGAAAAAATCGTACCTTTCACCGAGACCAATCCATCCTCGGTCGCGACATACAAGCGCCCGGACCGTTGCTTCGCCGCCTGCACGATCACGCGGCCGCCATCCAGATGAATCGTCGTGCCCCGCCACGCGCGCGATACCGAGAGATCAGAGCGCTCTCCCATCTCAACCAGTGACCCGTCAAGCAGTCGCACCACCGCCGTCGATCCCTTGGCAGTGCGGACCTCGTCCCCGTTCCGGATTTCGTAGCCCGCAGGAATCACCCGCATCTCCGCGCCCGATCCGGTGTAGAGCGAACCGTCCACCGTCTGCACGGACGCGCGAACCACATGTTGCCCCGGAAGCATCCCGTTGCCGAACCCAACCACTCCGATGGCGGCAACAAACACCGCAGCCGCGCCCATCGCCCACCGCCAGGGCGTCGCACCGGAGGTTGCATTCGAGGTCGAACGGCGACCCCGCGTTTCCAGCCGCAAAACTCTCTGCGGCGCTCCATCTCGCGCGCCCTCCAGCGCATGCCGGCACGCGACACAAGCATGCACGTGATCCTCAAACAGCATGGCCCGCGCCGGGGCGATTGTTTTCTCCAGATATCCCGGAATCAGCGCCTGAAAATCCTCGCACCCGCGCAGCGTGTGCCCGCTCAGGTCCGCTGTCGGCGCGGCACCAGCAATCGATTTCAAGACTCGCTCGCCCGCTTGCGAGACTACTTGATCGTCCACCTGTTCATTTCGAATATCCGACAGCAAGCGTTCAAATTCTTCGTTTTTCATGGCCTGTCTCCTATGCGAGTCGTTCGTTTCGGTCGATTGCTACGCGCTCAGTTCCTTGCGAAGCTGTAGCCGGGTGCGGTGCACAATCACCGCGACCCGCACCTGTGAAATGCCCAGCATCCGCGCAATCTGCAGATTGCTGAAGCCCTCAAGAAATCGCAGCGCAAAAATTTCCGCCGGCCGAGGCTTGAGTTGTGCGAGCGCCCTTCCCAGCGCCCGCCTCAGATCGCCGGTATCCTCGCGTGCCGGTTCTGCAGGCATGTCCGCGAGTTCCACCGTGCGATCGCTTTGCCGCGATCGAATCACGTCCAGGGCCGCGTTGATGGCCGCCCGCCGCAGATAACTTTCCTCATTTTCCAGCACTTCCGAGCCCGCACTCCGCCGGAACAACCGCAGAAACACGGTCTGCGACACGTCCTCGGCATCCGCGGCGTTGCCCGCGATCCGGTACGCCGTGCGGAACACTAGTCCGTGGTACGCCCGGAAAACCCGCTCGAATTCGCTCGGAATCGCGATTGCCCGTTCCTCTGCCAGTGCGCTTTGCAGGGTACGCCTCCAGGTGCTCTCTTTCACAACTTCTCTTTCACAACTAAAGACGGCCCCGCGGGGCAGTTATTACAAAACCGCCCATTTTTATTCTTGAGTCAGGTGAACCGACTCTTCCGTGCAGCACCGGCTACAACCTGTATCATATTCAGGTTTAGTGGGTTAGCCGAGAATTGCGCGCTGACCTCTACCGTCTAAGAAGATGGCGAAACTGAACATCAAGCCGAAAAGCGACTGCCTGTGGGACCTGGTGAGCCTGGGCGAAGTCATGCTGCGCCTCGACCCTGGCGACGAGCGCATCTCAACAACGCGCCATTTCCGCGCCTGGGAGGGTGGTGGCGAATACAACGTAGCCCGAGGCCTGAAGCGCTGCTTTGGCATGGACACTGCCATCGTCACCGCGCTCGCCGACAATCCCATCGGCCGCCTGGTCGAAGATCTCATGCTGCAAGGCGGCGTCAGCCAGAAGTACGTTCGTTGGGCGCCGTATGACGGTGTCGGCCGCAACGTGCGCAACGGCCTGAATTTCACCGAGCGCGGCTTCGGAATTCGCCCTGCCCTCGGCTGTTCCGACCGCGGCCACACGGCGGCCTCGCAACTCAAACCCGGCGAAATCGACTGGGATCGGATTTTCGCGAAAGACGGCGCACGCTGGTTTCACACTGGCGGAATCTTCTGCGCGCTTTCCGAGACCACGCCACTCGTAGCCCAAGAAGCCATGGAAGCCGCCAAGCGCGCCGGCACGGTCGTCTCCTATGACCTCAACTACCGCGCCTCGCAGTGGAAGTCGATTGGGGGAAAAGGGAAAGCCCAGGAAGTAAACCGCCGTCTTGCCCCGTTTGTCGACGTGATGCTCGGCAACGAGGAAGATTTCACAGCGGCGCTCGGCTTTCCAGTCTCCGGCCTCGACGACCAGCACTCAAAGCTGGAGTCGGCCGGCTTCAAGAAAATGATCGCAACCGTCGTGAAAGAATATCCCACGCTTGCCGTAATCGCGACGACTCTTCGCAACGCAAAAACCGCAACGCAGAATGATTGGGGAGCTCTGTGCTTCAGCGCCGGCAATTTTTTCGAAACGCCCGTGCGCGAGAATCTGGAAATCTACGACCGCGTCGGCGGCGGCGATTCTTTTGCCTCCGGCTTGATCTATGGATTTCTGTCGGGCAAAGATCCCCAGTGGTCAGTGGAGTGCGGCGCAGCCCACGGCGCACTGGCCATGACCACTCCCGGCGATACAACCATGGCAACGCTGCCGGAAGTTCTGCAGGCCATGAAATCGCAAACTGCCCGCATCGAGCGCTGACAATTTATGACGATCGACGACGTAATCCGCAGGATTGAGGAAGTCGGAATCATTCCGGTAGTGCGTGCGGCGTCGGTCGACGAGGCAACGCGCGCCGTGGAAGCGATCTCCGCCGGCGGCATTCCCATAGTTGAGATCACTATGACGGTTCCCAACGCCGTCGCAGTCATCAGAGAAGTAGCGCAGCAGTACCGTGATAAAGTTCTCATCGGCGCGGGCACGGTCATCACCGCGGACCAGGCCGAAGCCTGCATTCGCGCTGGAGCCGAGTTCCTGGTGAGTCCCGGATTGTCGGCGCCGGTGCTCTCCGTCGCGCGGGTCTCGGAGAAACTGGCAATCCCCGGCGCCCTCACCCCGACTGAACTAATGCATGCTCACGACCACGGCGCACGTCTGGTCAAGATTTTTCCCTGTGGCAACGTGGGTGGTCCCAAATATCTGAAGTCTCTGAAAGCCCCGTTCCCAAACGCCGCCCTGATTCCAACCGGAGGAGTAAACGCCGCGAACGCCGCCGACTTCATCGCTGCGGGTGCGTTTGCCCTGGGAGTTGGCGCGGACCTGGTCGATCCCGTAGCTTTGAGCGAAGGCAATCTGCAAAAAATTACGTCAGCCGCACAGGAATTGGTACAAGCCGTGTTGTCCGCGCGCGCCGCCCTTCGCGAGAAGAAAGCGCGCTAACTCCGCGAGTACAAAATGGGTGAGTGCGAAACAGCTTACTGATTCACGCCGCTGGCCAGAACCCCGCCATCCACCGCCAGCACGGTGCCAGTCACGAAGCTGGCCGCGTCCGACGCCAGAAAAACCGCCGCTCCCACCAGTTCTTCCAGTTCACCAAACCGCTTCATGGGAGTCCGCATCAGCACTTCATTCCCGCGGCCCGTCCCTACCAGAAGCTTTTCACTGAGCGGCGTGCGGAAATATCCCGGCGCAATCGCGTTGACGCAGATGCCATGCCGGGCCCATTCGACCGCCAGAGATTTGGTCAGCGACGCGAGCCCTGATTTGCTGGCCGAGTACGCGGCTACTTCAAAGAGCGCCAGGAATGTCCCCATCGACGCAATGTTGATGATCCGCCCATACCGCCGCTCGATCATGTGCCGCCCAAATACCTGGCAGGCCCGCAGCGCGCCCGTCAAGTTCGTGTCCATGATCCGGTTCCAGTCGGCTTCGGAATAATCAAGGGTCGGTGCGCGTTTCGTAATGCCCGCCGCGTTGACCATGATGTCGACTTTTCCGAACGCGTCGACGCAAGCCGTTAGCAGCTTCTCCAAAGATTCACGGTCCGCCACGTCGCACGTCACGCGCAAAGATCGCCGGCCCAGCGATTCAATCTCATCCGCCAGCGCCTTCACGAGTTCCATGCGGCGTGCGCTTGCCACCACATCCGCGCCCGCCTGTGCCAAGCCGAGTGCCAGCGTCTTCCCGATTCCCGAACTTCCTCCGACCACCACCGCTACTTTGCCGTCAAGATCCAGTTGCTTGTAACCCATATCCCCTCGAGTCATCCGCAATGTAAACGCCGCCGCCAAAGCTAAACCGCTACCAGTTAAACATGGTTCCGTCGAGTTTCCGGTTCACCGGCAAGTAAGCCCGCTCGTAAGGAAATTTCGCCGCCAGCTTCTCGTCATAGTCCACGCCCAACCCCGGCGCTTCCCCCGGATGCAGGTACCCGCTTTTGAACGAATACTCATGCGGAAACACCTCGTCGGTTTCCGGCGTGTGCCGCATATATTCCTGAATCCCGAAATTGTTCACCGAAATATCGAAGTGCAACGCCGCCGCCATCGCCACCGGAGACAAATCCGTAGCGCCATGGCACCCCGTCCGCACGTGATAAATCTCAGCCAGCGCCGCGACCTTCTTCAGATGCGTCAGCCCCCCGCCGTGCACCACCGTCATGCGCAGATAATCGATCAATTGTTCCTGAATCAGAATGTGCGCATCCCAAACTGAATTGAATACCTCGCCCACCGCCAGCGGAGTAGTCGTGTGCCGGCGAATGATGCGGAAGCCTTCCTGCAACTCCGCCGTCACCGCATCTTCCAGCCAGAACAGGTGATACGGCTCCAGACTCTTCCCCAGCCGCGCCGCCTCAATCGGAGTCAGCCGGTGATGCGCATCGTGCAGCAGATGCAGATCATCCCCAAACTTCAGCCGCAACGCCTCGAACAGCTTGGGCACATGCAGCAGATATTTTTCGGTCGACCACACATTCTCCGGCGGCAAGCCTTTTTCCGCAGGCTCGTAATACTGCTTGTTCTTCGCGACCCCATAAGTCGAGGGCAAGCCCGGGATTCCGCTCTGTGCGCGGATCGCCATATAACCCAGCTCCTTGTACTTCGCGACTTCCTCTGCGGTCTCCTCGATGTCGCGCCCGTTCGCGTGACCGTACACCATCACGCCGGTTCGGCTCTGGCCTCCGAGCAGGTTGTAAACCGGAGTCTTCAGCGCTTTGCCCTTGATGTCCCACAGCGCCATGTCGACCGCCGCAATCGCGGTCATGGTTACCGGCCCGCGCCGCCAGTACGCGCCGCGATAAAGATACTGCCACACATCCTCGGTCTGAAAAGGATCGCGCCCAATCAGACACGGCACCAAGTGATCGGACAAATACGACGCGACCGCCAACTCCCGCCCGTTCAGCGTCGCATCCCCCAGCCCGTAAATTCCCTCGTCGGTCGAAATTTTCAACGTGACGAAGTTCCGCCCCGGGCAACTGACGGACACCTTGGCGTCCTTGATCTTCACTGTATCCCCTCAAACTCAACCCACCGAGTGTAACGAAACCTTCAGATCCGGCGCACCAGCCCTTGCTCCGTCGCCTCCGTGTTTCGCAGCAAGAGTAAGACCAGGATCATGCCCACCAGGGGGACCACCCCCGCCAGAATCACGATCGGATCGAACGAATGCGTCCCTGTCGCCTGCCGGGCGTCGGAGACATAACCGATCAGCTTGAACGCAATGATCGTCCCCATTCCCGCGCCGGTTCCGCTCAGCCCGCTGACCGACGCCACCGACTCGCTGCCGAACAGGTCGGAAGGCAACACATTCGCCATGGTCGTGAACCCGGCGTAAGTAAAAGTCACGGCTGCGAACAGAAATGTAATCATGTTCCGGTCGGTCGTGAAGATGGTTGGGATCAGCAACATCATGCCGATTCCTCCGTAAATAATCGGCACTTTGCGCGCGGCGCCCAGCGACCATCCACTCTTGATCAGATACCCAGAGAACCACCCTGCGAAGAAGCTCCCCACGTCGGCTGCGATGAACGGAATCCCGATGGTGAGAATCCATGCCAACCTCGAGCCGCTCTTGAGTTCAATCCCTTTCGCAAACAGGTAGATCGGAAACCACTCCGTAATAAAGAAGAAAACCGGATCGGTGAATGCCCGGGCAATGATCGTTCCCCAGGTCTGCGGGAGCCTCAACAAGTCGCGCCATCGGGGACGCGACTTACCATCCTGCGGCGCATCCGATTCGCGTTTGTCCGCAACAATCATCGCCAGTTCAACCGGACCGATCCGGCTATGGGTCTCCGGCGGATAGTACAGCCATCGCCAGGCAATCAGCCAAAGGAAACCGAGCGTGCCCGGAACCATGAATGCCGGCTGCCAGCCCCAGCGAAAATAAATCCACAACACGATAAACGGCGCGACCGCCCCGCCGATGGAAGACCCGCTATCGAACAGCGCCGTCGCCAAGGCACGCTCGCGTTTTGGAAACCATTCCGAGACTGCCTTGGTAGCAGCCGGCCAGTTCGCGGACTCTCCCGCGCCCAGCAGAAAGCGAAAGGTGGCGAAGCTGTAGAAGCCGCTCGCGAGCGACGTGAGCATCGAGATTACCGAATACCAGATCACCGAGAGCGTCAGGCCGCGGCGCGTCCCCGTGCGATCCATGAGCCTGCCGAAGCCCGTCTGCCCAATGGAATACGCCACCCGAAACGCAATCGCGATATTGGCATAGTCGGAATTGGTCCAGTGATATTCAAGTTTGAGATAGGGAGCGAGCAGCGAAAGCGTTTGGCGATCGATGTAGTTAATCACCGTGGAAGCGAACAGCAGACCGCCAATCCACCAGCGCAACGACGCAATCGGCTTCTGGGCACTCGCCATTTGGATGGGACTGCGTCAGACCGTCACGAACTCACCGTCACCTGCGATTCCGCATTCAACGCCTTCTGCAGCGCCGGACTCAACAGCGAAGCCGCGTCCCGATCCAGATAAACCGTCGCATTGGAATGCCTGCGCAGAATCGACGCCGGTGCCATGGGCGAGATTTCTCCCGCAAAGCACATCTTCACCGCCTGGGCCTTCCGCTTATCCGGAACCACCACGATTAATTCTCGCGCTTTAAGAATCTGCCGCGGCGACATCGAGATGGCGCGCGTTGGAACTTCCGAAATATCGGCGAACCACCCTTCGCCCACCTGCTGCCGCCCGCAGGCCTCGTCCAGGTTCACGATAATGTATGGATCTTCGGTCGTGAAATCGGCGGGCGGATCGTTGAATGCGATGTGCCCGTTTTCTCCAATTCCCAGAAACGCGACATCGATCAGCGCCGACGCCAGCTGCTTGCCCACCTCACGAACAATCACAGACGGATCAGGCGCGTCGCCCTCGATAAAATGAAAATTCACGATTCCCGTTTTCCTCACCAACCGCTCCATCAGAAACTTGCGGAAGCTGGCCGGATGCGTCGCCGGAAGCCCGATGTACTCGTCCAGATGAAAAGCCTCTACCTTCGCCCAGTCGATTTTCGCTCCATCAACGCCCGGCGCCTTGGTCAGCGCATCCAGAAAATCGAATTGCGCCGCACCCGTGGCCGCGATGATCCGAGCGTGACCCCGCTCTGCGATCGCCTGCCGAATCGCCGCCGCAGCCTGCTCGGCGGCCGCGCGGCTCAACGAGACTTTATCTTGGAATACCTTGATGATCATATTTTGATCCGCATATTTTTGACGAAGTCCAACCCTTATTGGCGCGAGCCGAAAAGCATTTCTCGTTGAAGCCGAAAGATTATACAAAAGACTAAACCGGCGCCATCAAACCTGCGCCGGTTTCAGCCGCGGCGCCAGCATCTGCACGAAACCGAATGCCACCAGATAAGCCAGCCCGGCCATCACAAACACTGGCACGTACGACCCTGTACGCTGCAGAATGTAGCCTACGGCCTTGGCCACAAACATTCCGCTGATCGCTCCAGCCATGGTGGCGAAACCTACGACGGAAGCAACCGCGTTCCGAGGAAACATATCGGAAGCCAGCGTATAGATGTTCGCCGACCACCCTTGA
>DATHQJ010000195.1:0-8841 GCA_035482825.1 Binatus sp. (SeqCode) | reverse complement strand
ACGGCCACGCGCAAGGTGGACCCGGCTTATCCTCTGCAACTCATGCGCGAGAACGTCGAGGGTACGGTAATTGTCTATGCCGTCATTCACGCTGACGGCAGTGTGGGCTCAGTCCGCATCCTGCGCGGCATCGACGACCGTATCGACCCGTTCGCCAGCCAGGCAATCTCGCAGTGGCGGTTTCGGCCCGCGACGAAAAACGGCGCTCCCGTGGACGTTGAAGCTACTTTTCTGATTCCGTTTCGGCCGGGACGTATGAAAGCGGGCTTCTGAGGAAGCGATCAGATGCGCGGACTTGATCTCACCGGCAATTTGCTTTCCAGCATAGCTCGCAGTTTCTCTTCCTCGTGCGGCTGCAGAGCTTTCTTGGGAATCATCGAGAAACGGATGCGTTGAGGGGAAAATAAGAAGAAGTTCGGCGTTTCCTGATACGAAGAAAACCGGCGCCAGGTGTAGGTAGAAGTGCGGCCGCTAAGCGTGACCTCCACATCCAGGTTACTGAGTCTTACTCGGCGCTCTTGATCGAGCCGGTTCATGGCGTTCAATCCCGGGCTGCCCGCCGCCGACCACAGATTGCATGCGCCGATCAACAAGAGCCAGGCGGTGAACGCAGGCTCATTTCTGAATAACTGCCTCCACGAAGTTCCGATGTGAGCCGGAAGCCACAAGACTAACAGCACGCAACCCGCGCAGGCCGCGCGCACCAATAACTTGCCGGTCTTGGTGCCTATCCGCGGGTGACGGGCCACCGTCGCTTCGGCTAGCCCGGTTTCAGTCAGAACAAAGCGGCAGTCGATGGAATCGCCAGACACTGGTTTGCGCTCGAGCCACTCACGAAATGCGCGCTGCTGATTAGGCGAAAAAGCACGCTTCGGAATATCGAGCCCGCCGCCCTCTGGCGTTCGCAGGAAGAAAAACTTTTCGTTCTCCTTGAAGCCCCGCTCGGGGAACCACCGCAATTGCTGTGTCTTTCCCCCGCTCGAATGAATCAGCTTTCCGTCGAGGAAAGATACTTGCTGGGCCGCAGTCGGATCGGCAAGGCGATGAAAAAACCAGCGCAGTCCTGGAAAATCCAGCGCGATCCACACGAAAAAGGCGCCAAAAACCGCGATCGCCAGATTTCCAAACCAATGTTCTCTCGGAAACAAGAAGAAGGCTTGCCAAACTACCATCAACCCGAGTCCCCCGAGAAAGCCCCTCGCCGGTGTCTCGAGAATCCGGCGAAACCATCCGCCCCTTGCTTCCCGGTCTAGTTCAGCGAGATCTTCTGGAGTCAGGCGGTAACTGACCGTGAGCATGAGCCCTCACTCAGACTTTCGCGCCCTTTTTTTTCTCCAGCGCCGCATAGATCGCTGGATCGGTGCAGACTTCGTAGTAGGAGCGCTCGGTCCAGCCCTTCACGGAAAAGTCTCGCGGATCAATGCGCGGGACGCGGCTCTCCCGGACCACAATTTTGCGGAAGATATCACGATCGACCGGCACCATCCCGCTCGAGAGTCTGTATTCGCCTTTGTCGGACGACGCCATGGACGCCGGCAGCTTCACGTTCAGCGGCTGCAGGGAAATTTCATGCTGCAACTTGCGGAACGCGGCTTCGTTCATGCGGATGCCGCCCAGGTTGAAGCTCAGAATGGTGTCTTCACTATTTCCGCCGGCTTCCGGCTCGGCGGACTGGAATGCATACACGTGAAACGGACCAGCCTGCGATTCCATCACTTTGCGCGCTTGTTTGTTGCAGGAGGAGAGACGGTCGCTCTCGTTCAGCGCTTCTGAAATCATGATCTGGTGCTCGCCGTCCATCAGGTACAGCGGTGCTGATTCCTGCAGCGTGATGCCCACGCCCAATTCAAGGCCGGGCATTCCGGAACGCTGCACCAACTGGTTGTAGCCCCGCACAATTTCGATGATCTCGCGCGCCAGCACACACATTCGGCTCACCGCGAGCCCGGGTTCGCCTTCGCGTTCCAGAATTGCGAGAATGATCGCATCCCCTTCGAGAAAGACTTTCTGCGCGCCATATTTGGCGAGAAGTTTGTTAACCGGATCGTAGAAATTCAGGCTGAAATAGGAAGCCGGATTCAGTCCCTGGTCCATCAAAGTCCGCGTCAGGCGCGTGGAATCGCGCACGTCGGCCTTGAGCACCACATGCCGGGTCACCTTGTCTTCGTCGGGTTGGGCCTGCTCTTCCGGCAGCAGGAACTCGTAGAGCGTGCCGTTGACTCGCGACAGCTCGCGCATGCGGTCGTTCGCGACCAGGTTCACGGTGTCTAACGCGGAGTTCAGCGTTTCCAGCCGGCGCAGGTCGCGGTGATAGTGAAAGAAATCCTGCAGGAAGCGCGCCGCTACTTTCGCGCGTTCCGCTCCCCGGCAGCTGGCCACCTTGGCCACCGCGGCATACAGGCTGTTGGGAGAAAGCTTGCCGTGCTCCTGGATCATGCGCTCGACACGGTCGCACTCGGTGCGCACGGTGAGCGCCGTCTTGAGCTGCTGCGGATTGATGCGCGGCGCATACTCGCCCAGCAGCGGCACCACGCAATAGGAAGCGATGACGTGCTCCATGATGCCTTCGTCTTCGAGCAGCCGCACCCAGGCCGCCAAGCGTTCTTCCTGGGCCTCCCCTTCGTCCGTGGATTCGTCGGGTGTTCCGCTGCCCACCAGCGCTCGCGAGTTTTCGCGAACGTTCATCCAGGAGTCGATGGTTTCTCCGGTGGTGTCCTGGCCATACAGAGACCGCAGGAACACCGAGACCACTTCGCGCAACCGTCCATAGCGGTCGGGGTCGCGGTCCCAGTTGCCCATCATCACGTAGTGTTCCGCGCACAAAAAGTCGTCGCGCCCATCTTCGGAGAATGCCAGCCGGTTCACGAATAAAACATAGCTGTCGGCGTCCTGGCCGAACAGCGAGCGCCGGGTGCGGGCCAGCGTTCCTTTCTCTACTTCGCGCATGGTCTCGAACAATTCCTGCCCGGTCTTGCGCAGAATGATTTTCTTGCGGACCTGGAATCCGTTCACCCGCTCGCGGTATTCCATCGCCTTTTGTTGCCGCATTCCGTCGTAGTTCTTCAGCAGGACGCGGCAGCGTTCCAGCACCTGCGCGAACTGCAGGTTCATTTCCGTGCGCAGGAATTTCGTCACGGCGAGGCGGGCGAGCAAGTCGACTGGAATCTTGCCTTCCTTTTTCGCGCGATTCAGAACGGCGACGTGCAACTCCGCCAGAATCGCTTTCCATTCGCCGGATTCCGTTTTCGCCCGAGTCTCGCCGGCGCGCACCTGGCTGCGCAGCCATGAGGGTCCCTGCGCCGATTGCGCCGCCTCCGCCGAGAGTAACCCCTCGACTTCTCCGTGCCGGGCGATCTGGCGAGCGATCTGGGCGCGAGTGGCCTCCGCGAACTTCGTGCTGAGCACGACGTCGTGGCGCAAGTTATCCACGCCCACGGCAAGGCCTGCCAGCGAGATTGCGGGCACGGATGTGGCTAGCGCGGGCAGCTCCGGCTTGTCCGGCGCGGCGCCTAGGCGAAAGAATGGAATTCTCGGCATCGCTCCCTGGTGGGTTCTGTTCGGAAGTTGCTGATTACACAACTACATACGGAGGCTATCACGCTTCCGGCGAGCGGCTAAAGTTACCTAGGTTACCGGCTCAACTTGTAGGTTTTATTGGGCTTACGCCGGAGGCTGGTCGGAGAAACAAGAAAGCCGGGCCGGATTAATCCGACCCTCCAACTCGGGACTGGCGACTCGCGGCTCGGGACTCGGGCGGCTACTGACTCTTCGCCCGCGCCGCCTCGAACTCGTCGCCTTTCTGCCATCCGATCAGCTGATTGAAGCTCGCGGCTTCCCAGCCTAGCGCGAACCCGAAGCGCGCCATGGCTCCGTCGGCGACGAAGTCCATTTCCGGATGATACTCATCGCTCGGCTGGTGATAGTGCTTCTCGTTGAACTCGCGGGCCTGCTGCAACCCCCAAGCCTCATCGTGGCCTTTGAACTTCATGCCTTCATTGATGGAAAAAGCCGGGACCCCCACGCGCGCCAAGCTGAAATGATCGGAGCGATAGTAGTGCCCCGCTTCCGGCCTGGAATCGGGACGAATCGCCAGACGAAACTCTTTTGCCATCGCCTCTACCCAGGGATAAAACGTAGTCCGCTCCGCGCCTGACACTTCCACTTCCTGCGGAGCGCCCAGCGGTGGCACATCGTCGTAATTCAAGTCGAGCGCAATCTTTCCCACGGGCATGGGCGGATGTTTGCCCAGGTACTCCGACCCGAGCAGTCCTTGCTCCTCAGCCGTGACGGCGGCGAATAGAATCGACCGCCGCGGCCGCTGCGTGGAGAGGCTGTAGGCGCGCGCCACCTCCAGCAGAATGCCGCATCCGGTGGCATTGTCATTGGCGCCGTTGTAGATGTTGTCTCCGGCCATCTCCGGACGAATGCCGAGGTGGTCATAGTGCGCGGTGTAGATCACCGCTTCGCTTTTTAACTTGCTGTCCACCCCCGGCAGCATGGCCAGCACGTTGTTCGATTCGAAACTCCGCACTTTGCTGACCATGTGCGCCTTCAGCTTCGCGCCCAGGTTTACAGGATGAAACTCGCGCGAACGCGCATCCTGCAACATCTGGGCGAAATCCATTCCGGACGCCGACGCCAACTTCTTCGCCACTTCGGACTGGACCCACGATGCGACTTTGAGTGCCGGACCTTCCAGCTTCAGGTAGGATTTTTCCCCCGAATTCGAGTTCCGCACTACCTCCCACGGATAGCTTGCCATCTCTTCCACGTGAATCAGAATCACGCCCACCGCACCTTTGCGCGCGGCTTCTTCATATTTGTAAGTCCACCGCCCGTAGTACGTGAGCGCCTTGCCTTTGAAGAATTTAGGATCGTCCGACGGCGGCTCATTCACCAGCATCAACAGAACTTTGCCCTTCACGTCGACATCTTTGTAATCGTTCCAGTTATACTCTGGCGCTTCGATGCCATAGCCCACGTAGACGATGTCGGCGTCCACATCCGACTGCGACTGCTGGGTCTGGTCGTAGGCCACGTAGTCGTCGAGCGACTTCAAATCCATGGGCTCACCGCGTTTCGGGAGTAGCGAAAACTTGGTTTCCGGCAACGTGGTGATGCCGATCAGCGGCACTTTCTGCAAATAAGTCCCGCCGTCGCCGGCCGGCTTCAGCCCATACTCGGCGAACTGCGTAGCCATGTATTCCGCCGCGATATCGCCACCGCGCTGCCCGGTGCCCCGGCCTTCGAGCAGGTCATGCGAAAGGAAACGCACGTGCCAGCGAATGTGCTCCGGATTGATCGTCTCTAGCGCGTTGAACGCTGTTCCCGGCAGTTTCACGGAAACGGCCTCGCGCGCTCCCGCGGGGGACGCCGGCGCCGGACTGGCGCCGCCCTCGGCCCACACCAGTAGGCTGAGCGTGGCAATGGCGAGAGTAAGTACGCCTATGCCTCTCTGGACGCTTTTCTGCAAGATCATTCGCATTACGATGGCTCGCATAGATCGGCTTTCTCCCCCAAGAAGCGGCACATGCCTAGGAAAGCACGGAATCCTGGAAATTATGATGAAGACTGATGGGATTGTAACGGAGCGAAGGAAATTTAATGACCAGGGAAACCGAGTAATCACCCACACGAGAGTTCACGCACTCCCGCGCCCTGGGTGGTCATTCATCAACCACAGAGGGCACAGGGTAAAGCCAGCGTCGCGGGAGACGCAGAGAACAGCCGTCAACCGACACCCCGAAGTTCGCGCCGCCTCTGGACGCGGCTCCTGGGCTCCGAAATCTGCCTTAACTGGGGCCCGCGCACGGCGGGATCAGTTCTTCGACCCTCAACCAGCGCGGAAGTCGCGCACATCCTCGCCCGGCCTGAACATCACGGCGGGGCCTAGGCGTCCCGCCTCCGCCATCTTCCGATTGATCTCTTCGAACTCCGCTTTGACCCAGCCGACGCTGGAGACTTCAATCTCGCCGTCCTGTGCGATCCAGAAAATGGTGGGAACGTTGGTCAGGCCGTAGGCGTTCGACACGGGATACTCATCAATCTCGTCGAGCAGAATTGGAAACCTGACCCCAAACTCTTTGGCGAACGCGGCCGTGTCCTTGGCGTTATTCTGAGAAACTCCCAGCAGTTTCACGCCCTTCTGCCCGTAAGCCTTGTGCAGCCGCTCCAGAAACGGAAATGCATATTGGCAGGTGGGGCAGGAAACCTTGAAAAACGCCAGCACGACTGGACCGGACCCGAGTTCTTCCTGCAGCGAGAACCGCTTCCCATCCATCGCTTTCAACGCAAAGTCTGGCGCCTTCGTGCCTACGGTTAGTGCCGCCATCGGTCGTCCTCCCGTTCGTCTATTCAGGATATTCCGCAGCCAGCGCATACCCCTTCCTGCCTCTGTCCTGCTTTCATTTTAGATGATGTGGGACGCGGGGAAGAACTTCCTTCAAAGCAATTCCGCCCTCCGCAGAATCTTGCGCGCCAGTCCGGTCAGCGCGACTCGCCCCAGCCGTGCCGCGGGAATCCAGTTCCCGCGAACAAGCTCCGGCGGGACAGTACGCCAGACACGCACCGTATAGTCCGTTACGGTGATCGAGTGCCGGAGCGTGAATGACGGCTCGGACGAGCCATGCCCGTTTGCCAACTCCGGTAGTTCCCACATGCCCGCCATCAGAGACGCATCCCTCGGGCGCTGCACCAGAAACACTTCGCCATCTCTGCCCCTGCCGTCTCCGTTTCGATACTCGAGCGCGTAGTGAATTTCACGCTTCTTCTGTCGTTCCGGTTTCGCGCCCACCGGCAACTCTCCGCGCGTCGCGCACAGTTTGACCACCGGACACATCAAACATCCCGGAGCCCGTGGCGTGCACACCGTCGCGCCCAGCTCCATCATGGCCTGATTGAAGTCGCCCGACCGCTTGCCATCGAGCAATTCCTCGGCGGCCTGCCATAACTCTGCGCCGGCAAGGCGCCGCCCCGAAAGCCGCTGCAGCACTCGCTCCACGTTGCCATCGACCACCGCGACCGGCTCGGCAAACGCAATGCTGGCAATCGCGGCCGCTGTATAGCGGCCAATCCCCGGCAGTTCCTGCCATTGCTCGGCAGTCGCCGGAAGTTTCCCGCCCAACTCTCGCACCACCACTTTTGCCGCCGCATGCAGCATGCGGGCGCGGCGGTAGTATCCCAGTCCGCTCCAAGCTGCGAGCACGCTCGACTCGCGGGCTGCGGCCAGCTTTTCGACCGTCGGGAAGCGGCGCAGGAATTCGTCATAGTGCCCGATCACCGCCGCCACCCGCGTTTGCTGCAGCATGATTTCCGACAGCCACACCCGGTAGGGATCACGGCTCTCCCGCCACGGCAACGGGCGCCGGCTTTTCCGATACCAGTCCAGCAGCCGGCGCTGAAAGCTCACCGTCTGGTTGCGGGGCTGGACGCGCAGCGATTTCTTCTCTCGGCTCATACTTCGAAGAACCGCATTCTACCGTGGCGCCAGCCTCGGCGCGGCACACTGACTTGAATCTCCGCCGCTAGTTTGGCTGATCCGCGAGAACCAGCGAAATCAGCGCCGGCCATTGACCCAGGCTGCCAACCACGAAATAATGGTCGTGCCTGGCATCCGCAACATTTGCGTGAGTTGGCTCACGCCTCATCACGAGGAGCACCATGAACGACTTCAACCGCAAGGTGGAAGACGCGTCCGCGCGCGTTGGCAAGACCATCAACGAGGCCGCCGAACGTCTGGAGCAGGAAATCCCGGAATTCATCAAGTACCTGAACGACGAGGTCGTGCCCTCCGTTCGCAAGGGTTCGACCAAGGCGCTGCGCGCGGCTTCGGAGAAGCTCACCGCGTTCGCCGACTACATGGAAAAGCATCCCGGGACCACAGCCAAGTAGCTTTCACTGGCACGGTTGCCCGCGAGGCAAGGCCGACGTCGGCGACCTTTGCTGCTGCAAGCTTCGTGGCTGCTTGCTTTGTCGGCGCAAACTTCGTCCTTGCCAGCCGGGTCGTGCACTTTGTGGCCCGTCGGGTAGTTCCCTCAAGCATGACCGTCGTTCTCCTCATCACGCTTCTGCTGCTCGCCGCTTGTGGGCATCCCAAACAGGCGCGGGTTGAAGTGCCGCCGCCTCCTGCGCCCGCCAGCGTGCCCGCGGCTCGGGAACCGGCGCCGTCGTCGCCATCGTCATCGTCATCTCTGCCCTCCAAAATACCTGATCTAAACCGCAACGACAGTGCCCAGGATGCAGAAGCCGCCGCCGATCCCGACCTGGCCGAGCCTTCGATCCCTGCGGGTGCCACTGCGATCGCCACCGAAACCGGGATGGCCAGCTGGTATGGACCTCCTTACCACAACCGCCGCGGATCGAACGGCGAAGTCTACAACATGCACGCCATGACCGCCGCGCATCGCACTCTGCCGCTCGGTTCCGTCGTTCGCGTCACGAATCTCAAGACCGCGCACTCGGCGCTGGTACGCATCACCGATCGCGGACCGTTCATCCCCGGCCGGGTTCTCGATCTTTCTCTCGCCGCCGCCCGCAGGCTCGACGTGTATCAGCCCGGCACCGCCGAAGTGAAAGTGGAAGTCATGGCGACGCCCGCGCCGCTCGATTCCGGCGGAAAGTGGGCCGTGCAGATCGGCAGCTTCCCCGACGAGGACGTTGCCACCGAGTTCGCCGACCACCTCACCCGCCGCTACCGCACCGCCAAGGTGCTGCGCTTCGCCAGCCCCGCCGGAGGCTGGTGGATTCGCATCCGCGTCCTCGACGACGACCACGACCGCGCCCAGCAGATGGTTGCGGAAACTCGCACGAGCGAGGGTGCGGTGTTTCTGGTTAGGCTGGACT
>DATHQJ010000194.1:0-8602 GCA_035482825.1 Binatus sp. (SeqCode) | reverse complement strand
AGGCCGAAGCCGGCGGCTAGAAACCAGTTGCCCCAAGCTGCTGGGCCGAGCACGGCTAGGCCGCCCGTGAGCATGAAGCAGAGGCCCATGACGGGGACGATGGGGACAGAAAACGCGCCTCCGGTCATGATGCCGGCGCCGTAGAGCAGCAGCCAGGTGGCGGGCAGGGCGGACTGCAGGCCGGAACGGAATAACAGGAAGGTCAGGAACGCGCCCGCGAATAGTGGAGGAGCGAGGCCTAGCGCGACTTTGCGGGCGGGGCCAGAAAATAATGGGAGGCCGCGGCGATTTGCCTTCCAGGTGCAGGCAAGTAATCCAATGGCGGCGGCGAGCAGGCCTTCGGCGAGCCAGACGCGGAGCCAGGTAAACGGCGAGCTCTGTTGCGCGGCGAGCCAGGCGGCGGCGAGGGCGGTCACGCCGAGAAGGACTTGTCCCCAGCCGGAGACGGCGGTGAAGGCGGCGGAGCGCTCCATGGTGTCGCGGATGAAGCGGAGGTCGGCGAAGACTTCAGGGGCGGTGCGCGAGGGCGAGACGGACTCGCGCCCGACCGATCGGCGAAAACGGCGGAAGCGGTGCGGGCGCGGGTCGAACATTGGGATAGAGTAGCGGGGCTCCCGGTTATTGTCAAGTACTTTGCGGTGTAAAGAATGGGCCACTGGCGTGAGTTTGAGAGGCAATCTTTTTCGATTCTTTGATCATTCACATTTTGGGACTAGACTTACGGCAAGCGCGGGAGACCCCTTATGAAATCCGGCTACTTGGCTGGCGCGGCGGTGGCAGTTCTGGCGGCGGTGAGTGCGATCGCGCAGGTTCCGCTGGTAAACCAGGGATTGATTCCGGCGAGCATTGCGCCGGGGAGCAAGGCGTTTACCTTGACGGTGAACGGAACCGGATTCGCTTCGGCGGCGGTGGTGAATTGGAACGGGTCGCCGCGGTTGACGGAAGTGATTTCGAGCAGCCAGCTGAAGGCGACGATCAACGCCTCCGACGTGTCGGGGGCCAAGACGGCTTGGGTCACGGTGACTAATCCGGCGCCGGGAGGAGGAACGTCGAATGTTGTGTTTTTCCCGGTGACCTCGGAATCATCGTCGATTGGCATGGCGATCAGCCAGCCTTTTCCAAATGCGACCAACGTCGTGGTGGGAGACTTCAATAACGACGGCAAGCTGGACGTCGCCTGGACAAGCACGCACTTGAACGTGTCGCTGGGTAATGGGAAGGGCGGCTTTCAGCCGGCCATCGTGAACACGAACTACAACGGCTTTGCATTGGAGATGTTTACCGGCGACTTTAACGGGGACGGTAAGCTCGACATCGTGGCGGTCGATTGCTGTGGAAAGGTGACGGTGCTGCTGGGGAACGGGGACGGCACCTTCAACGTGAGCTGGACCTACGGCGCTCGCGGAGGAGGCAATTACATCGCGACCGGCGATTTCAACGGAGATGGGAAACTCGACTTGTATGTGACGGAATACGATCTGGGAGAACAGTGGTTTGAAATTTTCACGGGAAATGGGGACGGTACTTTTAACGGTCCCGGAAATCCCATCTACATAAGTTATTTTGCGGGCTCTCCGGCCATCGGAGACTTCAATGGTGACTGGAAACTCGATTTGGCGATTCCGGAACCGGGCAGCTTGAACCTGATCGACATATTCCTGGGAGACGGCAAGGGTGACTTTCAGGAATCGGGCACGGTGGGAGCGTACTCTTATCCGATCGCGCTGACGGCCGATATGAATCATGACGGGAAGCTGGACCTGCTCGCCATCGGCGCGTGCGTCTGGCTAGGCGCCGGGAATGCGACATTCACAGAGGCTGGATGCTCTTCTTTCGGCTACTATACGGCCGCGATAGGCGATTTCAACGGTGACGGCAAGCTTGACGCACTCCTCTTCGACGGCGCCGTCCCTTCACAGCTTACGATTGCACTTGGGGCGGGCAACGGCACGTACCTGCGTGACTTCCAGTTCACGATCCCATCGTATGCAGAATCGGTGGCGGTTGGGGACTTCAACAATGACGGCAAGCTGGATGTGGTTACTGGGAACGGATACCTGCTGTTGCAGTCCGCCGTAGATCTCACACCCTTGAGTCTCGCGTTTGGCAGTCAGAATGTGGGGACGACGAGCGCCGCGCAGACGGCTACGCTGATGAACGTGGGAACCACTGCGCTGACCATCAATGGGGTCAGCATTACGGGAACGGCCTCCGGACAGTTCACCCAGACCAACGGTTGCGGAACGAGCCTGGCGGCGGGCGACAGTTGCACGATCTCGGTTACTTTCGCGCCGAAGCGGGGCGGGGCGCTGGTGGCTGCGCTTACGGTGAGCTACAAGGGCACGGCGAGCCCGCAGACGGTCGCGCTCAGCGGGACGGGAATCACTCCTCCAGCAGCTAGTTTGCTGCCTGCCAGCCTGAAGTTCGCGACCCAGGTGGTTGGGACGTCGAGCGCGACACAGACCGCCACGTTGACCAATACGGGCGACCAGGCGGTGACGATTTCAAGCGTGGCTGCATCTGGGGCGTTCCACGAGACCAATAACTGCCCATCGAGCCTCGTAGTAAGCGGGAGTTGCCAGATCGAGGTGACGTTCCACCCGACTGTGGGGGGCACGGCGAGCGGAACGCTTTCCGTTACCGACAACACGACGAAGAGCCCGCAGAAAGTAACTCTGAGCGGTACCGGGACAGCGATCACGCTGTCGCCGGTGGGGGTGAATTTTGGAGATCAGAAAGTCGGGACGAGCAGTGCGGCGGCAGCGATCACGCTAACCAACGCAGGAGCGAGCGCGGTCTCGATCACGCTGATTAGTATTACGGGAACGGATTCCGGCGACTTCGCGGAGACGAATACTTGCGGCAAGAGCGTCGCGGCGCACGGGAGCTGTACGATCAAAGTGACGTTCAAGCCCACGGCAACCGGGGCGCGGGCGGCGTCCGTCAGCGTTACCGACAACGGAGGGGGAAGCCCGCAGAGTGCTTCGCTCACCGGGACTGGGACTTAACGGAGGAGTAGCGATGTGCAGGCTCGCCAGCGTGGTGAAATCTCTTTCCTTGGCAGTGCTGTCGATGGCCCTCGCGGGTTGCGGCAGCAATGGCGTTGACACCCGAACCAACCTGTGTGGGGGATGCGCGTTTCTGTACGCGACCACCAACAGCAACCAGGTTCTGACCCTGGCGATCAATTCGGGAGAAACTCTCGGACCGGCGCAATCGACGCCGGGCCCCGCCAATGGGCCCGATATCGTGGGATTAGGGTTTGTGCCGCAGCCTCCCTACAGCGGTCCAGTGTATATATCGGATCCGAGCAGCAATGCCATTGATGCCTTCGGAGCAAGCGGCAGCGACGGCAGTCTCACAGTGCTGTCAGGATCGCCTTTCGGCCTGGGCGGTCAGGCCGGGACTCCCGCGGGACTTCTGACCTTCGGCAATTTTCTCTATGTCGGCGATACCAACGGTACGGTGTCTGCGCTAAGCATCGCTCCGGGCGGGGCGCTAATGGCGATTCCGGGCTCACCCTTTGCCGCAGGGACGGCTCCGCGTTATCTGGTTTCCGCTTATACCGGTTCGCCCAGCATCTCCCTTCTCTACGCCGCCGATTTCACGGGCGGCGGCATTTGGGCTTTTACGATCGGCTCCGATGGCGGGCTGACGCCGGTGGCCGGTTCTCCGTTCGCCACGCCGCCCAATAGTGCACCAGCCGGAATGTTTGCCGGCGGGGACGGGATAACTGGGAGCATTCTTTATGTTGCGCTGAGTGGCCTCGATGAGATTGCGGCGTTTTCCATCAATGGCACTGGAACTCTGACTCCGCTTCCCGGCTCTCCGTTCGCGGCGGGAGGCGGGCCCACGACGGTGTTTGGCATTGGCAACTTTGTGTACGCGATGAACAGCGTTGACCACACCATCTCCGGCTACAGCGCAGACCAGAACACGGGCTTCCTGACGGAGATTCAGGGATCTCCGTTCGCCTCCGGCACGGCATCTGGCAATTTTGTTACGAACCCGCGGGTAACCGATATTTTCTACGTTCCCGATGCCGAATCCAACAGAGTGCTGGGTTTCGTGGCCGACGGGACCACCGGCAGTCTTGCCCCTTTGCCGGGGTCGCCGTTCCCCACGGGTGTGGGCCCGGTGGCGCTCACGGCTGTCGCCTTCCCGGCAATCGATCCGCCGTAGAGGAGGGTGCCAGGAAACATCAAGCCAGGAAAGCATCAAGGAAGCTCGACATCGAGGGCGTAGATGTCCTGGGTGCTAACGTCGCGCACGAAAAGGCGGGAGTCGTCGGGCGCCTGACCGCTCCACGAACCCCAGATTGTGAAGTAGCGGCGCAGTCCAATCAGACTGAAGAGGTCCTCGGCATGGCTATCCCCTACCTTCACGCGACGGCATTTAGGATCGCCGGTGATGATGTTGTCGTAGTACATGTAGCGGCTGTCCGCCGACCAGTAGGGATAGTCCACATTGCTGGATTCGGTAAGCCACTCCGCCCATTTTTGGGTGCGGAAATCATAGAGCATGAGTTTCTTCGAGCCCTCGACACTGATGGCTGCGAGGTAGTGACCATCGGGAGACCAGCGCGGGGAAAAAAAGCCCTTGGTACCGGGAAAGGTGGAAACCTGGCGGGTCTTCATGTCTACCAGTTGAATATCGATGGTTCCGGTGTTCATGGTGGAAACGCGTCCGAAGGCGAGTTGGGTGCTGTCGGGCGACCACGACGCATCCACTTCACCAACATTTTCCGGGAGCAGTTCTTCGGGCGAGCCTCCCTGCGCGGAGATCAGGAATATCTTCCAGGGCTTGCCGACTTGAGCAGAGATGAAAGCGATTTGGGTTCCGTCTGGAGACCATGTGGGCAGCGTCGCGGCCGCGGGCGGATACGTAAGCTGCAAGCGCTCGGTGCCATCCACGCGGCTGCGCCATAAGGTGGTGTCGGGCACGCTGCGGTAGGCGACCCATTTGCCGTCGCGCGAAAAGGCGACATCGGTGGCGGAAATTCCGCCGAGAAATGGGACAAACTGCTTCGCAGCGGCATCGTAGCGGACAAGCTCGGCGCGCGGCTGCATGCCCTCGACAAACAGCTTCTTGCCACTGATGTCGGCCACAGCCGAGGAATACAAGACTGGACCGGTTGTAAGCTGGACGGGCGTGTGGGAAGTTTTGCGGAAGATGCTGGTCGGCTCCGCGAGAGCAAAAATATTGCTTCCCTGGCCGGCGTTATTGTCGGCGCCACTTTCGAAGACGTAATAGCGTCCATCTTCGGTCCAGCGGCCACAACATTCGTTGGGCGAAGCGTGCCATCCCTTGAACAACTGTTGCAGGTCGGATCCGTCGGTGCGGACTTCCCATAGGGAATTGGTGTTGGCCTGGTCCTGAAGCGAAAAGCGTATCCGGCTTCCATTGGGAGAAAAGCGGGGAGCAAAGGGGGAGCCGGGCGTCGAGACCAGAAGGTGCGGAGCACTCCCATCGGCGTTGGCCAGATATAGATCCGAGCCCTTGATGAACACCATCTGCCGTCCATCGCGCGACCACCCGCCGTCGTTGGCCACGATGTTGCCCAGCCGCCGGGGAGAACCGGCAGGCAAGGGCACAGCCCACAAAGGCGTTTCCCTGCTGCCCGTGGGCGCCACCGTGTGGACCAGCAGTTGGGAATGGTCGGCGGAAATGTCGTCGATCACCATGTCAGGGACGGGCGTCGGAATCGCGGAAGTCTCGCCGCCAGTCACCGACACCTGGACCAGCGCAGGACCTTGAGAACGAAACTGATTAACGTAGATCCGAGCGCCGTCGGTCAACATCCTTCCCATGGAGACGCCGTCATGGGTAATCTGCGTCGTGCCGGTGACTCTGGGCAGGCTGACGGGAATTAAGAACCAGACCAATGCGGCTACCGCCAGCAGGGCGGCTGGTGCGGCGATCCAAGGCCAGAGACGTTTCGGTTTTCGAGTTGGTGTAGCAGTGGCGACTGCAACGCTTACTCTGCCGGAGGTGGTGTCGCGCTTCAGGCCTTTGAGGTCGGCGCGGATTTCGGCGGCGCTTTGATAGCGAATCTCGCGATCGCGTTCGAGGGCTTTGCGGATGATGCGGCCCAGTTCCGGCGGGAGATCGGGATTGAGCTGGAGCGGTGGCGCGGGTTCTTTGTGAAGGATGGCGTCGAAGGTGGCGGCGGTAGTGTCTCCGCGAAAGGGGAGCGTGCCGGTGGCCATTTCGTAGAGGACGGCGCCGAAAGAAAAAACGTCGGTGCGGGCGTCAAGGTCTTTGCCGAGAGCCTGCTCGGGAGACATATAGGCAACGGTGCCGAGAGTGCTGCCCGGACTGGTGAGGTGGGGATCGTCGGCGCTGGCGATGGTGGCGCCGTCGGGAGTGGTGGTAGCGTGAGTTTTGGCCAGGCCGAAGTCGAGAATCTTAGCGTGTCCGCGCTCAGTCACGAAAAGATTCGCGGGCTTGATGTCGCGATGGACGATGCCTTTGGAGTGGGCGGCGTCGAGGGCATCGGCAATCTCGCTTGCCAAATCGAGCAGGACTTCAAGCTCCATCGGCCTCGAGCCGATGCGGTGTTTCAGGGTTACGCCATCGAGAAATTCCATGGCGATGAAGGCTTTGCCGTCCTGATCGCCGATGTCATAGATGGTGCAGATGTTGGGATGGTTGAGCGCGGAGGCGGCCTGGGCTTCGCGTTGAAAACGGGCGAGGGCCTGAGGATCGCGGGCGACTTCGTCGGGCAGGAATTTCAACGCGACGAAACGGTGAAGGCGCGTGTCCTCGGCTTTGTAGACGACTCCCATGCCGCCGCCGCCGAGTTTTTCGGTGATGCGGTAGTGAGAGATGGTTTGGCCAATCATGCGGTGGCGGTATGGTAGGCGGGATGATGGGGTAAGTCAACGAAATGGGTGGGCGGATGCCGGAGCCAATAGTCAAGGCCCACCCCTTCGACAAGCTCAGGGCAGGCTCTCTCGCAAAGAACGCGAGAAGGGTGGGGCAACCGGTGCCGGTTTTATAATCGATGGTTTGAGGAGGGATTTGTGGGGGCTTGGGGGACGGGAAGTTTTGAGAATGACGATGCGGCGGATTGGGTGGCGGGGCTGGATGCGATTACGCCCGAGGAGTTGACGCGGATATTAGCGCATGCGGCGGATGATCCGGAGTATCTGGAAGGGCCGGCGGCGAGCGTTGCAGTCGCGGCAGCGGAGGTGGTGGCGGCGCTGCGTGGGAATGGGACTGATGGAACGCAGGCCAAGATTCGGGATTGGGTGGGGAAACATCCGCAGGCGTTGACCGAAGAGCTTCAGGCTGTGGCGATTCGGGCTGTGGATCGGGTGCGGAAGAATTCGGAGTTGAAGGATTTGTGGATGGAAGCGGACGGGCTGAATGATTGGATTGCGGCGCTGCGGGAGTTGCAGGGGAGGTTGGGCGGGTAGGGTGGGTATGCGGTGAGTGAAATCGCCTGTTTACGCCAACTGGCCGTAGAATAGCGCCACTATGGGTGGAGAATGAGTGTCCTTCGCTGTGTTGCTTTCCTGTGTTTGATCCAACTGTTCGGTTATGCCCAAGCTCCGCAGGAGCATGACCAAGTTGGATTGTCGAGGCAAGCCGATGTTACTGTTCGAAGGTTCTACGAGCAACTAGTATCTGATCCCGTCGGGGGCTTTCCAGCGCCGAAGAGGATGAAAGTACTATCCCCTTATCTCAGCAGCTCCTTGATTCATAGGATTAACCAAGCACGTGCCTGTCGTGATGATTGGTTTCGCCTGCACCCGAAGAATGATGAAAAGGCACCGTCAACGTGGACGGAATTCGGACTTTTCTCGGGTCCCGACGACCGAGGTCATCCATATGCTTTCCAGATTGACAAAACGGAATCGGAGGACGATAGCTCTTTTCGCGCCTACCTGAGGCTCACGGAAGGTCCACGAGAACGACCGTGGCATTGGGAAGTTGCAGCCATCGTAATACGTGAAAATGGGCGGTTCGTAATCGACGATGTAATCTTTCTCAAAGACAAGGATGTTGATACTGAGAGTCGATTGTCGGAGATTCTAAAGCGAGGGTGCGACGGCTCTCATTGGGTCGGGTATGGCAACAAGAACGCAAAGCCTGAAGTTACGATTTGTTCATTTGTTTAATGGTTGGCGAAACATCCCCATATCACTCATTGCCAAAATTCATCCGCCTAACTTTGAAAGTGATTCCGAATCGCCCTGATCCACTCCGACAACTTGGGGATGTGAACTCTGCGTCGAATCGGCTGCGCATGGGCAGCACTCTGTAGCAAGTGGACAATCTCGACTGCTGGAACGCGGGTCGCGACCGAGTCCACCGAAGCGTAACGGACTACCTGGTTGGGATCAATCACGAAGACGGCTGGTTTGGCGATGCCGCCTCTTTCGCGCGCGTTGTAGATGTCCCAGTCCTTGACCACGCGTCGTTCGGTGTCGCACAAAATCGGAAACGGCCATGAGAGCTGGGTTCGCAAGGCCTCCGATGCTTCGCACGAATCCACCGAAACCGCCACCAGGCTCGCGCCCGCCGACCTGATTTCTGGATAGTGTTCGCGATAATCCGCCAACTGGCGGAGGCAAAACGGTCACCAATTCCCGCG
>DATHQJ010000193.1:0-4290 GCA_035482825.1 Binatus sp. (SeqCode) | reverse complement strand
AAAGCACGGCGTATAAGCAGTTAGCGAAACCGGCAGCCGCGCCTGCTCGAGCACTTCGTCGCGATAAAGATTCGTGACCGGAACTTCCGCGGTCGGAATCAGCCAAAGATCTTTTTCGCCATGCGGCACGCGGAAAAGATCGGCGGCAAACTTGGGTAGCTGCCCCGTGCCATACATCGAATCCGAATTCACCAGATACGGCGGCAGAACTTCGGTATACCCGTGCTGCCGCGTGTGCAGGTCGAGCATGAAGTTCATCAGCGCGCGCTCAAGCTTCGCGCCCAGATCCCAGTAAACCGCGAACCGCGCTCCGGTCAGCTTCACTGCCCGTTCCAGATCGAGAATGCCGAGTTCAGCCCCCAGGTCCCAATGCGCTTTAGGGGCGAAGTCAAACGCCGGCGGCGTGCCCCACCGCCGGACTTCGACATTTTGCTCCGCGCTATTCCCGATCGGCACGCTCGCATGCGGCAGGTTGGGAATGCCCGCCAGAATATCGCGCAGCCGGACGTCAAGATCGCCCGCAGTCTTCTCCAGCGTCTGAATCTTCTCGCGCAGATCCTTGGTCTGCGCCATCGCGGCGCTGGCGTCCTGTCCGCTCTTCTTTAACTTGGCGATCTCTTCAGAAGCCTGGTTGCGCTGCGCCTTGCTGGTCTCAGCCTCGGTAATAGCCAGTCGCCGCTGCCTGTCAACCTCGCGAAAATCCTTCAGCACCGCAGCCGGATCCATGCCGCGCTGGCGCAGTTTCTCTTCCACCAGTGGCAGATTTTCGCGAACGAAGCTCAAATCAAGCATGATTAAGGGCCAACAGGGAACTAACTAATGTATCGGAAAAGCGCCGAAGAATGCACCTCCACAGCAAACGTCAAACACGAATCCTGCGAAGTGTATCTTGTTTTCCTTCGTGCACCTTCGCGTCCTCAGTGGTTGACGCCTTGGCTATTTCCCCGCTTCCAAAGACTTCAAATAAGCCACGATCGCCTGCGCATCCTGCACATTAAACCGGTACTGCGGCATCGGCGGCCGCCTCGGAAGCCCGTTGGAAGCCACCCCGGTCACCAGGAATGTGATGGCTGCGTTGTTCTCCCACCCCGACAGCCCGGCGATGCCAGGCGCCTTGTCGGCCCAGACCGGAACCGGTGCGATCGGCTTGAAGTCGAGAGTTGCGCCCTTCAGCCACTGTTCCTTGATCGGTTCGCCCTTCTCGTCGCGTGGAGTATGACAGTCACCGCACAGCCCGACCTGCTCGACCAGATATTTGCCACGCGCAATCCGCCCCGCCGAGGCCGCACGCATTTTCTGCTTTTGCCCAGCAGTCTTTTGCCCCGCAACCATCGGCACCAGCAGCAACGCCGTCGCGATCACGCCGAGAACTTGCTTTCTCAAAATAGACTCCTTGTGTCTTGTATACATTAGTGGGATCATTGGCGATAGAAGTAGAAGAGGTGCGGCATGAGCACAGATCGCCACTCCGGCATCAACATGCACAAGCTGTCGTTCGGCGGCGGATTCATGGGCCTGCTCTTCTCCGTCGGCAGCACGCTAATCTTTGTCCTGGGTCTTCCCACTCTGTGGTATTTCGTGGCCTTCGCTTTTGTCCTCGGCGTTGCATTCGCAATCGTCCTGCGGATCGTAAGCGACAGCCGCTCGGAGCACAATAAGCCGCTCTCGATTCTAGCCGTCTCTGAGAAAGCAGACGCTCCAGCCTCCGCGAGGCTCGAAAAGCAGACGACTCTGCTGTACGCCTTGCCCAACCCTCACTCTGTGTAGTTTCTGGTTCTATCTCACTGGAATTTCTCTGCGAACTCTGCGCGGAGTTCTCTGCGTCCTCGGCGGTTAAAGGCTTTTGCTCTTGCTGGCAAATCAAAACCTTAACCCCGCGCGCGGAAGTCCGCTTTGGTTTATTCGCGAAGCCTGTGTAAACTACGTTCGCGATGAGATCGTCCCCCAGATCTACCGGCCCGCGTCTTTTCCTGATGCTGGCCGTTCTCACTTTCTTCGTCACCTTCCCAGTTCACAGCTCCGCCTCGGCCTACAACGCACATCCCAAGCTGGTCGTAGTGATCGTGATCGACCAGTTTCGCGGCGATTATCTTGAACGCTATCGCGACCAGTTCGGCGACGCCGGCTTCCGCTTTCTGCTCGACCACGGTGCCTACTTCCCCAACTGCAACTACAATTACGCCAACACCCGCACCGCTCCCGGACACTCTACCCTCTTCACCGGCGCCTACAGCAACGGCCACGGCATCGTAGCCAACGAATGGTGGGACCAGAAGAAGAAAAAGATGGTCACCTCGGTCGAAGACGACGCCACAAAACTAGTCGGCGTCGCAGGGGATAAAACAGGTTCTTCGCCCCACAACCTCCTGGCCGACACGCTGGGCGACGAACTCAAGCTGGCGACGCAAGGCGAATCTCGCGTCTTCGGCGTCTCCTTAAAAGACCGCGCCGCCGTGCTCCCCGCCGGTTTCGCCGGAGACGCCGCCTACTGGATCGACCCGAAAACCGGCTCATGGATCACCTCCACCTACTATCGCGACGACCTGCCAAAGTGGGTGCAGGATTTCAATTCGTCGCGTCCCACAAAATACTGGGATCGCGAATGGAAAGACGCGCAGGGAACCGTGCTGCGCTCAACCGCGCACCGCAAAGGCAAAGACGGTTCCCAAGCCGGCTTCTACGAAGTCATCGGATCGACCACCTTCGGCAACGAATACGAATTCGAGTTCGCCAAAGAATTAATGGTGTACGAGAACGTCGGCAGCGGTCCGGCAACGGACTTGCTTTCGATCAGCCTTTCTGCCAACGACATTCTAGGTCACCAGGTCGGTCCGGATTCGCCCGAGATGCAGCAGATGGCCCTCGATCTTGACCACGAGCTCGCCGACTTTATCAATTTCCTCGGACATCAGATCGGCCTGGCCAACGTATGGATCGCGCTGTCCGCCGATCACGGAGTTTCTTCCTTGCCCGACGCCGCAAAGAAGCTGCACATTCCCGCCGCGAACCTCGACGCCGGAAAGATCGAAGCTCAGATCAACGCCGCCCTCACCGCAAAATTTTCTCCCGGCCATCCCGCGTCGTATATAAAGCTGGACTACCCCATGGCGTGGCTCAACCAGGAAGCTTTCCCCGCCCATGTCCACGAGCACGACGCCGAAGCCGCCGTCGGCGAGGCGATGAAGCAAGCCGGACTCCGCGACTACTACACCAAAGCGCAACTGGCCGAAGGCGAAGCTCCCGACACTCCGCTCGGACGAAAATATTTGAACAGCTATTCGCCGGAAGGAAGCTGGTACGTGATGGGCGTCCCCGATATTTACACCGTCGGTTCCAGCAAAGGCACCGACCACGCGTCGCCTTACAATTACGACACGCATGTGCCCCTGGCTTTCTACGGCCTGCCCTTCCAGGCGGGAACCTATCGCGCCAGCGTCGAACCCGTCGACCTGGCGGCCACGCTGGCATCGCTGTTAGGCATCAACGCTCCCACCCACTCCGTCGGCCACGTACTGACCGAAGCGCTCGCCCCCGCGAGTCGCTTCACGGGCGTGTTCGATCGCCTAGGCCCTGGCCCTGGAGGAGAGCCCAAGCCATGACTCCCGACCTCAGCGTAAACGTCGCCGGCATTCCGCTTAAAAATCCCGTGATCGCAGCCAGCGGCACCTTCGGTTACGGCGCAGAATTCGAAGACGTGGTCCACCTCGCCAAACTCGGCGGATTTGTAGTGAAAGGCTTGTCGCGAGAGCCGATGATCGGCAACCCTCCGCCGCGCCTGTGGGAAACCGCAGCGGGAATGCTGAACGCCATCGGCCTGCAAAACATCGGTGCGCAGGCATTCCTGACCGAGAAGCTGCCCCACCTTCGCGAACTCAAAAACGTTGTCGTCCTCGCGAATGTTTTCGGCTACACCCGCGAAGATTACGAGCACACCATCGAGATCCTCAACGACGGCGAGGGCATCGCGGCTTACGAACTGAATGTTTCCTGCCCCAACACCGCCCACGGAGGCCTGCAATTCGGCAGCGATCCGCGCTCGCTCGATGAAGTCGTGACGACGGCAAAACGCGTGGCCCGGCGCCCGCTGATCGTGAAACTCTCGCCCAACGTGACCAGCATCGCGCAGATGGCCTATGTAGCACAGGAGGCGGGCGCCGACGCGCTCTCACTCATCAACACCTTCGTGGCCATGGCGATCGACCCGGAGACGCGCAAGCCGCGCATCGCCAATGTCACTGCCGGGCTCTCCGGTCCCGCCATCAAGCCCATCGCCGTGCGAATGGTATATGA
>DATHQJ010000192.1:0-21354 GCA_035482825.1 Binatus sp. (SeqCode) | reverse complement strand
ACTATTTTTCGCTGAACTAAGGAAGCGTCGATCATGGCGAAAGGATTGTAGCAAAAGAGCCGTTCTCGGTTCTCAGTTCTCGGTTCTCAGCTTACGACGAATTCATTCCGAGGGATGCGGTCCCGTGAACTCGGAGCAGCAGGGCTTTTGTACCGGCTTGAATTCCATCAGTTCGACGCGCACGAGGTCAGGATCGTACAGGTTGAGCTGCCATTTGCCGTCTTTGCCCATCTGAGCTTTTTCGTCGCCGTGCGGCTTCCAGCCATGCGATTCCAGAGTGGCCTGTGCCTTCTTGATGTCGGCGACGCCCAGCGAAATGTGATTCATCACGCCGGTGAGGCGCAGGTCGGCAGGCTGAGGCTGGTTCAGCATGTACTCGATCCAGTCGGTGCCGTCGGCAACCTGGTTGGCAGCCCACTCGGTCACATCGTCTTTCATTCCGCCGTGCCAGTAGGGGCGGAAGCCGAGGATGTCGCGGTAGAAGTGGTCGGTGGCCTCGCGCTTGTAAACCAAGAAGCCGGTGTGAATCATGTGTTTCGAAACTCCGGCAGAAGCCGGCGGCGCGGCCTCGCCCTTGTCGCGCTCCACGAATTCAATCTTGTGGCCTTCTGGATCGTTCACGACAAAGAAGAGGCTGTGATCGGATCGGCCTTCAATCTGGGGGACGTTGATTCCCTGCGCGATCAGATATTTTCGCAAGGCCGCGATGTTGTCGGTGAGCAGGGCGACGTGATCCAGGCGGTTGGTGGATTTCGGATCGGGCGCGGGGCTGAAGCCGACCCACTGCGCACCTACCAGATATCGCAGGGTGCCGCCGGGTTCGACGGGCGCGGCGGACGCGAGACCGAGGACGTCGGCGTAGAGTTTTTTCACCCCCTCAGGCTGCGTCGTATAGAACGATACGTGGTCGATGCCGAGAATGTGGGGACGTTGAGTTGCGGTTTGCGCGTGGGCGCAGATCTGGAGCAGGATGACGGCAACGGTGACGCTGAGGTTCTTCATAGCGCCCTCGATTCTAGTGCAATTCGTGAAGCTCGCGGAATTAAGGCTCGCGATCAAGCGGTTGATGCTTCGAATGCTTGAGTTTTGCAGTCTCATTGCGAAGAGTCTCGGTAGTATCGGCGAAGAAGCGAGCAATCGCGGTTAGTTCCCCTGCGCTGTAACGGGCCGTCACCTGGGCCATGGCGCGGCCCAACGACTGAAAGATGGGGACCACTCGTTCCTTCAATCCCTTCATGTGTAGGGGCTGAACGATCACACTGCGCCGGTCGGTGGGATTCGCCTGGCGGCTTACGTATCCCGCCTTCTCCAAACGGTCGACAATGCCGGTGATGGCGCCGGTGGTGAATCTGGACAGTTCGGCGAGACGACTGGCGGTCGAGGGTCCGTGCTGGTCAAGCAATCCCAGACACTTCCATTCCGCGGCGCTCATTCCCAGGTGAGCCGCCACGGCTTCGTGGAAAAAGATCACCGCATTACTGAGTTCGCGGCCCATCAGGTCCTGACGAGGCGAGGGAGGAGCGCCGGATCCCGAAGACGTCAGCTTTTTTTTGCTTGCCATATATCTTAGATATGAGATACTTTGTTGTAAGATTATTTTAACAGGATTTAAGGACGCTTATGCCGCCAGTCGAATGCGCCCCGCCCTCAACCGCCCCAGCGCTGCCAATCTCGCGATGGCAGCGCGCTGGACCTGTCGTTGCCCTGCTCCTGTTGTCTCCCGTTATTTCAGAGGTGCTGTATGGAGCCACCCGGATCAGCGTGATCTTTGTTCTCGTCCCCGAAATCTTGACCTGGGGTTGCGGCGCACTGATCATCCGCGAGAGCGTGCGGCGCTGGAACAGGGGATGGCCGAGCATGCTATTGCTCGGCGTGGCTCTTGCGGTTGCCGAGGAGTGGGTGATCCAGCAGACCTCGATCGCACCGTTGGTAGGACTGGCGAAGCATGCGTATGGCCGCGTCTGGGGCGTAAACTGGGTCTACTTTCTGTGGGCGCTGGGCTATGAGAGTGTCTGGGTGGTTCTGGTTCCTGTGCAACTTACGGAACTGTTGTTCCCTGCCCGCCGGGAACAGCGGTGGTTGCGCACCCGGGGCCTAGTCATCGCAAGCCTGGTATTTGTGCTGGGTGCGTGCATGGCATGGTACGGATGGACGCAGAGGGCTCGCGTCATGATTTTTCATATGCCCCCTTATAGTCCGCCGCCGCTGTATCTAGCGGCGGCCGTCGCGGTGTTTGTTTTACTCATCCTCGCGGCATACGCCATGCCATCAGCGCATTCGCGGCACAACGAAGTTAGTCCGAATGCAGCGCCTTCTCCTGTGCTGCTGGGAATGATTGTGACCGCGCTGGGATCCGCGTGGGCAGCATTCGTCCTGCTGGGTTTTGGTTCCGTGCCTGCCGTCCCATTTTCGCTTGCGCTGGCCGCTGGGCTGGCCTGGTGCGGCCTCACTTTGTTTCTGATGCGACGCTGGACTTCTAGTTCCAACTGGGGTGACACGCACCGTTTTGCGCTGGTATTCGGCGGAATTCTCGGCTGCATGTTGGGAGGTTTCGCTGTATTCCAACTCGGCGGGGCGCTGCGCATCGACTGGATCGGCAAGGCCATCCTGAACGTGGCTGCCGTGGCATGGCTCATCATGGTTGGCCGAACAATGGCTGGCCGAACAATTGGCTGACCGAACATTTGACAGTGCGCGACCGGTTATCGAGTCCAGCCGCTGACAGAATCCAGAAACTGGCGGAGAAGCTTGGCGGCGTCTTGGGGCTGTTCCCAAGCCGCGTAGTGGCCTGGCCTTTGGAATGACGCGAACTAGCTGCTGGCGATGTGCTGCAGCATCAGCGGGGCTCCGGGGGCCAAATCCGCAAGAACTCAAGAACCAAAGCTGGCAAACCTACGACACTGGGACACTCTACCTCAGACGAAGCGGGAATCTGCATCGGTTGCTCATTCTTCGGGAGCAGCCGTCCCGTCCGACCAGTGACCGACTGGAATCAGAAACAAGGTCAGATGACCGGGAGGGTCGTTGATTCCTATCACCGGGGAGCCCGGGTGGTTGGCGCCCCAGGTTGCGGAGTCAGTGAGTGGAAGGAAAAACATCAGGTGGGGGTGCCAATGCACGCCACGGTCGTTCAAGTATTGTTGCTTCGACAGCATGTAGCACATCGAGCCGGGTTCCGGCGGCGACAATTCCTTTCGGTCGAAAGCGGCTTTGACGGCCTCGGACATCTGGGCCTTGGATCGCGAGGCCAGGATCACTTCGGATTGCTTGACGGCAATTGGAATCTGGGATCGCGCGGCCGTCGGGTTGAAGCAGACCGGAGATCGCACTTTGGGATTCCAAAAATCGGGATCGTCGGTTGGGGCGGCCCATGATCGCCACACCATGCACACGAAACCGTTCTTGCCTTTGACCGCGGTTTCGTAACCATGTTGGCCGAGGACCAGGATCTCGGCATCCTGTGAGATGGATTCCGGAGCGGCGCTGCGCGCCAGCGTTATCTCGGCGGTTCGCTCCATCGAATATTGGTCAAGCGGGGCCATGTTCGGATAGAGGGTTTTGGCGTCCGATGCTTGCGCTTGCCCCGGCACGGCCAGCATGGCGATCAGCGCGAAGCTGGTGAGGGTAATTGTCCTGAGAGCGTCTCGCTTCATTGGTTTCTCCTGAGATACACAGATCCTTCCAGTGCCAGCGAGCTCAACGCAAGCCACCCAGAAACTGGCGGAGGACGATGATGGCATCCTGCGATTGCTCCCACGCGGCGTAGTGTCCGGCTTTTGGAATCACGCGCAGCTGGCTGTCGGGGATTTGCTGGCGCATGAACTCGGCTTCGTTCACGCCGGTCATGGTGTCCTCGTCGCCGGTCACGAGCAGGGTGGGAACGTTAATGGTCTTCAAGGTTTCAATCGAGTCGGGGCGGGCGGCCATGCCGCGCTGCACCTGCGCGACATCCTCGGGCGACATTTTGCGCATCATGCGCAGAGCGCCATCGACCAGGTCGGGACGCGTTTCGCGCGTTGTCTTCCCCATCAACTTCGGGATCATGGATTCGAAAAACGGCTCGGTGCCGCGGTCGAGAACTTCGTTGGCCGCCTGCAGGCGTCCGGCTCGGGCTTCGGGAGTGTCGGCGGGAGCTTTGGTATTGCACAAAGCGAGCGCGACCGCGCGGCCGCGATATTTTCGCCAGAACTCGAACAGGGCGTAGCCGCCGATCGAGACTCCAATCAGCGGCGCTGAGCCAACCTCAGCGGCATCCATCACGCTGGCGATGTCGGCGGCATGTTTCTCCATGGTGGCCGGACCATCGCCGATGCCGGACTCGCCGTGTCCGCGCAGATCGGGCAGGATCAGGCGATATCGAGCGGAGAGAGCCTCGGCGACCGGCAGCCAGAATTCGTGGTGGACGGGAAAAGGATGCAGAAGGACGACTGGGGGGCCGTCGCCGAGGGTCCAGTAGGCGATCTCGGCGTCGCGGCTTTTGATGCGCCGGGAGGGGATGGGCTCCATGCTGGGATTAGATCACAACTGGCCGCGCACAGTTCACGTAGACCCGAACGCATTCGCCGGGTGATTGTAGGCACACGGCCGTTACCTGCAACGGCGGCGACAACCCAACTGGCGGACGAATGCGTCCGCTGCTACGTGTTACGTGTTTGTTACCTGCTGAGCGCTTGCGCGGGCTGGAAGCAGGTAGGGCTCATCCGGCATCACGATCCACGCGATGATATAGGGGATGAAGCCTACGCCGGTCATGATCGCAGTAATCAGCCACACTACCCGCACCAGGCTGACATCGATGTCGAAATATTCCGCGAAGCCGAGGCACACGCCGGCGACCTTGCGGCCCACGCGCGGACGCACCAGCTGGGTTCGGGCCAGAGAAGCGCCCACGCGGATGCCGCAATAGGCGCAAACGGCGGCATCGTCCTGAATCAGTTTTCCGCAGTAGTTGCAGTACATGGATTGCCCCCACTAGACAGTACGTAATTGTATGCTGAAAGTTCCCTTGGTTTTATGTGGGGACAGCCGCCCCCACATAAACCCGTTCCCACGCTGGACCTACTGCCACTTCACCAGAACTGACTTCACTCCCGATACGCTTCTTTGATGTAGCGGCGGGCCTGGTCGGCGGGGGTGGTGTTGGCGTTGCCGGCCAGGACGGTCTGATATTTCTTCATGGCCAGATCGCGCTTGTCGAGCAGGTCGTACATTTCTCCGGCAGCCAGGTTGGCCTTTTGGAGGATATCGGGGTCGGGGTTGGGAGCTTCGTTGACCGAATCATAGGCGACGACAGCGCCGGCGATATCTTTTTTGCTGCGCAGCAATTCTCCCAGACCCCAGGCGGCCAGCTCGTAGTGCAGGGAGCCGTACTTCCCTTCCCGCCCGTTCTGCCACACTTTTCGATAGACCACTTCGGCTTCATCCAGACGGCCGGCGGCACGCTGCAGGTTGGCGACTTCGGTGAGGAACAGGTGATTGCGGGGATACTTCGCGGCCAGGTCGTTCATGTAGCCAAGAGCCTCGTCGTATTGGCGCTCGCGGCGCAGAAACAGGGTGAGCACGACTTTGGCGTCGACCGAGTTTTCTCCGTCGCTCTTGGCCACTTCGCGAAGATAGTCCAGGCCTTTCTCTGCCGATCCGCTCAACCCGGCCAGGGCCGCGGCCACCTTCACGCTCCAGGGCAGGCGTCCGATCACGTAGTTGTGGGTGCCGACGACCATTTTCGCGTCGAGGTAGTTGGAGTCGAGTTCGAGCACGTGTTCATGATCATGGCGCGCTCCGACCGCATTGCGCAGAGCGGAAAACCACGCCCGCTCTACCAGTCCGGTGTAGACGGAAAACTGCGCACGGGTAACGCCGCGGCAGTACAGAGCATTGACGTCTTTCGGATTCTCTTTGAGTTCCTGCTCTTCCAAATTCTCTGCGCGGTGAACGAGTTCCTTGATTCGATCTTTCACTTTTGTATCGGTGGGGCGAGGCGCGCGGCCGATGAAGCTGTCGTTGGCGTAGTCGCCAGTGTTCATCGCTCCGGTGTCGTAGAGGTCATGCATCAGAATCGAAGTCAGCAGATGGTTGACCGCCAGAGGATCTTTGGGACGTTTCTCTACGATCTTCTCGAATTCCTCGGTCGCGCGCTCGTATTCCATGTTGTAGAAGTGATCGAAAGCGGCGTCGGTCTGGGGGTCGTGAGGAGCACCGTGGGTGGGAGCGGGGGCGGAGGTCGACTGGGTCAGCGCCGGTAGGGACGAAACCCAGAGCAGGCAGAGGAGGATCAGAAGTTCAGCGCAGGGGTTTCGCTTCGAGAGATTGGATTGCGCTGTCACAGATCGATTCTCATCCAGTTTAAACGAAGTCGCAGTGCAAAATCTTCTACCGAAACTTGAGCGGCGGACGCCTTGTCTGCCCCTGGGAGCAGGCGTCCGAACTCCATGGTTCCTGTCGTGAACCAAGAACGTCATCATGTGCCGTCGATGCCACCTGTGTTGGATGCAGGGCGCCCCTATAATTTGTGCAGCGAGAACCAAATGAGCCGTCCCGCAACCTGCTTCAGAGTTTCTGTGGCTCGTTCTGGGAGTGCAGCGGCTTTGGTAACTGAGGCATCTTTACTCGCTGGCGCGCGTAATAATTGCTTGCGTGGCTGGCCGGGGACGGTTTGAAGAAATTGCAAGTATCTGTCGCAGGGGCATTTAGAGTCGGTCCGGCTTTGGCGGCTGGAATGCCTTAGAGGGCTTAAGGTTTTCACTGTAGGACTTAACTTATGTCGGACGTCGCCCAAGAAACGCATCAGGAATTTTGGCGGCCGCCCTCCCCGGCGGTAGTGGACGAGATTGTCGTCCGGGAAGCCATCCCCACCATGGCGGAGGCTTGCCCGCGCTGCAGCACCGAGTTTTTGCTGGGATCGCGCTTTTGCCACACTTGCGGGGGGCGGCGGCCCGAGGCGATCAATCCTTCGGCTAAGGTGGACGCGGCGGCAATAGCCGGACTGTGGGAACAAGGGGTCGCCCGGGTGCATTCCTTAGTGGCAGGGTTGAGCGAGATCAAGATGCCGTCCTGGTTGCGCTATCTGCACTTCCACGAAATCCAAAGCTGGGTAGGGCTGCCGACAGCGTCGCTGATTGCGTTCGTGATTGGTGTGGGATGCGTGGCGGGAGCGTTGCTGGTCGGGCTGCTTACGGCCAAGACCTTTGTGGATTGGCAGGCGATTCAGTTCTACCGTGCGGAATGGCTGCTGGCGGCGACGGCCGCGTTCGTGGCTGGAATCCTGCTCAAGAAACCTTCCGGGCGTGACCGCGAATAGGGCGGCGGCTCACCTCAGGGGCTGAAGCCCCGATTCATTGTTGTGCGCTTTACGCGGCGCTGAAGCGCCGATCTTCCACGGTTCTAAAGTGCCGATCTTCCACGGCTTTCTCCTGCACCTTAATCCTGGCACTCGGATCCGGGCGGTGGTTCCTGCATCGACAATCCTCTAGGCTTCATTTCCCGAGCCGGCGGCGCGACGCTGCTGGCTCATTCGGTAAAGATGGTGCACTGGACCGGTTCCCCGGCCCAGGGGATGTCCGTTGGCGATCGCGGCTGTGACGTAGGTCTTGGCCAACAGGGCGGCTTCGGGGAGGCCGCGGTCTAGGGCCAGGTGGCAAGCCATGGCGGTGGCGAAGGCACATCCGGTGCCGTGGGTGGAGTTGGAACGCTGGCGCTCGGCTTTGAAGACTTCCTGCTCGACCTTCAGTTCCCCTCCCCGCCGGGTCGTGAAGCTCAGCAGGTCGGTGGCTTTCTCGAGATGGCCTCCTGTTATTACCATTGCCTTGGAGCCCATGGAGTGAAGTCTGGCGGCGGCGGATTTCATGTCGTCGAGGTCGCGGACTTTGATTCCCGTGAGGGCTTCGGCTTCGTCGACGTTGGGGGTGACTACGTCGGCCAGGGGGATCAGCCTTTCGATCATCAACCGGGTGCCGGCGGCGTCGAGGAGGTCCGCGCCGGAGGAGGATTTGAGGATGGGGTCGAGGACGATATTGGGCAGGCGCTTCCCGGACGTAATGGCAGGCACGGAGAGGAAGTCCGCCACCGCCTTGACCACCTTCGCCGAGCCCAACATGCCGATATGAACCGCGGCAATGTCGAGATCCGCCGCCAGTTCGGCCAAGGTCTCGGAAATCAGGCCGGGATCGACGGACTCGACCCGCTTCACGCCGGAAGTCGACTGCACGGTCAGGGCCGTGATGCAGGCCACGCCGTAGCAGGCGTGGGCGGCAATGGTCTTAGTGTCGGCGGTTACGCCAGCTCCGGACGAGGGGTCGAACCCCGCAATGGTGAGGATGATAGGAGGTTTTTCGGGCATGGTCTTCGGTGCTTTTCGAGTCTAGTGAGTCACCTAGTAACCTGGTTTCAGGACCTCAGCATCTCACATCAGCCAAGGCTTGGAAGTTACTTTCGGACCCAGCTTTTGAAAAAAAGATTCGACGCTGGCATCCGAGTAATGGTCGCAAGTACATGATTCCATGTAGCTTGGAGATGGCTAGACTCTAAGTCGTAGATTCCATTGAAGTTGTAAATTCTACCTTGCTTTCCCTTCCGTGCTATTTACTTTTCAGTAAATGCGTAAGCTTCCTGAAACAAAGGGCGTTGCCCGCATGTCCCTATTTTAGCAATAAGTTACGTGAGATATCGATTACTAGGAGGTCATCGGCCAACCCCCCATTTCGTCTTGACAGGGGTTTGGCACGCCGATAGCATCTACAAACTGCAGAGAAACACCAGCCTAAAGGCCAAGGGCACTTTTGAGTATGCGAGGAGAACTGAATGCGACGATGTATAGCTCGAGGAATGGCGATCGCTGGATTGATCGTCGGACTGGGAGCGGCTCAGGGACCGAACATCTCGGAGGCGACAGCGGCTCCAGTTAGTTCTGTTCAGATCAATCCCGAAGTCCGCCAGCAGGTAGAAAAGACCAAACCGTATCAAGTTGGGACGGCGTCCTGGTACGGCCAGATTTTCGACGGAAAACCCACGGCCAGCGGCGAGCCGTACGATATGTACGACATGACCGCCGCGCACCTGAAGCTTCCCATGGGGAGCTATGTGAAGGTCACGAACCTGCGCAATGGCCGGGCGGTCGTGGTCCGGGTCAACGACCGCGGACCGCTCGTACCGGGCCGGATTATCGACTTGTCGTACGGAGCTGCCCAGGCGCTGCAGTTTAAGCACCGTGGCCTGCAGCGCGTGCGTCTGGATCTGGTCACCCCCCCTGACCAGCAGAAACCCGCTTACCAGACGGTTGCCGAGAACCGTCCTCCGGTAGCGAAACTCCCGTAAACCGAATAAACTGGCTGGGATGCCATCAACATCATCCAGCGTACCGCACGGTAGCGTCAGCTACCGGGGCGATAGTTCGCGCCACGATGATGCGAATAAGCAAGACCCGCGCCAGCGGCTCATCGTGGCCCTGGATGTGTCGACCGCAGCCGCCGCACAGAAGATTGTGGCGGCTGTGGGAGACTCGGCGCTGACCTATAAGGTCGGCATGCAGCTCTATACCGCGGAAGGGCCGCAGGTGGTGCGGGATCTGGTGGCTTCCGGGCGGCGCGTGTTTCTCGACCTGAAGTACCACGACATTCCCAACACCGTGGGAGCGGCGGTAAGCGAAGCGGCGAAGCTGGGCGTGAGCATGCTGACGGTACACGCGTCGGGCGGCGCCAAGATGCTGCGCCCCGCAGTGGAAGCGGCCAAGGTGCGTCCGGAGTTGATCGTGCTCGCCATCACCGTGCTCACCAGCATGGACGGGAACGACCTGGAAAACATTGGCATGCAGGGGACGGTGAAGGAGAGCGTCGTGAGACTGGCCAAGATCGCGCTGGCGAATGGATGCCAGGGCGTGGTGTCGTCGGCCAGGGAGGCCTCTGCGCTGCGCGCGGAACTTGGAGACCGATTCGCGATCGTCACTCCCGGGGTGCGTCCCGCGGGCAGCAAGGTCGGCGATCAGGTGCGCGTGGTGACGCCGGCCGAGGCCATCGCGGCGGGAGCCAGCCACATCGTGGTGGGGCGGCCGATTACCGAGGCCGCCGATCCGGCGGCGGAAGCGCGCGCGATTCTGGGGCAGATGGGCGGATAGCGCCTGCGATGGTGGAACCCACTCATTCCGCCGATAGACTTAAGAGATGACGTCGAGCCGAAAGGTGAGGATATCGATTATTAGTTTGTCGTCGGATGTCATGAGAGAGATTGATCGTTTAGCCCTCATGGAACGGATCTCGCGATCCGCCTTCATCGAGGCAGTGCTGAGCGAGTTTCTGCGGAATCAAGCAGCCCGGGCACTCCAGCGCTGAACTGGAGATCCGATCCTACAGCTTCTCGAAGAACTCACAGGCCGAGCAGGAGATGTAGACCCCGCCCGGGACGCCGCGTTCGCGGTCTTTGACGCGTTTGACGATGCGAGTGGACTTGCCGCACTTGGGGCAATCCGTGCTCTTGCTGGTGTCCATGACCTTCTTGCGGTCGGCTGTTTTTGCGATCTTGGCGCCTACTGCCATGTTCGTGGTCTCCTGATCTCTAGACTCTTTCGATATTTGCGCAGCGTGATCCGCCTGGTCGCTATCGCGGATGGGTTGGGGATGGAATGTCTCCGAAATCCTGACCGGAACTGAAAATCCGGAATTGCGGGAATCCACTCTTGGAAGACTCTGAAGCTGCGTCTCGATCTCTTCCGCCGGTATTGATTTTACAGTAAGGTGAGGGCGGATGTCTTGCCTGGGTTATGTCGCGCGCGCTCGGACCAATCCTGAAGACGCTGCTGTTCACGATCTTGGTGCCGGGGACGGTGCTCGGGCTGGTGCCGCGCTGGCTGCTGGGCGGGTTCTCAAGGCCAGAGTCCGGACCACTGACCTGGCTCGGCATTCTCATCATTCTTATCGGCGGGGCTGTATACCTTCGCTGTGCCTGGGAGTTTGCCGTTCGCGGGCTGGGGACCCCGGCGCCGATCGCTCCGACGAAATTTCTGGTGACGACCGCCCTGCACGGCTATGTGCGCAATCCCATGTATATTGGCGTATTCGGAGTGCTGCTGGGTGAGGTGGTCACGTTTCGCTCGATGGTGCTGCTGCTGTACGCCGCGTTCATCTGCGTTGCGGTTCAACTTTTTGTGATCTTCTACGAAGAGCCCACGCTGCGCCGCAGGTTCGGCGAGTCGTATGAGGAATATCTTCGCTCTGTCCCGCGCTGGATTCCGAAGTTCAAGGCTCACTCGTAGACAATTTGGCTCCTTGATGGGAAACGATGGACGTCATGAAGAGACTTTTATTCAGTGAGCGCTGGTTGCTGATTTGCTGCATCCTGCTGGGCGCACTGCAGGCTTGGATCTGCCGATATTGCATGATTTCGGACGGTCTCTCGTACCTGGACATCGGCGATGCGTATCTTCGGGGCGATTGGGCGGCGGCCATCAACGCCTACTGGAGCCCGATGTATTCCTGGTGCCTGGGGTTCGCGCTGTATCTTCTGAAACCTTCGATTTGGTGGGAGTTCATTACCGTCCACGTCGTGAACTTCATCATTTATGTGGGAGCTCTCTTCTGTTTTCGTTTTTTCCTGCAGTCGGTGCTGCGGATACTTCGGGAAGAAAGCACAACCGCGCCGGATGATTCCGTTCCTTTATCCGAAGACGCGCTGCGGATGATTGGATACAGTCTGTTCCTCTGGTGCTCACTCGTGCTCATCGATGTTGGCAGAGTCACTCCGGATCTCCTGGTCGCAGGAATCCTATTCCTGATCGGGGGGTGCCTGGTGGATCTGCAGGTCCGGCATTCATACGCGAAGTTTGCGGTGTTTGGCGGCCTACTCGGAGCAGCTTATTTGGGCAAGGGCATTATGTTTCCGCTGGGCTTTGGTTTTCTGGCCATCCTGCTGTTTTCCGGGAAGGGATCGAAAGCCAGAATCTCCGGCGTCGTGTTGTCCGCGATGATGTTCCTGGCGGTGAGTGCGCCTTTCATCGTTGCTCTCTCGAAAGCAAAAGGAAGATTAACTTTCGGTGATACCGGAAAGCTCAACTATGCCGAGTTTGTCAGCCCAGGCACGGCGCAAATCCATTGGCAGGGCGAGCCCGCTGGAAGCGGGACTCCGGGGCATGCAACCAGACAGATTCTGGACGATCCGCCTGTTTTTGAATTCGGCGAACCGCTGAGCGGGACCTACCCTCCCTGGGATGATCCCGCGTATTGGAATGAAGGGATGAAGCCGAGCTTCCAACTGCGGCAGCAGATCCGAGTGTTGTTGCAGAGCGCCTTCGCTTACGAGAAGATGCTGATCGGGCAGTTGGGATTGCTTGCCGGCGCGCTGATTTTTGTTTTCATGGGCGGAAAACCAACCCTGAAGGCAATCGCGTCGAACTGGCCCTTGCTGGCAGCTGCGGGCCTCAGCCTGGGGGCCTATTCGCTGGTGCTGGTGATCACGCGCTATGTGGGCGCGTCGCTGGTCTTGTTATGGGTAGCAATCTTTGCCGGGACGCGACTGCCGAGAGATGAGAAATTGGAGCGCATCGCGAAGTATGTGGCGGCGGCTGTGGCCATCAGCGTGGTTTTTTCGGTTGTGGCCCATCTCGCCGATCAGGGTTATACAACATTGACCGTCGGCGCCGAACCCTCGCCCAAAGACCAGGTCGTCGCTGCGCTGGGTCTGGAAAGCATGGGACTGCGGGCGGGGGACAAGGTCGCGGTCATCGGCTACGGAAATCTCAATCATTGGGCGCGCTTGGGCCGGTTCAGGATTGTCGCCGAGGCCACGGCATCAGGGCTGCCAGCCCGCGAGTTTTGGGCTTCATCCTCAGAACGCCGGGCTTTGGCGTATGAGCGCCTGAGCAGCACGGGAGCGAGGGCAGTGATTGCGTGGAATCCACCGGCAAGCGCGAAGGAGCCGCGGTGGAAAAAAATTTCGGACACGAACTATTACGCATACTTTTTCACAGACTAGCGGGTTGGCGTTCCTGTATCATTTGCGCAGTTTTCCGAACAAGCTGCGGCGTTTGACCTATACAGTTTGACCTGTACAGAAGGAGTTTGAACCGTGGGTGTCCCCCTGAGAGCGGAAAGCGATCGTCAGCCGGTTCCGCTACCGGTGCAACAGACGGAAACGATCGAAGTGTCGGTGGTGATGCCGTGCCTCAACGAGGCGGAAACGCTGGAGACGTGCATCGTCAAGGCGCAACGGGCGATGCAAGAAGCGAACATTGCAGGAGAAGTTGTGGTGGCGGACAACGGCAGCACCGACGGCTCGTTGGAGATTGCCAAACGACTGGGCGCCAGAGTCGTGAATGTGCGCGCCAAGGGATATGGCAACGCTCTGATGGGAGGGATCGCGGTTGCGCTGGGCAAGTTTGTCGTGATGGGAGATGCGGACGACAGCTACGATTTTAGTCACATCCCGCGCTTCGTTGAGCAGTTGCGCAAGGGCAGCGACCTGGTCATGGGCAATCGCTTCCGGGGAGGAATCCAGAAAGACGCAATGCCGCCGCTGCACCGCTACTTCGGCAATCCGGGGCTCACCTGGCTGGGGCGGCTATTTTTCCGGAGCACGGTGGGAGATTTCTATTGCGGCATGCGGGGCTTTCGCAAGAGTGCATACGAGCGCATGGGGCTGCGCACGACCGGGATGGAGTTTGCGACCGAGATGGTGGTGAAGTCCACGCTGCTCGACATGGGCATCGCGGAAGTGCCTACGACACTATCGCCTGACGGAAGGAGTCGGCCTCCGCACCTGCGCACATGGCGCGACGGCTGGCGCACGTTACGTTTCTTTCTGCTCTATAGCCCACGCTGGCTGTTTCTGTATCCGGGAATGGCGCTGATGCTGGTGGGATCGCTGCTCGGGCTGTGGTTGTTGCCGGCGCAGAGGACAGTAGGGAGCGTCACGTTCGACGTTCACACCATGGTTTACGCCGCGGCGTTTGTTCTGCTTGGGTTTCAATCGATCGCCTTCGCCGTGTTCACGAAATTTTTTGCGATCTCAGAGGGGCTGCTGCCCCCGGACCGGACTCTGGATAAGCTGTTCGAGTACATCACGCTCGAAGTCGGACTTGCGGTGGGGACGCTGCTCACGATCACCGGGCTGGCGACCGCGGTATACGCAGTCAGCACCTGGCGCAGCCAGCACTTCGGGGCGCTCGACTACCCACACACCATGCGTCTCGTGATTCCCTCGGCGCTATTTCTTACGCTGGGCGTGCAGACGATTTTTGCCAGCTTCTTTATCAGTGTGTTGGGGTTGCGACGGCGATAAGTGGTCGGGGCCTGTTCCTGTAATGGGCTAATCTAATATTGATAAGCATGCCCTCGACGCAACATGGGTTGCTCGAGAAAGCGCCACGAAACCTTCGCGACCGCCGCGCTCAGTATGACTCCGATTAATCCTCCGAACAGTGCCTCGATAGCGATCGCGTGCGGGATGGGAAGTCTGCTCAAAGCAGGAAGGTAAGCGGGAATGCTACGCCCTGCCATTATCAAAGGAAGGTGTACAAGATAGAGGCAATAGGCGATACCTCCGAGCTCCATGAGCCGCCGGTTACAGAGCACGCGATTTACCATGCCAGTCTCCGTCAGCGCCATGAGCAGACAGCAGGTGTAGAACAACCCCAGCAACGAGTATCCGAAAGTGACCATTGGAGTTGCAGACTCGTCGTAGTTCTGAATGGCAAGCCATCCCAAACCGACCAGCAGTGCGACCGCAATGCCCCGGAGCCAGCTTCGTTTCGCGGTCAGGAACTTCCACGCTTCCGGATCTCGGACCAGAATGGCCGACAGAACGCCCAAACAAAGATCATCCGCGCGGCAAGGCATTAGCACATAGTCCGCGAACCTGTCGTGCGCAAACGTGAACAGCAGAAGCGTCCTGAGGAGGGGGGCGCCAATTACGATGAAAGCCAGCACCCAAACGAGGCGCGACCTGCTAAGTTCTTTCACAATCGGCGGGATCGTCAGATAAAACTGCTCCTCAACTGCGAGCGACCAGGTTGCTGCCATGGCCGAGGTACCAAAAGTGCCGAGGTATGCCATCCAAAAATTCTGCGTGAAGGTTGGATACGAACCCAGCGGAATGACAGAACTACCGGGAGAGAACAGATGACGGAATAAATATATCCCCGTGACCACACTGTACAGGGGCAGGATGCGAAAGGCACGGCGCAGATAAAACGTTCTAAAGTAGCGTGTCGAATGCTTGGCGTCGAGTAGAATGCCCCCGATCAGAAATCCAGAGAGAACAAAGAATAAATCAACCCCGCTCCAAGTGAGGCTTCCCAAGGCGAACACTCTCGGCAAGAAGGTTGAATGCAGGTTTCCGTTGAAAACTGCGTGCCATAAGAGCACCAGCAGTATTGCGATTCCACGAAGCCCGTCCAGCGCTGGAATACGTCCCCGCAGAGGCGCGATAGTCAGGGCAAACGGACGCTCGGGCACGCGCAGCCGATCCCCAGCCAAAGTGAGCTTCCCCAGTGTCATTCTCCGACCCGCCCGCGCAGAATCGTGATCGAAGCTTTGGGAATCTGGTAGAGCGTCTCGGCGCCTCCCTTCAATGTCGACTTTGAGGGCGGGCCATCCGGGTCGGCGTGTCCGCCGGTGGCGTCGCGGTGCCACTGATATTCGCTGGAGCCGAAGGTGATGCGGTCGACCTGGCCGGTGAAGTGGCCTTGCTTTCCTGCCGCTCCGGCGAACGCTACCTTCACCGCGTGGTCGTTGAACTGATCGCGGTTGACGAGCATGACTGACCACTGGCCGTCGGGGCGCTCGACGGCGTAGGCGGTGACCATTACATTTCCGGCGGCGTCGTTGACGTCACTCGATGCTTTGAACTGCTTGTGAGGCGCGTCGATGGGCTGCACCCATTCTTTCGTGATCATCTGCGCCGCGATGTACTGCGGCGGGTATCCGGTCACTTTGTAGTCCTTGTCGATCAACAGGAAATTTCCGAAGCCGCTGGTGTTTGCCGGATACGGCATGTAATGGAAATAGTAAGTCGCGCCCGCGCCCTCGCTCATCATGGTGCCGACGTAGTCGGCGAGCCATAGTCCGGCTTTCACGGTCGATGGAGGCGCGCCGCCTCCGATGTTTCCTTCGGTCATGAAGAACGGAATGTTCGGCGGCAGGCCGTTGTCTTTCCAGACTTGCACGATGTGGCTGACGTATCCCGGCTCGGGATAGAGATCGGCCCAGGAGTAGGACGGACGGTCCTGATACGGATAGTGCTCGAAGGAGAAGAACGTGAAATCGTTGAGGCGGCCGTGGGCTTTCAGATAGTCGACGAAGCGGCCGAGCCAGGAAACTTTTCCGTTGGCGTCGGGCCAGACTTCGACGTCGCCGAATGTGCCTTCGAACGGCGGGCCTCCGAGTTTGGCTTCGGGCACGAGCTTGTGAATCGCCGTGGCGAATTGCATGTACAGCGCGGCGTAATCTTCGGGCAGCATGTGCTGGCCGTCGGCCTCTTCGCCCATCTCGACGTATGAGATTGGATAGTGGCGCTTGTAGAGGTATGCGATTTCGTTGGCCGCGTCTTCTGGCGTGGCGTAGAGCATGGCGATCGGGACCATGGTCGGAAGGCCGCGCGTGATGCCGCTGGTCATGAAGAAGTCGAAGCCGACTTGATCTCCGCGGGATTGATCGAGATCGTTGGACGCGGTCCAGGGATCGACCGAAGACGGCCACGTCACGGTTTGATCGCGGCTGGGGAAATGCGTGACGTAGTCGTTGAACGTGCCGTCGACGGAGAGCGCTCCGGCGTAGAGTTCGTTGATGGCGTAGCCCACGCAATTGCGTTTGTCCGCGGAGCCGTGAGTGTCGCAGGTGTTGGAGGATTCGGTCATCCAGATACGGATGTAGCGGACGTTAATCATCCAGTCGACAAGTTTGAGCGTGACGGTGCCGCCTTTGCCTTCGGTGATGTTGCCGAGCGGGAAAGTCTGCCACGTGCCTTTCGTCGTGCCTTCGTAGAAGGGCTCGAGTTCGCCGGTCCAGAATTGCACTGCGTAGCGTTTCGCGTAGGGATCGGCCCAGGCGATGCGGATGGCGTTCACGTCAATCTTGGCGCCGAGGTCGATCATCACCCATTGCGGATGCAGCGAGTCATCTTCGCCGGTGAAAGCCTTGGTGAGGTACGGATTACTTTTCCAGTACGAGTTGGGATCGCCGTCGGTGAGGCGCGACCATCCATTGCCGTCGCCGCGACTGAAACCGCGATGCGGCAGCGGGTAGGCCCACGAGCTGTGAATCATTTCCGCGGTGGGCTCAGCGTTCCCCACGAAGTAGCCTTCCTGCTTGTCGGCGTTGCTCCACTTGCCTGCGGGATTCCAGTGCCAGGCCTCGACCATCAACTCGGTGTTCTGGCGATAGGTCACGGACTGCCATCCGGCGCCGAGGATTTCGTGCAACAGCGGCTCTTTCAGAAGATGGTCGGGAGTGCCGGTGCGCAGGCGATCGATGGCCGCGCCGAGCGAGCGGACGGGGCTGAAGGTGTTGGCGACGTGGGCGGGGTCGGCATCGACGGTGACTTTTTGGGCGGTTGCCGCATTGGCCGCAAACAGCGCAATGCTCGTCACAACTACTGAAATAATCCTGCGTTTAATTCCTGGCGTCATCATGCCTCCGTAAGATTCTTGAGGAATAAAACCGCGACCAGCATACACCGGCGCGTCTTGCAGCGGCGAGAATGGGTTCGCTCCGCTGGCAGGCGCAATGAAAAGTGGTTCGCCGTTTTCCCGTTTCCCTTCAGGTAGTTTTCATGTTCAGCAGCTAGTGTTATCCGGAAGTTGCCCGCAGGTCTAACGGAGGGTCTCATGTACCGTCGGAACATAATTGCCGGTCTTCTAATCGCAGTCATCGCGTTCACACTTAGCGGCCGCGTTTCCGCGCAGGGCACCTGGGCGGTGGAAAAGACATTTCACATTGGTGGTGATGGCGGATGGGATTACCTCACCCTGGACGCACCCAATCATCGCCTATATATCCCCAGAAGCACTCACACGATGGTCGTCGATGCCGATTCGGGGAAGACCATCGCGGACATTCCCGGGCAGAAGCATAACCATGGAGTTGCTCTAGTACCCGAGGCCGGACGTGGATTCATCAGCGACGGGAGTGGCGCAGTCGTCATCTTCGATCTCAAGACGAACGCTGTTCTTGGAACCCTGACGGCGCGACCCGACGCCGACGGCATCATTTACGACAAGGCCAGCGGGTTGGTGCTGGTCGTCTCCGGCGACGACGGAGTTCTGATGACGCTTAAGCCTGACGTCGATCCGAAGACGGGAGCCATCGATGCGCCCATTGACTTGGGCGGGAAACCGGAGTTTCTTGCCTCCGACGGCGCCGGCAAGGTCTATATCAATTTGGAGGATAAGAACCAGATCGCGGTCGTCGACATAAAAGCCAGGAAAGTATTGGCGCATTGGCCAGTCGCTCCCGGGGGCTCACCTGTGGGGCTATCGATTGACACCGCGAAGCGGCGACTTTTTATTGGATGTCGAAATCCTCAGAAGCTGATTGTGATGAGCACTGATGACGGCAAGGTAATCGGCGACCTGCCGATCGGCGCCGGCGTGGATGCCACGAAGTTCGACGGTCACCAGGCATTCGCAAGCTGCCGAGACGGCAAGCTCGAAGTTGCGGGAGAGGGTGCATCCGGGAAGTTCGAGATTGTGCAAACGGTGGCCACTCCAGTCGGCGCCAGGACAATGGACGTTGACTCTGCGACGCATAAGGTGTATTTGGCCACGGCCGAATTTGAGGAACCCAAGCCGGGAGCAACAGGTCGACCGGTAGCCAAGCCTGGGAGCTTCATGATCGTCGTCGTCGCACGACACTGAGAATAAGAACCACGCGCTCATCGGGCACCTTCGGAACCGGTCAGTAAGCACCATGCGATGAGCCGCAGCCGGTCATTCCGGTTGATATTTCTGGGGTGGTAGTTTCTTGCGAAGAAGATTCAGGGCCAGTTCACGCGCGGTCCTCTGCTCTCGGATTGGAAAACGCATCGCGCTCTGCTGGTCGGCAGTCAGCGAGTCCCATACCCTGCGCGGAACGGCTTCAACGTCGCGGCTGTCGTCCGCATACCAGCGCCGGACGTAGCGGATCGTGACCAGGGCGCGAGGCATGTCCGTGGTATTGGGCGTACCCCGATGCAGTGCCCACGGATGGCGAATGAGGACATCGCCGATCTCCAATGGAACGGACTGCATGGCGATCTCGCCGGCCTCGACCGTGCGAAGTGCATTGGCTCTGGGCATGCGATGCGTGCCCGGCGCGATTTCGATCGGGCCGTGCTCCAGAGCAATCGGGACCAATCCAAAACTAACCACGATCACATACACGGGAAGCGCAAGGTCAGGATGGTCCGGAAAGAGCGGACGCTGATAGTCCACATGCACACCCTGATACTCCGATCCGCGCAGCGGCAGGTCGCAGCCCCATTGGTCGGCGACGATGCGGTCGTCCATCAGGCCCTGCACAATACTCAGCACATCGGGATCGAAGAAGAACTGCGGGGCGAAACACGGCGGATCGAAGGGCATCGCGAGAAAATGGCGATGCGCGCCTCGGTTCGGAGCCGGTGCGCTGCGAAGGTATGCGAGCAGGCGCGGCCAGAAGGCATCCCGGCAGGCCTCAATGAGACGCGGCGCGAATTGCTTTCGCAGGACGCAATAGCCCCGATCTTCGAACTCCTGGATCGCTCTGTGAACTGACTCGCGGGATGGCACTCGATCATCATGCCATCAAATCAACGTCGCAAGTGACCGCCGCAACTAAAGTTCTCTTTCGGGCGCGGCTGACGTTGACCGGCGTGCCTTGGCCTGCTACCGTCAAATGTTTGCCCTCCGGCGTGCGTCCGGTCCTGGGAACCCACTTCATCAGGAGATCATCATGCCTGCCATTAAATTTCGCGGTGTCGATTTCATTCAATACGATTCTCTGCTGACGGACGAAGAGAGGCTGGTGCGCGATTCGACCCGCCAGTTTATTGAAGACAATCTTGTCCCCATCATCGAAGAATGCAATCGCGCCGGGCGCTTTCCGCGCGAACTGGTCAAGCCCATGGCTGAGATGGGATTTTTCGGCGCGTCGCTGAAAGGCTACGGCTGCGCCGGGATGGGCAACGTCGAATACGGCCTGATGACGCAGGAACTCGAGCGCGGCGACTCGGGGGTGCGCAGTTTTGTGAGTGTGCAGTCGGGGCTGTGCATGTATCCGATTTACGAATTCGGCAGCGAGGAGCAGAAGCAGACCTGGCTGCCTCCCATGCAGAAAGGCGAGAAGCTGGGCTGCTTCGGGCTGACTGAGCCTGACTTCGGTTCGAACCCCGGAGGAATGCGCACGCGTGCGAAGAAAGTGGGCAAAGAATATGTGCTGAACGGCGAGAAGATGTGGATCACGTCGGGCTCGATCGCCGATGTCGCTATCATCTGGGCAAAAGTCGAAAACGAGAATGACAAGATTCGCGGCTTCCTGGTCGAGACCAACCGGCCGGGATTCAAGGCCGACGACATTCACGGCAAGTGGTCGCTGCGCGCGTCGGTGACTTCGGGGCTATCGCTGCAGGATGTGCACATCCCGGAAGCCAATCTGCTGCCGAAGTCGGACGGGCTGAAGTCTCCGCTGATGTGTTTGAATCAAGCCCGCTACGGCATTGCGTGGGGAGCGCTGGGCGCGGCCATGTCGTGCTACGACTGCGCGCTGCAATATTCGCTGCTGCGCAAGCAGTGGCGCGATCAGCCGATTGCTTCGCATCAACTCGTGCAGGACAAGCTGACGTGGATGATCAGCGAAATCACGAAGGCGCAACTACTGGTGCTGCAGGTGGGACGACTGAAAGATGCGGGCAAGGTCGAGCACCAGCACATTTCCATGGCGAAGCGCAACAACGTGTGGATGGCTCTGGAGTGCGCGCGGCTCTCGCGCGACATTCTCGGCGCGAACGGAGTAGCGGATGACTATCCCATCATGCGGCACATGATGAACCTGGAGTCGGTGAAGACCTACGAAGGCACACACGACGTGCATTCGCTGATCATTGGGCAGAGCGTTACGGGGATTGACGCGTTCTAGCTCGTTTCGTGGCGGCCCTTTGTGAAAAAAGACGACGATCTGAACGACGTAATCCGAGAAGAGCGGAGCCGGGGCAAGAAGCAGCCCATCAACACCGATGCGATTAAGAATCAGGAAGAACGAAGGAACGCGGTACTGCAAATATTTCGGCGTGGCACACGGGAGGATTTGCGGGCGCTTCTGAAAACCTGGGGCTATTCCAACGAGGAAATCGAAGCTGCGCTTAAGGATTACGACGCTGCACTTGAGCAGCAATCTTCTTAGTTTCAGAGTCCGCCTGGGCCCG
>DATHQJ010000191.1:0-15592 GCA_035482825.1 Binatus sp. (SeqCode) | reverse complement strand
CGTTCATCTAACCCAGCGCATGCCGATCACGCAAATTCCATTCCAGGATCCAGTCGCTCCCGAAAAACCGCAAACGGAGCAGCTCGCCCTTTATGACATGCACGACTGGGAAACGGATTACGCCGATCTGGATGCGCGTGTGCCGCACCTGCTGATCCAGTTGCAGGACGATCTGGAGCGCTCGCGCTGGCGGGAAGCGGTGTGGATTTCGATCATTGTTCACCTGGTGCTCGGGATTGTGTTGTGGAATTTCAAGTTGATTGGAAACTATATCGGGTGGCACTCGGCGGTCGCCGTGTCGACGGACCCGACGAAAAATAAGAACCTTACTTTCCTGGAATTGCCGCCGGACTTGCAGAAGCCCGCGCACCGGCCGAACACCAACATTGCGTCGGATAAAGACCGCATCGCGACTTCGCGGCATCCCGAGCTTGATGTCAAGGAGTTACGGAAGATTCTGGCGACGCCGCCTCCGGGGGCTCCGGGGATGAGTGGTCCGCGCACCCCGCAACCGGCGCCGCAGGCGTTAGCGCCGAACCAGCCGCCGGCTGCGCAGCCACCGCAGCAACAAAGCCAGCGTCCGCAGTTCCAGAGCGATCAGACGGCGCAGTTGCAGACTCCGCCTCGTCCTAACAATTCGTTCAGCAAGTACAGTGGCGGGATGACGCCGGGGCAGGCGATTCAGCAGGCTACGCAAGGGGCGGCAGCCAACCGTGCCGCGGGTGGCGGGCAGTCGGGAGACTTTGGTCTGGGCACGGGCGCACACGGCCGCCAATTGGGCAATCTTGAGGTTCTGAGCGACACCCAGGGCGTCGACTTTGGCCCTTACCTGCAACGCATCTTGCAGGACGTGCGCGAGAATTGGTACCACCTGATTCCAGAGTCCGCGGAAATGAAGAAGGGCAAACTGACGATTGAGTTCGCCATCTCCAAGGATGGCCGGGTTCTGGACATGCGACGGGTGGCCAGTTCTGGTGACGACGCGCTCGATCGCGCGGCCTGGGGCGGCATCAGCGCGTCGAACCCGTTCCCGCCTTTGCCCAGCGAATTCACCGGGCCTTATCTCGCGCTGCGTTTTCGCTTCTTCTACAATCCCGACAAGTCTGATCTGGAATAGTTCGCACGTTTGCCTCGTGGCTACCGCGACCGCGCCTGCGGCCCCGTGCCCCACCGTGGAAGAGCGGCCCTTAAGAGCTTGCCCTGAGCTTGTCGAAGGGGCCGCGTACAGTGCAAGAAATCATTCGGGCTCCAGCCCCTGTGGTCTGCTACATTTTCAGGCAGTGCTTCCCTCCGAAGAATACGTTGGGCGCAGAAACGCGCGCCAGTCGCGGGTGGCGGGCTACGAGAAAATTCATATCCGCCTCGGCTACGTGCGGCTGCTTTTGTTTGTGCTCGGCGTGATCCTGGCGTGGGCTTCGTTTCGCGCACATTCCCTCTCAGCCTGGTGGCTGATCGCGCCGGTGGCGGCATTTGCGGGCATCGCGGTTTATCATTCGCGGATTCTTCGAGACCGCGAGCTGGCTGAGCGGGCGGTCACGTTTTATGAAAGAGCGCTGGCGCGCGTGGAAGATCGCTGGTCAGGCTCCGGAGAAACCGGTGAGCGTTTCGACGATGCGCATCACGTGTACGCCGCCGATCTCGATCTGTTCGGCACTGGCAGCTTGTTTCAACTTCTGTCGACTGCGCGCACGCGCATGGGAGAAGACACGCTGGCGGCGTGGCTGCTGTCTCCGGCATCGGTAGAAAATGTCCGCGAGCGCCATGCCGCAGTGGCCGAACTGCGCGGCCAGATCGATCTGCGCGAAGACTTGGCGGTGCTGGGCGAGGATGTCGGCGTGGGTGTGCATCCCGACGCGCTGGCCAAGTGGGCGGAGACGCCGAACCGGATGAAGCCGCTGTGGATCTCGTGGCTCGCGCCGGTGCTGGCTGTGCTCGCGGTGGTGGCGGCTGTGGTGTGGGCGGTGTGGGGATTCGCCACGCCGCTGGTCGTGGTCGTGGTGATCGAAGCCATCCTTACCTACAGATTGAAACAACCTCTGGAGGAAGTGCTGCACGGAACCGAGCATGCCTTCCGCGATCTGGATTTGCTTTCCGGCGTGCTGGCGCGGATGGAGGCTCACGCATTCCAAACAGCGTCACTGCAGGCGTTGCAGCGGGAGCTTCTGTCGAACGGGGTGCGAAGCTCGCTGGCGATCGCGCGGCTGCGAACTTTGGTCGACCGGATCAACTCGCGCCACAACATCTTTGTGCGCATCATCGACGCTCCGCTGATGTATTCCGTACAAGTGGCGTTTGCGGCGGAACGCTGGCGCCGGGCGCACGGCGGTGCATTGCGGTCGTGGGCGAACGCTGTTGGGCAGATGGAGGCTCTGCTGTCGTTGGGGACGTACAGTTACGAGCATCCCGCGGATCCGTTTCCTGAATTCGTTGAAGGCGCGGCATCTTTCGCGGCGGAAGACCTCGGCCATCCGCTGGTGGCCGCGGCTGTGTGCGTGCGCAACGATGTGAGCATTTGCGAAGAGACGCGGGTGCTGCTGGTCAGCGGTTCGAATATGTCGGGAAAGAGCACGCTGCTGCGCGCCGTCGGAATGAATGTTGTGCTGGCCATGGCGGGTGCGCCCGTGCGGGCCCGCCGCTTGCGGCTCACGCCGCTGCGCGTGGGGGCCAGCATTCGGGTGAACGACTCGCTGCGCGAGGGCAGTTCGCGTTTCTATGCGGAGATCACGCGGCTGCGGCAGATATTTGATCTAGCCGGCGGCGATCCCGCGCTGCTGTTTCTGCTGGATGAGTTGTTGCAGGGCACAAATTCAAAAGATCGCCGCATTGGCGCCGAGGGAATCGTGCGCGCGCTGGTGACTCGCGGCGCCATCGGTCTGGTGAGCACGCATGACCTGGCGTTGACCGATATCGGCGGAGCGGTCGAGGGCCATCTGCGGAACGTCCATTTCCAGGACGAACTCGCGAACGGCCGCATGACTTTCGACTACAAGTTGCGCGATGGCGTGGTCACGAAGAGTAATGGGCTTGAGTTGATGCGATCGGTGGGGCTTGATGTGTGAGCCCTGAGTTGGCCCATGAGCGTACAATTGGACTGTTCTTCAAGTGCAGTTAGGTGGACTCAATGAGCAAGTTCCTCGAGGCTTTCGAAGCTGGCCGCGGCGCGGTCAGGAAAAACCTGGCGGACGTGGCCATGCAGAACGATCCGGCGGGTGAGAATTCCGAGCAGGAGCGTCTGCGTGCACTCGCGAAATGGCGCTTTATCCTCACGCGAGGCGTGATTGGTTGGGGAGTGCCGATGTTTCTCTGGCTCGCTTTGTCCAACTTTCATACTGATTTAAAGGCCGCTCTCTCACCGCATGAATCTAGGTTTCAACATCTTCTCGGCTCTTGGGCGTTCGCATTTTGCTTCAATGCATTGCTGGGAATTTTGGTCGGTTTTCTCGCCTGGCGGCGGGTCCATTCCGAGGTTTGGCCGGGGGCTGAGCCCGATCCAGAATCCTCCATCACCACGCTAGGTTCGCTCGGACCTCGCAGCTAAGAATCCGAGGCCGATTTTCCTACCACACTCTGCACTTATTCTCATTCACCATGGGGGAGCCCGCTTTGCAGTGGAAGGCTTCCTGAAATTGGGGCATGTTCGAGACTACACCGTTGGTGCGGTATTTTTCAGGAGAGTGCGGGTCAACCGTGGCCCGCATGCGCTTGGTCTCGTCGCGCGACTGGCCGCACCAGCTCTGTCCGTAGCCCACGAAGAAGCGCTGGTCAGGCGTGAGGTCGTCAAGTGGTTCGAGCTTCTGATTCTTGGTGTCGTCCTTCCACGCCATGTAGGCGAGCAGCAGTCCACCCAGGTCGGCGACGTCTTCGCCGAGCGTGAGCTTGCCGTTAATTTTGATGTCATCGATGACGGTGTAGCTCGAGTATTGGTCAGAGATGCAGCTGGCCCGCTTTTCGAATTCTTTTCCGTCTTCTGGAGTCCACCAGTCGCGCAGGTTTCCGTGAGCATCGAATTGGCGGCCTTCGTCGTCGAAGCCGTGGGTGAGTTCGTGGCCGACCGTGCCGCCGGTGTCGCCGTAATTGGGAGCGGCGTCAGAGTTGGGATCGAACGCCGGCGGCTGCAGCACGCCGGCGGGAAAGTTGATGTCGTTCATTTGCGGATCGTAGTAGGCGTTTACGGTGGGCGGAGTCATGCCCCATTCGCCCCGGTCGACGGGCTTGCCGATCTTGGCGAGTTGGCGGTCGAATTCGAATTTGCGGGCGCGCTCCACGTTACCCAATTCGTCGCCGCGGGCGATCACCAGTGTGGAGTAGTCGCGCCACTTGTCGGGGTAGCCGATCTTGTTGGCCATGCCGTGCAGCTTGGCGAGTGCCTGTTCCTTGGTGGCGGCCGACATCCAGGGCAGACCGGTGATGTCCTGTTCCATCGCCGCCTGAATTTCTTTTACGATTTTCAGCGCCTGCTGCTTGGATTCCGGGCTGAAATATTTTTTCACGTATGCCTGGCCGAGCGCCTCGCCCAGATAGTCGTCGACATCCGTGGTGCACCGCTTCCAGCGCGGCTTGAGTTCCTGCTGGCCTCGCAGAGTCTTGCCGTAGAAAGCGAAGTTCTCATTCAGAAAAGGCGCCGAGAGATGGGCGGCATCGGCGTGCAGCAGGTGCCAGCGCAGATACGTCTTCCAGTCGGCCAGACTCTCGTGTTCGAGTTCCTCGTTCAAGGCCTTGAAGAAGCCGGGTGAGGAGACGTTCAACGACGCGAGCGAAGGCAGTCCGACTTTGGCGAAATAAACCGGCCATTGGAATTCGGGAGAAAGTTTTTCAAGCTCCGCCATGGTCATCTTGTGGTCCAGGGCCTTGGGATCGCGGCGTTCGACGCGCGTCATCGAGCCCTTGGCCAATGCGGTCTCGATCCGCATCACCGTTTCCGCTCCGGTCGCAGCGGTTTCGGGCTTGTCGCCGAGGAGTTCGAGCATCTTCTGCACGTGCGCAAGGTAGCCCTTGCGAAGGTCGACCGACTTCGGGTCGTCCTTGGTGTAATAGTCGCGGTCGGGGAGGCCGAGTCCGCCCTGATCAGTGTCGGCGATGACCTGGGAGGCGTCGCGAAAATCCTGGATGGAATCGAAACGAAAGAGGACGTTGTCATCGATCATGGCTGCGGCCACGGCGGCGATTTCAGCTTTGGATTTGATATTCGCAATCCGTTCCAGCGCCGGTTTCAACGGCGATGCACCCTTGGCGTCGATCTCTTTCTCATCGGTGCAGGAAGCATAGTAGTCGCCGATTTTCTGATCGACGGCGTCGCGCTTGGGGTCGGGCGCAGAGGCGGCGTCGAGAATCGTGCGCAGGCGGCTGAGATTCTCGTCCTGCATTTTGGAATACGTGTCCCACGACGACTGGTCGGGTGGAATGGGATTGCGCTTGATCCATCCACCGCAGGAGTAGGTGAAGAAATCCACGCAGGGATCGACGCTGCGGTCCATCGAGGTGACGTCGAGGGCCGGTTCAGGTTTGGCTTCGGCGGGCTGTTGCGCGTTGGCGAGGGAAATGAAAGCAAGGAGTGCGAGGGCGAGAAAGCAGGTGTATTTGACGGGCATGGATATCCTTGCAACCTGGGGTGTTTTCGGGATCAGACTCAATTGTGTTTTCCGAAGCCTTCAAAGTGACGACGATTCGTGCTGAGGCCCTTCGATGCGTGGCGCACGCAACCAATCAATCCTGCCTCTCTTGCGAGTTCGTAAGCAGAATAAAAACTGTCACGGCGGCCGAGATAATCCCGAAGTGCGCTGCGCACCACGTCCGAAGCAGTCTGTCCCCGGGTGCGGGAACGGTCTCGAATGCGCGCCTGAAGCGTCTTGGAGATGCAAACCGTAATGCGGTTAGAGGCCACGATGTACCAGACAGTATGGCACAAATATCAGGAGCTGGCCCCTCAGCCCTTGCGCAGATGAATCGATCCGTCTCCGGTGCGGATGGTGAGCGAGCTGCCGCCGCCGTTGAGCTTGCCGTGAATTTCGTGTTCGCGAATCTTGCCTTCGGTGGTGACCGGCAGGTCGAGATCGATGTGGCCGTCGCTGGTGTGCAGGTCGACGTCGGCCGCCAGGTCGCCGGGGACTTCGAGCGAAACGCTGCCATCGCCGGTTTCAAGGCGCCAGCCCGCGGCCAGCGAAGAGCCTGCGCCGGCGCGCACGTCAACGTGTCCATCGCCGGTCTTGAGTTCGAGTTCGTCGAAGCGGCCGCGCGCGGTGATGTGTCCGTCGCCGGTAGAAGCGTGGAGCTTGCCGTCGATGCCTTCCAGATTCTCTGAGCCGTCGCCGCTGTGCAGATCCATGTCGCCTTTTAATCCGGCGATGTCGATCTTGCCGTCGCCGGTACGCAGATTCACCCGGCCCTCGCGCGGCATCTGGATGATGATCTCCACGCGATGATTGCCCCAGCCGATGTAGAGTTCGCGGTGCGGGTAGTGCACATCGATCTCGACCGAGTCCCCGGTCTGATGTTCTTCGACGCGAATGCCGCCCTCGCCGATCTTATAGCGCTCGGTGATGACCTTGGCCGCAATCGTGTTCTGGTCCCAGGTGGTGACGCGAATGTTGGCGTCGGAGGTTTCGATCCGCAGATCGGGTTTGCCGCTGAGGTTGTAAGTCTTCGACCATTCGTCGGCGAGAGCAGGCTTGGCAGCCAGCACGGTAATCACGCTAGCAGCCAGGATGGCCAGCGAAAGGTGCTTCACGGAAACTAGTGTCATAGAATCCTCCGGCAGGGCACAGCTTCGCCCAGCCTCTTAGACGTGGTTACGGGCGATCAGAGAGGTTAGTTCCATAGAAAATCGCTTAATCGCCTACTCACCTCGTGGCCCGACGTATGCCATGCGAATCAGGGTTCGTTCGGAAAATGGCAGGTACAGCAACGCGGCGCACACCGCGAAAGCCGCGCCTAATCCGATCTCCTGGATAAGCAGGAACGGGGCGACCGCCCAGAGCTGGTCGAGTGCGAGGACGAAGGGAAACATCTGGCGGAATTTCTCGCCCAGCCGCTGGTAGTCGAAGCCCACCGCTGACATTAAATAACAGCGCAGCGGAATTCCGACGCCCGCGGTCACCATCACAGCGATGGCGAGAGTGTCCGCGCCCCACAGCGGAAGAAATAAATCCGCGACCGCTTGCACTTGATGAATACGAAACAGGGCGGTGAGATAGAAGGCCAGATACATTACCTGAATCAGTCCGAAGAGACCGCGGGTGACCGCCCGGCGCGGAATGGGAACTTCGAGTTCGGGATGAATCGCGACCGGGGGTTCGATGGACGCCGCGTGGTCGGAGGCAGGGCCTTCGCGGTTTGTGATCGCGTCGTGTGGCGCCGGCGTTTGTCCCCGTGCGTCGGCTTGGTGAGAAATTTGTTGTGGAGTTTCTTCCGGAGCCTGCACGGGAGCGATGAATCGGTATCCCCGGCGGGCCAGAGTTTCGACATATCGTGGGCTGGACGCGGAATCTCCCAGGGCCTCGCGCACCTTGTTGATGGCCGTGTTCAGGCTGTGGTCGAAATCGACGAAGGTATCGGAGGGCCAGAGCTTCTGCTGCAACTCCTCGCGGGTCACGACGTCACCGGCGCGTTCCAGCAGCAGTGCCAGCACCTGGAAGGGCTGCCCCTGCAGGCGCAGCTTCACTCCGCTCTTGCGCAGTTCGCCCGCGCTGAGATCAAGCTCAAAGGTTCCGAAGCGCGTGACTCGGCTGCGATTTTGCGGCACGTTTTGCGGGACATTTTGCGGCACGACGCCGTAGTGTAGCAGGAAGGGCTTCGGAAGTGGGTATTCGGTCCTTGGCTGGGCTGCGCCTTTGGTGCGCTGGTACACTTTGAGGCGGACCACGAACGATCTTCCGGCGCACATCTTGAGTTAACTGAGGCTGAGAACCTAATGAACGCAAAACGCGTAGCGATTCTGAGCGTGGTAGGACTTCTCGCAGCATTTGCCTTCGTAATGGCCGGAGCAAGAGCGCAGTCGGACGCGACCGTGCATTCCACGGGTCCAGGCCAGTCGCAGGCTAATGCAGGCGGACCGAAGAAAGCCGAGGAGCAGTTCAAGAATATCCAGGTGCTGAAAGGAATCCCGGCGGAGCAACTGGTTCCGACCATGCAGTTCGTGGCGGCGTCACTGGGCGTGCAATGCGATTTCTGCCATGTGCCGAACGCGTTTGAAAAAGACGATAAGAAGCCCAAGCAGACTGCGCGGAAGATGATGGCGATGATGATTACGATCAATGCGGAAAACTTCGACGGTCATCGCGCCGTGACGTGCAATTCCTGCCATCGCGGCAATCCGATCCCGCAGGCGATCCCGCCGGTCATGACTGAAGATCCGAAAGAGCCAATGGCGATGGCCGGACCGAAGCCGCCTGATGCAAAAGAAACAGCCGGACCTGCGCCCGAGCAGCTGCTCGACAAATATGTGCAGGCGGCGGGCGGGGCGGCGGCGATCGACAAAGTGACGAGTCGCGTCATGAAGGGCACGATCGATTTCGGCGGCAAAACTCTGCCCATTGATATTTATTCGAAGGATCCCGAGAAACGCATCTCGTTTACGCACCTGCCGGAGGGAGACAGCGTCACCGCATTTAATGGGCGCGAGGGATGGCTGGCATCCGCGGGCCGCCCTGGAGTACACGAGATGCATGGCAGTGAACTGGACGCGGCGTCGATCGACGCGGACCTGCATCTGGCCACGCATTTGAAGGCGATGTTCAGCGAAATGAAAGCGCAGGGCACGGAGAGGATCGGTGACCACGATGCTTTTGTAGTGGTGGGGCAGCGCGAAGGAAAGCCGCCGGTCCAGTTGTATTTCGACCAGCAATCGGGTCTGCTGGTGCGACTGGTGCGTTATGGCGACACTGCACTGGGCCTGCTTCCAACCCAAATCGACTATGCGGATTACCGCGACTCAAACGGAGTGAAGATTCCCTTCCGCTGGACGCTGGCCCGGCCCAGCGGGCGGTTCACCATTCAGGTGAGCGACGTAAAGCAAAACGTTCCCGTGGACGATGCAAAATTCGTCAAGCCGCCCGCAGAGGAGCCGAAGGCACCGGAGAAATAGCCGCCCATCGTGGAACGCCGGAAGATTTTCTGAACCCACGGCGGGCAAAGTCGACTCATTCCCGGTCTGCGTTACTTTCAGGACCCTTTCAGGTTCGTGCGGTATCTTTGTCGATTGGTGCGCGGCACCGAACCGCCGCTAAGCTGCCGTCAACCAGTCGTTAAGGATAGTCGCTCTTGAACCGTCTCCTGCTCCTCCGATTCGCGCGCTTCGCGCTGTTGAGTATGCTGTGGCCGTTTGCCGTCTGCGCCCAGCAGGCAGGCCCGACTCCCGCTCCGGCCGCGGACCAGCGAGCGGCCACAGATTCGATCTCGGGAGTCCTGCTCGATCCCTCGGGCGCGGCGATCACCGGCGCAGAGGTGACTCTGTTTGGTCTCAAGGCTGACGCGGTTGCCCACGCGACCACCGACAATGTGGGCGCGTTCCGCCTGCAAAATATTTCTACCGGAAAATACACGCTGCAGTTTCATGCGGAAGGATTTCGCGATGCCCGCATCGCCGTCGCGGTCACGAGCAAGCGGTCTTCACCGATCCGGGTGGTGATGCAGATCTCTGTCGAAACCGAAAACGTGACGGTAGCGACCGGGATCAACGTTCCGCTCGTGAGTACGGAAACTTCCGAGAACCAGAATACGAACGCCATCGACCGCAACGCGCTCGACCGTGTTCCGGTCTTCGACCAGGACTACATCACCACTATGTCGCGCTTTCTGGACGACAACGCCACCGGCACGAACGGCGTCACGCTGGTGGTGAACGGCATCGAGGCCAACGGCCCGGGAGTTACGCCCTCCGCCGTGCAGGAAGTGAAGATCAACAACAATCCTTACTCAGCGCGCTTTTCGCGGCCCGGACGTGCCCGCCTGGAAATCATCACCAAGGGCGGATCTCCGACCTACCACGGTTCGGTGAATTACATGTTTCGCGATTCTGTCTTCGACGCGAGCAATGCCTTCGCGGTCGTGAAGCCTCCGGAAAGCCGCGAATATTTTGAAGGCTCCGTGACCGGCCCGGTCGGGCACAGCAAGCGCACCAGTTTCCTGCTCTCGCTCGACGAAGATATTCTGGATCAGCAGGACATCATCGATCCGAGAGCGATCGCTGCCGCGGAGTCCGTGGGCCTCGGCCCGTTTGCTCAGACTGTGCCTAATCCGACCCATCATTTCTTCGGATCGGGCCGCATTTTTCATGATTTCGTGAATGGAGACCAGTTCTGGATTGGCTACTCCTACGAGCATCGCTCGGCGGAAAACCAGAATGCTGGGGGCACTACTCTGCCCAGTGCCGCTACCGATACGCGCTTCCTCGAACACGAGGTCAACGTCAGCTATCTACACCAGTTCTCGCCGCACTGGCTGAATCAGGCGAGATTTCTGGTGGGGCACTTCGACTCGCCGGTGGTCAGCGTCGTCCCGGACGCGCAGATCGCAGTCTCCGGACTATTCACGGCGGGCGGAGCACAAGCCGATTCGCGCCGCACGGAATACCATTTCGATGGCACGGACTTCGCCACCTACGCCAACAACCGGCATCAAATCAGCTTCGGCATCGACATCCCAGACATCAGCCGCCGCGGCCTCGATGATTTCACCAACCGCGCCGGCACTTATTCGGGGCCAGTGTGGCCGCCTACGGTCGCGATTCCCGCCACTTACGTCGTGCAAACCGGCCAAGGGCATGTGACATTTCTGGAAAAGGTGATCTGCGCGTTTGTGGAAGACAATATCCGCGTGCGGCCGAATTTTTCCCTCTACCTCGGCGTTCGTTACTACTTCCAGAATTACTTTCACGACGACCCCGACAACTTTGCGCCACGCTTCAGTTTCGCCTACGCTCCCAGCCCGAAAGGCAAAACCGTGATCCGGGGAGGCGCAGGTGTCTTTTACGACCGCACCGGGCCGGGGCCGATTGGCGACCTGATGCACTTCAATGGCGTGAACCTGCTGCGCTACATCGCAGAAACACCCCAATATCCTGTGCTGCCGAGCGATTTATCGAGCACGCCAACAAGCCTGGTCACACTCGATCCGCGCTCTCGGATGCCGTATACCGTGCAGTACAGCGCGGGAGTCGAGCAACAGGTAACGGCCAAGAGCACATTCAGCGCCGTCTATATGGGCACGCGAGGAATTGATTCATTTCGCTCCATCGACGCGAACGCGCCCACGGCGAGCAGCATATCGCGCCCGAACCCGGCGCTGGGCCAGGTCCGGCAGATTCAGTCTGACGGATACTTGAAGGGCAATGCGCTGGAGCTTACGTTTCGCGGCAAGCCCAGCAAGTATTTTTCGGGACAGATTCAGTACACGCTGAGCCGCACCGACAACAACACCAGCGGCATCACTTATTTCCCTGCTAACAGCTACGATCCATCCGCCGATTGGGGACGCTCCGACAACGATCGTCTGCACAAGTTCGACATGCTGGGGTCGACGCAGTTCAGCAAATTGTTTACGCTCGGCGTCGCGCTCTCTCTTTATTCCGGCAAGCCGGTCAACATCACTACCGGCAGCGATAACAATGGGGACGGAATCTTCAACGATCGTCCCGCTGGCATCGGCCGGAATACCATGGCTGGACCCGGCCTGATCGGGCTCGATTTCAACCTGTCGCACGACTTTGCTCTCTCCAAGGCAAAGAAAGAAGCCCGAGTGCTCTCGGTCGCGTTGAATTCCTTCAACGTCCTGAATCATCCCAATTACGTCACCTATATCGGGGTGCAATCCTCGCAACTGTTTGGCCAGCCGGTTGCCGCGCAGCCTCCGCGGCGCATGCAACTGGATGTGCAGTTCAAGTTCTGATCGAATCAATAACAAAACCTGATAGGCACGATAAATAGTTTCGATTTCCGTGCGGGTGCCGGCGGGCGGTAGAGTGAGGCGGTCCTGATTAAGGAAAACGGCGGCCTCCGGGAGGACGCGGACGAAGTTCAAGGACTGCATCTCTCCCAACCGTAAGAGAGATAATATTAGAAGGCGTCCGCGTAGAGGTCCGCCGCGAGTTGCTGGAGTTTCCTGACGCGGCGGCCGCGTGAAGCACGCAGAACAGGACTTGACGAAATTATGACGAAGATCGAAGCAGTCATTCAAAACTCCAAGCTGGACGCGGTGAAAACTGCGCTGCACGAGATTGGCGTGGAAGGCATGACCGTGCTCGAAGTGCGCGGCCACGGCCGCCAGAAGGGCCACACCGAGGTTTATCGCGGGCGGGAATACAGCGTGGATCTCATACCTAAAACCAAGATCGAGATGGTGCTGCCCGAGCCCATGGTGGAGAAGGCGGTGCAGGCCATCCTGGGTGCGGCCCGCACCGGCAAGATCGGAGACGGAAAGATTTTTCTGTCCCGCGTGGACGAAGCAATCCGCATTCGCAATGACGAACGCGGTGAGGGCGCACTGTAGCGCGGTTTGTCACGCGGATTTTCGAAGCCGGACGCAAGGAAAGCTTGACAGGCAGCGGTTGAAATGGCCTTCCCCCAGTGGCGAGCGTGCGGGGGAAATTACTTTCATCATGGCAGCGTCCTCATTGATCAGCGAGCTGCGCAGTTCCCTCAGCGACGAATCGGCGCGCATTCAGCAGGAATTCGAAGCTACCGGGGACGGCCGGGCCGCATTGGCGCAGCGCACACGGCTGGTGGAAGAAATCCTCGCGCGGCTGTGGCGCGACATCATTTCATCGGACCATGCCAAGCCCGCAAACTTTGCGCTCGTCGCTACCGGCGGATTCGGCCGGGGATGGATGTTTCCCTACTCCGACATTGATCTGCTTTTTCTGTTCGGGGATCGCGAGGCCGAGAAAACGTTCAAAGATCCGGTGCGCCGTTTTTCGCAGGAATTGTGGGACCTGCGGCTGAAGCTGAGTCCGGCGTCGCGGACACTCGCCGAGTGCGACCGTTACGATCCCAACAATACTGAGTTCACCATCTCTCTTCTCGATTGCCGTTACTTGGCGGGCGATCCTGACCTGTTTCGGCGGCTGCATGACAAGGTTATTCCCAAGCTGGTGATGCGGGAGTCGAAGGCCCTGCTGCAGGGGCTGGCGGAAGTCACGCGCGAGCGGCACGCGAAATATGGAATGACGCTCTACCACCTGGAGCCGAATTTAAAAGAAGCCCCGGGTGGATTGCGCGACTGCAACGTCGCCTGCTGGCTCGCGCTGATTTCGGCGATGGACAAGCTGCATGACTGGCCGGACGCGAGTTCTCTACGCGCTCCGATCCGCAAGCAGCTGGATTCGGCGCTCGACTTTCTGATGTCGGCGCGCTGCTTTTTGCACTTCCGCCACGGACGCGATGACAACACGCTGAGCTGGGAGGCGCAGGACGAAGCAGCGGCGCGCAAGGTTGGAGCCAGCATCGCCGGAGAGACGTCCGGCTTCTCGGATTCCCTGGAACTTTCAGCCGCGGACTGGATGCGGATTTATTTCGGCCACGCTCGCGCCGTACAGCGCACCGTCACGCAATTGCTGGAAGAAATTCCCGAAGCCTGGTCGGCGCTCTACCGTCAGGTGCAGAGCTGGCGGTCGCGGCTCACGACTCCGGATTTCTCCGTCGTTGACGGGCTCATCTTTCTGCAGCAGCCTTCGGCGCTGCAGGATCCTGAAGTGTTGCTGCGCATGTTTCACTTCATGGCGCATCACGGATTGAAATTGAGCGCGACCACCGAGTACCGCATCGAGCAGGCGCTGCCCGCGCTCGCCTCTATGCCGCCCCGCGGAGCCGAACTCTGGCTCTACCTGCAGGAAACCTTGCTGCAGCCGCATGCCGCCGACGCGCTGCGCGCCATGCACTCCTTGCGCCTGTTGACCTTGCTGCTGCCGGAGCTGAAGCTCATTGACTCGCTGGTGGTGCGCGATTTCTATCATCGCTTCACGGTGGACGAACATTCCTTTCTCGCGATTGAAAGCCTGCACCGGCTCAAGCAATCGCAGTCGGAGTGGGATAAACGCTACGCGGAGCTGCTCGGCGAACTGGAAGATCCGGAGTTGTTGTATCTGGCACTGCTGTTGCACGACACAGGAAAGGGCGTTCCCGGCGGCAATCACGTCGAGGCCAGCCTGGACATTGCGAACCGCGCGATGGACCGCCTGGACGTCGAGCCGAAGGAGCGGGCGGAGGTGCTGTTCCTGATCGGCAGCCACCTGGAATTATCGGCGGCACTGCGTCGCGATATTTTCAATCCCGAGACGGTGGCGGCGTTTGCCGACAAAGTGGGAACGCCGGAGCGACTGAAGATGCTTTGCCTGCTGACTTATGCAGACATCAAGGCTGTGAACCCGGAGGCGCTGACTCCATGGAAAGCCGAGAACGTCTGGCAACTCTACATGGGGGCCGATAATTATCTGAACCGCAGCGCCGACCAGCGGGTGCACGCCGATGTAAACGACGAAAAGCTGGCGCGCCTGCGCTCGCTCGCACCTGTGACCAGCAGCAAGTTCAAAGGATTCCTGGAGGGATTTCCGCAGAGGTATTTGCTGGTGCACTCCGCGGAGGAAGTCATGCGGCACATGGTCCTGGCCGAGGAACTGGGCACCAATCCCGTGCAGGTCGAGTTGAAGCGCGGACGGCATTGGTACGAACTGGCGCTGGTCACGCGGGATCGTCCGTTTCTGTTTGCTAAACTCGCGGGCGTGCTGGCGGCCTGGGGCATGAACATTGTGAAAGCCAATGCGTTCTCGAACCAGGCCGGGACCGTGGTCGACACGCTGTACTTCACAGATCGATTTCGCACCCTGGAGTTGAATCTTTCGGAGTGGGATCGGTTCCGGCGCAGCGTCACGGAGGTGCTGCTGGGCGAAGCCGATCTCGACAAGATGCTGCGCGACCGGCAGCGCGCCGAGAAGGGCGGGATCGCAAAAGTAAAAGTCGAGACGAAGATCGAGTTCGACGATTCCTGCTCGTCGACCAGCACGCTGGTGCAGGTGATTACGCAGGATCGTCCGCGGCTGCTGCACCGGATCGCGTCGTGCCTGTCGGATCAGAAGTGCAACATCGAGATCGCTTTGATCGATACCGAAGGGCAGATGGCGATTGATACGTTCTATCTGACCTCGGGCGGAGCGAAGCTAAAGCCGGAACATTGCCGCCTTGTCGAGAGGGCGTTGGTAGAGGAGTTGCGCACCGAGTGAGGCGCTCAATCCCCACGCTCGCTGGCCTCTATTCCATAGACTAACCCCGCGGCGGGTTCACTTTACTTCGTCGAAAACTTAAACACCGTCTTCGATTTGAACGTCTCGCCCGGCTTCAAAGTCGTGGTCGGAAAGTCCGGATGATTCGGCGAATCCGGGAAGTGCTGGGTTTCCAGGCAGAGGCCGAAGCGCCGCTTGTACACGTGGCCTTGTTTTCCGGTGACCGTTCCGTCGAGAAAGTTTCCGGTGTAGAACTGCACTCCGGGCTGGGTCGTCGAAACTTCCAGCACGCGTCCGCTGGTCGGCTCGTAGACGCGCGCCGCCAGCGTGAGCCCATCCCCTTTGCGGTTGATAACCCAGTTGTGGTCATAGCCGTGGGCAAGCACG
>DATHQJ010000190.1:0-8889 GCA_035482825.1 Binatus sp. (SeqCode) | reverse complement strand
TCATGGATTTAGGGTCAAATGTGGAAGAGCGGCGCTTTAGCGCCGCGTCAAGCGGCCTCTCGATCGCGGCTTTAGCCGCTACAACAATCGCACCGGAAGCCGAAGGCCGGAAGCCGGAAGCCGGAAAACGCATGCTCGCCGTCACCCAATTCTTCGAAGACGACGACATGGCCTTCGTCCTCGACCGCATGCTCTCGCGCCAAAATCCGATGAGCTCTCGCCTGGCCTCCGGCCGCTACTTCGTCCGCTTCGTCGTGGTCGAAGACCAGACCCAGCGTCGCAGCATCTGCACAGCCCTCAATCAATGGATCGTCTCCGCCGCCGAAAAAGCCACCGGCATCGCCTCCGACTTCGCCACTTCCCTGGAACTAACCTCCGCCACGGAATACGTTCCGCAAGCAAACGCAGCCCAGCCCTCCCTGTTCCCTAATAAGAAAGAAGACGAGAATGTGGCGCGGACACCCTCACCCACGACTGCCCGCAGTACCGATGCCCACGTAGCGACGGACGCATTCGTCCGTCCAGCGAGCGAAGCGAGCACCTCGATCACGCCCTCTCCCAGCACGCTATCCCTGACCGCCCCGCAGCTAGATTCCGGAGCCGCCACCAACATTCACTGTCCCTCCCCTTTCCCCTCCGGTTTCTAACCGGAGCGGACTCAGGGTGGCGCAGCGCGTCAGCGCTGCGATCAACGCTTCTTTGCAGATGTTTTTTTCGTAGGTATTAATCGCAGAAGGTTCGTATCAGGGCACGGCTTCAGCCGTGCCGCAGAGCGCACGAAATGAACCGCGGCTTCAGCCGCTGAGGTAAGCCCCGAGGGGCCGCAACACCAGACCTTTGGAAACACTCGATCCACCCGATTCCCCCGCCCGCTGGCCGGACGCCTGAATCGGCGCAACACGCATAGAATCTAATTAATTGGAGAGCCCCATGGCAGAATTGAAAACCGTTACCGAATCCGCCACCACTTCGATCCCCGCCCCCGCCACATCAAAGAAGAAGCCCTCCGGCCTCTCGTTCCGCCGCTTCTTCTCGAAGCCCACCGTCTCTCCCTACGACGAAGTCGAATGGGATCTCCGCCTGGCTCAAATCACCGACGCCCAAGGCAACATCATCTTCGAGCAGAAAGACGTCGAAGTCCCCAAAGACTGGTCCATGACCGCCACCAACATCGTGGCCTCGAAATACTTGCACGGCAAACTCGGCACGCCCGGCCGCGAAACCGGAGTCCGCCAACTCGTCGCCCGCGTCGCCGAAACCATCCGCGACTGGGGCATGGCCCAAGGCTATTTCAAGACCGACGACGACGGCGCCACCTTCCACGACGAACTCGTCCACATCCTCGTCCGCCAGTACGCCGCCTTCAACAGCCCCGTCTGGTTCAACGTCGGATGCGACCGCATCGAGCCCAACTCCGACGGCCGCAACTGGCACTGGAATCCCAAAACCCAAAACGTCGAATTCGGCGTCACCGGATACACCAAGCCCCAGTGCTCCGCCTGCTTTATCAACTCAGTCAAAGATTCGCTCGACTCGATTCTGACCTTGGCGAAAACCGAGGGCATGCTCTTCAAGTGGGGATCAGGCACCGGAACAAACTTGTCCCCCCTGCGCGGATCCACCGAAACTCTCTCCGGAGGAGGCACCGCCAGCGGCCCGTTGAGTTTCATGAAGGGATTCGACGCCTTCGCCGGCGTCATCAAGTCCGGAGGCAAGACAAGACGCGCCGCCAAGATGGTCATCCTCAACGTCGACCACCCCGACATCATCGACTTCATCGAGTGCAAGCAGAAAGAAGAAGCCAAAGCCCACGCGCTGGTCAGCCAGGGCTACGATGGATCGTCTCCCGACTCCGATGCCTACAGCTCCATCTTCTTCCAGAACGCGAATAACTCCGTCCGCGTCACCGACGACTTCATGTACGCGGTAGTCCGCGATACCGATTTCTCCACCAAGACGGTAACCGACGGCTCGGTAGTAAAGACTTTCAAAGCGAAAGAACTCCTCCGCAAGATTTCCGAAGCCACCTGGCACTGCGGCGATCCCGGCATGCAATACGACACCACGGTCAACCGCTGGCACACCTCGAAAAACACGGCGCGGATCAACGCCTCGAATCCGTGCAGCGAATACATGTTCCTGGACGATTCCGCCTGCAACCTGGCCAGCCTGAACTTGCTGAAGTTCGCCCCCAACGGCACTTTCGACGTAGAGGCGTATCGCCACGCCGTCGACATCCTCATCACCGCCCAAGAAATCCTGGTCGACAACGCCGGCTATCCCACCGAGCAAATCATGCGCAACAGCCACGACTACCGTCCCCTGGGATTAGGCTACGCCAACCTCGGCGCCTTGCTGATGGCCGCGGGCCTCCCCTACGACTCCGACGCCGGCCGCGACTACGCCGCCTGCGTCACCGCCATCATGTGCGGCGAAGCCTACCTGCAATCCAGCCGCATCGCCGAACAATGCGAACCGCTGGCTCCCGCAACCGAGCCGACAAAAAAGAATCTGTCCGAAACCAATCTAGGTGCCAACGCCATGCCCGGCGGAGCCTGCCCCGGCTGGTACATCAACCGCGAACCGTTCCTCGACGTAATCCGCATGCACAGAGCGTCGGTGAACGGCATCAACAAAGCAAACGTCCCCGCGAGCATCTACGAAGCCAGCAAACAATGCTGGGACGAAGCCCTGGCCCACGGCGAAAAACACGGCTACCGGAATTCACAAGTAACTGTCCTGGCCCCCACCGGCACCATCGGCTTCATGATGGACTGCGACACCACCGGCATCGAGCCCGACCTCGCCCTGATCAAATACAAAAAGCTAGTCGGCGGCGGCATGATCAAAATCGTCAACAACACCGTCCCCACCGCCCTGTTCAAGCTGGGATACACCCACGACCAGGCCGACGCCATCGTCAGCTACATCGACGCGACCGGCACGATCGAAGGCGCGCCCCACGTCAAAGACGATCACCTGGCCGTCTTCGATTGCTCCTTCAAGCCCTCCAAAGGCACACGCTCAATCGCCTACATGGGCCATCTGAGAATGATGGCCGCCGCCCAACCCTTCATCTCCGGGGCGATTTCGAAGACGGTGAATCTCCCCAACAACGCCAGCGTCGACGACATCATCGAGTCCTACCTCCAGGCCTGGAAGCTAGGCATCAAAGCCGTAGCGATTTACCGCGACGGCTGCAAGCAATCGCAACCTCTCTCAGCCGCAGGCAGCAAGACGGCAAACTCCACCAAAGACGACGCCCGCATCGCCGCCGCGCCGCAAGAAGAAGAAAATCTCAACGCCCCGCCGCGCGCCGTCCGCCACAAACTCCAGGAAGAGCGCGCCTCCATCACCCACAAATTCAAGGTCGGAGACCACGAGGGCTACATCACCGTCGGCCTCTACCCCAACGGCGAGCCCGGCGAACTCTTCATCACCATGGCCAAAGAAGGATCCACCGTCAGCGGCCTCATGGACAGCTTCGCCCTCGCCGTCTCCATCGCCCTGCAACACGGCGTGCCATTAAAACTGTTCTGCGAAAAATTCGCCCACACCCGCTTCGAGCCCAGCGGATGGTCCGGCAATCCCGACCTCGGCTACGCCAAAAGCATCATGGACTACATCTTCCGCTGGCTCCAACTCCGCTTCCTGACCGGCCAGCAGCAGCTCCTGTTCGACAATCTGCGCCTGAAGCCCGCAGGAACCAGCTCGCACCGGTCAGAAGTAGAGGAAACCCCGTCCGCCTCGCGCAGTCCGGAAGCCGGAAGCCGAAAGCCGGAAGCCGGTTCCCACCACGCCGCCGACGCCCTCTCCAGCCTCATCGACTTAGGCGATGCGCCCAGCTGCAGCTTCTGCGGCAGCATCATGACCCGCAACGGCAGCTGCTACCGCTGCATGAGCTGCGGCAGTACCAGCGGATGTTCGTAGCAATTTTGGAGGCGCTATGAGTAAAGACCATTGCAGTGACGGCTTAGACGGTCGGTGTAGAGATGCGGACGGCGAAATTCGACGCAAACGTAGCGGTACCCTTGTTGGCACATTGAGGAGAGAGTATGGCGACGATTTCGCGTCGCACTTTCGCTGTGACACTAAGCTCGGCAGGGTGCTGAAGGAGACGAACTCGGACTCGCTGAGTGACTATTTGAAGCACAGGCGCTGATTTCCGTCGCGTAGCAGGGAATCCGCGAGGATGCATAAGTGTCGACAGCGGAAGGCGTCGAGGCCAGTTATATCTCGGTACTGCTTGGACGCGCCCTTCCGCCAGCTAACGTCGGCGCTTCAAATACTTGCTGGGGGAATTTGAATCTGTCTCCCGAAGCACGGTGCCCAGTCGTGCGTCACTGCGGAGGCCCTCAGCCAAATCTTCACCGTATTCGCGACGTAACGTTCCAACCAGCGTGTCACCCCGCTTACGCGGGATCTCGCCGTCAGCCTCGCGACGCCGATCATCTAGCCCGTGGTTGCAACTGTTGGTGGCCCTGCCTGCAATGAATGTGCCGACCTTGGAGGGAAAGTAAGGAATTCCGACGGGTTTCAGCTCCGCGATTAGCTGTCTTTCGCGTAAATCTCTTCCCTCCTCATTGTCAATACTTTCGGCAAAGAAGTGGGTAATTCCGGGGGCCGGGGGGTTGTTCAGGTGATCGTTGAGTCTTTCCCTGAGGTTTGGGGATTGTCCCACATATAGGATGGCGAAGTGGTTTGGCGCAGACGCTGGCTGGGCCAAACCGTAGACGCCCTCAACTTCGTAAACCGTCTTGATGGTCCGTTCGTTGAAGGTTTGGAACCTGGTCAACGCGGCGAGAGCGCTCTGGATCTCTCCATTGATCGCCGGTTCTTTGACTCTGCTTTCCAGGATGATTGGAGCGTCAGCCGGCAGCAGGTGCGATACCTTCTGGAATGCGAGAATTGATTCCAGACTGATGGAGTCGTGCTTGCTTTGAGTGTTTACTTCGCTGACGTGAAGCTGTTTGATCTTGTTGCGAAAGCGCTGCAGAATTGCCCATGCCTCGCTCATCGTGGGATCGACCTGTCGAGCATGACCGATGTCGAAACACAGGGAAGCCTTGGGCAGGACTTGAAAGATTTCGGCGAGGCTCTTTGCTGTTTGTCCGGCCGGTTTTCGCTTGTCCATGTTCTCGATGCACAGACAGTCTCCGAGGCGAGCCCACTCCTCGGGCGTGCTCATGGCGTCGGGATGCACAATGATTGGCCAGTTGCGAGCGGCAACTTGAGAGAGAAGCTCTAACGCAATTGGCTCAAAGGATCGCTCTATTGCGCTGGGGGCATGAACCGAGATGTACTGGAAGCGTGCCAGCTGCAGCTGCCCCAGTTGTTCCACCAAGGGGGTGAGTTCGTGTTGTCGGAGGGCTGACAGCTCCACAGCATTAACGTCTTTGTCGGCCAACATTCGCAGGGCCCGATGAAAGTCATCTCTCGCCAACGCGCCGGTGGAGAATCCGATGGACCTCATTAAAAGACCCCGTACTTTCTTGTGAGCGCTGCTATCTGTGGATTTTCGAAAAAGATGTAATCAAGAGCGTGCTCGAACGATTCGCTGATTCCTCTTATTCGCTTGAACGTCGGGTCGGTCCGGGAGTCTTCCGATCGAAGGTTCTCGAGCGCTTTACGGTCATCTTTGTCGTCGAGCACTTTCAAGAACTTCGTGTAGGAATCGAACAGTTCTTTGCTGATCGCATTCGGAATGCTGTAAGGTCCTATCGACTTCGCCAGGATTTCTAGTGGCGTCAGTTTCACATTGTCCCGGATGTGTTGAAGCAGGTGAAACTTTAACTCATTATTGTCAGTGGAAATCTTTTTTTGTAGAGCCGGATCCAGGTGCGCACCAAAACAGACGAGCATGCCCGACGCGAAAATGAGCTTTCTCGACATTCGGAGCTTCGCGTTACGGAGCCCCCAGCCCTCTCCGCCGCGGTCCCGCTGTTTGCTGGCAAAATCCACCGCCATAGTTCTCCAAAACCGAACGATGTCATTCAGGAGAAATCGGGGCACCCTGTATTTCTGCAAATCATGAGTCAGCTGGTGGTTGTCTTCTGCCAGGTAGCGGCCAATAACACCCCTAATTACGCGTTCGTACGCCTCAGTGTTCTTGCCTATGGCACGTGATTCGAGAAGGAGCAAGATCCTCCAGGTAGTGTTCTTGTTTGTGTCGTGCTGGCCACCAATCTGGTGAATGATGTCATGGCTAAATGCGAGATTCCCGAAGGTTCCAGTTGGGCCCGGCGGCCGGAATTTCTTCTTGTTCTTTTTCTGTTCGAGCAGGCGCTGGATTTTTTGGACGATGACCAGATGGTCGGAATTGGCCTCCCCATCTATCAGGTACGTCCAATCCAAGTCGCTGCCGGAGGTCCACTCGCCCCTTGCCAGCGAGCCGAATACAACAAGGCTTGTGTCTTCCGATGCGTACCTTCCGATCTCAGCTGAGAGCAGCCTGTCTAGCTCTTCGCGTTTCAGTGCCGCCTCGATGGACGCTTGGCGCAGACCCGGGTTAGGTAACTTCGTCGAGGTTCTCTTTGTGGCAAGGCCGACCATTCGAGATAATTCTAGCAACCTTCCCCAAGTCCTGACTTGGTACGCATCTCGTCAGACACTCTGAAATTCCCGGGCGGGTAGCGCACCTTTCGGTTTTTGGTTTCCTCGGCAACTACCCAACCGGGTGTGCCCCGTCCTTAGCCTTCTTTCCAAGGCGAGTAGAAGAGATGTCTGCCGATGCGTTGTGCTTCGAACTCGCGCGGCATTTCTGCCGTCCTACGGGACTCTGTTCCGTTCCGTACGGCTGACCCAGGACTTACGTCCTGGGCTATCGTATGTCGCCCTCCGGGGCTGGGATACGGTAGCGGCCGGCAGGCATCGGGTCGTTTCGGGGGTTTTCCACAGAATCTGGGAGATTTCCTCAGGCGCGGGTGTGATGGACGACCTGGACTTAAGAGTTCCAGTTCGGAAATAGTCGGGAGTGGGGCGGGGATATTTCTCGGAGTTGGATGCGGTGGCGGAGGGAACAGCAGATTCCTCGGTTGCCGTCGCATTCGCTCTGACGGCGCTCGGAATGACAAATCGGAGAAGGTCGGGATAGGAAACGGGTTGGGGCATGGGGAAGAAAAATAATTCGAAGTGGATTGCGGGATGCAAGGAGCGAGGGGAATGGGCGGAGCTTTGTTTTATGGCGCGGGCCAAGGGGCTGGGGATGGGGGTGTTGAAGCCGTATGGGGAGTCGGGGCGGTATGACGTGGCGGTGGAAAATGGTGGTCCGATATTGCGGGTGCAGGTGAAGTCGACGATTTATTGCCGGCGTGGGAATGAGTACAGCTTGAACGTGCATGGTCCGGGAAGGAAGCGGTACAAGAAGGGGACGGTGGATTTTTTTGCAGTGTGGGTGATTCCGGTTGCGGAGTGGTACATCATTCCGTATACGGCGATGGGGAAGAAGTTGACGCTGCATTTTACGGCGAGGAGCAAGCGGGCGAAGTGGGCGCGGTATCGGGAGGCTTGGGACTTGCTGCGGGTGATCGAGATTCAGGCTTGCGTGGATCCGGAGTATCCGGAGGAGGAAGTGGGACTGGTCGAGTGAGATCGAAAGTTAACGGAGATCAAAATCCCCACCCCTTCGGCTTCGCTCAGGGCAGGCTCTCTCGCGAAGTGCGCGAGAAGGGTGGGGCACCCGCCTCATTTCTTGCGCGAGATCTTCTTCTTGGACACTGGCTTTTTGCTGGCGTGTTTTCTTGTGCCAAACACGCGGGCGAAAATCTTGTCTACGTTTTTCAGCTGGCGTTGCAGGTTGAAGGCGTGTTCGATTTGAGCACGCGGAACTTTGCTGGCGATCTCCTGATCGGCCAGGACTTCGTCGCGAAAATTCAGATTCTCTTTCCAGGCGCGCATGGCATGCGATTGCACCAGACGATACGCGTCCTCGCGACTCACGCCATGCTCGACCAGGTCGAGCAGAAGTTGTCCGCTGAAGATGAGGCCGCGCGTGCTCTCAAGATTCGCGCGCATGCGCTCGGGATAGACGAACAGCGTGTCGATCAGGTTGGCAGTCTTGTTCAGCAGATAGTCGGTGAGCGTGGTCGAGTCCGGCAGGATGACGCGCTCCGCCGACGAGTGCGAGATGTCACGCTCGTGCCACAGAGCGACGTTCTCGAAACCCGCTTGGGCATTGCCGCGGACCACGCGCGCCAGGCCGCTGATCTGCTCGGCGGTCACGGGATTGCGCTTGTGGGGCATGGCCGACGATCCCTTTTGCTTCTCGCTGAAAAACTCCTCAGCCTCGCGGACTTCAGTGCGCTGCAGGTGGCGCACTTCGGTGGCGATCTTATCCAGAGTGCTCACGATCACGGCGAGCGTGGCGAGATACGCGGCGTGACGATCGCGCTGGATGACTTGCGACGAGACTGCCGCAGGCTTCAATCCCAGCCGTGCGCAGATTTTTTCTTCCAGCTCAGGCGTGAGGTGCGCAAAGATTCCGACCGCGCCGGAAAACTTTCCTACGCGCAAGTCTTCAGCGGCAGCTTTGAAGCGCGCGATGTTGCGCTGGGTTTCGGAATACCAGTTGGCGATTTTGAATCCGAAGGTGATGGGCTCGGCGTGGACGCCGTGGGTGCGGCCGACCATGGGCGTGTCTTTGAATTCCCAGGCGCGCCGTTCGAGGACTTCAGCGAAACGCTCCAAATCTTTTTCTATGACTTCGGAAGCTTGTTTGATGAGCAGGGCCTGCGCGGTGTCGACTACGTCGTTCGAGGTGAGGCCGTAGTGGAACCAGCGCGATTCGGGGCCGACGAATTCGGCGACGGCTGTGGTGAAGGCGATGACGTCGTGGCGGACTTCGGATTCGATCTGGTGGATGCGTTCGACTGTGAAGTTGGCGCGTTCGCG
>DATHQJ010000189.1:0-6297 GCA_035482825.1 Binatus sp. (SeqCode) | reverse complement strand
TCTCCAGCGTAAAATCGATCCAACAAAAGGAACATTTACCAACATGGCAGAACAAGGAACAGTAAAGTGGTTCAATGACGCCAAGGGCTATGGCTTTATCAGCCGCCAGAATGGCGAAGATGTTTTTGTGCACTTCTCAGCCATCCAGGCGGGCGGTTTCAAGAGCCTGCAGGAGGGCCAGACTGTGCAGTTTGACGTAACCAAGGGCCCCAAGGGCTGGCAGGCTGAGAACGTCCAGCCACTCTAAAACTCATCCCGCGATCTAAAACGCGATGATGCGAAAGGCGATCTCCTCTGAGAGATCGCCCTTTTTATTTTGGCTGCCTTCGGCTGTCGGAGATCAGTTGGTCGGCTGGGAAAAGTCAGCGGTTCCTATCTTGACGATGGTTCCGCGAGGTCGCGGCTTCGCATCTTTCGCACCGTTCGCCTCTTTACCTCCCTCAGGCTTGTCCTTCACTTCCGGCGGAGGCGCAGGCTTCTCCGTCCAGATACCGTAAACCCTCCCGCCGTAAGCTGCCAGCCCGCTATAGTCGCCGAAAAATACGTCGCTGGCTTCGAAGGCTTCGTCGGTCCATGCGTAGTTGGTGAAGGTGCGTCCGCCGTCGGTCGAGCGCGCCAGAACCACGATCTGCTTGCGGCCCAGAGGATCGCCCCGCCGATCGTAGAAAACAACATCGACCGAGCCGTCGGTCGGGTCCACGGCCAGCCACTGAAAGAACTGCTCGGCTCCGTTGTGTAGCGCGTCATTATTCACCCGGACCGGAGCCGCCCAATGCTTGCCCGAGTCGTCCGAAGTCGCAAGGAAAACATCGATGTCACCATTGCGGTAATCGCTCCAGGTCACATACAGCCGTTTGCTCTTCGGATCAATCGCAATCTGCGGGAATCCGTTGGCCCGTTCCAGCGTTTGGATCGCGAACATAATCGGCGCCGTATGAATGACTGGCCGAGCATGAGAAAAGGTCTTGCCCCCGTCGCGCGAGGTCGTCAGCATGATCTCGTCATCCTGGCTCCAGATGGCGTAGAGCGTGCCATCCGGACCAACCACGCCGGCGAATCCCTCGGCGGCGCCGTTGTCATCGCGCGGCAGTCCGGGATGCGCGTCAATCTCGATCGGCTGCGACCACGTTTTCCCGTCATCGGTCGAACGCGACAGCACCATCTGCGAATCGGCCAATCGCCACCGCGTCCAGCCGATGTAAAGATTCCCGGCGTACTTGCCTTTCGTATTGTCGGCAACAATCCACGGCTTATCTTCAAACGGAATTCCCGGCGTACTTGTCTGTTCGGCAACAGGGAAGTGCTCCGCCTCCCAGGTTTTTCCGCCATCCAGCGAGCGGCGTACAAAAATTCCGTTGCGCGTCGCGCCTCGCGCCCAATAGTTGAAACTCCCCAGCTTGTCGAAGGCGATGTAACAAACGAACGCGTGCCCCTGATTATCGAACGCCACTGAGACGTCGCCGGAGACCCGATAGTTCTTGGGGTCCACGTTCTCGGCCAGTTGCCAGGTGTGCCCGGCGTCGGTCGAATAAGAAGCATGCACGTTGTCCTGAAATACGCCGACCACCTGCTGCGGATTTATCGGATTCACCGCAATCGCGGGCTCAGTGAACCGACCGACCGCGGGCGTGAGAGGAAAGATCTGAGCTTGAGGAGCTTTGGGTAGATCCGAGCTGTGCAGATTCTGGTCCTTTGTATCCTGACCCTGCAAGAATAAGGTCGCGAGAAAACAAAAGAGGAAGACAGCTGTTAGTGCGAATCGGCGGAGACGAGGCAAGCAGAGCATTCGGGTCCTTTGGGTTGCGATCGAGTCTTTATTATTATTATTTACGTTAAGGAATATCTTCCGCGCACAACGCCGCGCCCCCGGCAATCCCGGCATCGGCTCCGTAGTGAGCCATCACCAGCGGGATGTCGGAGGCGCGGGGATTCACGCACCACGCTGGAAGTCGATTCTTGATTTCATCGAAAAACGGCCGCAGCATCGCCGCCACTCCGCCGCCCACCACCAGAACGTCAGGATCGAGCAGGTCAACGATGTTGCCGAACCACGGCGTTAAGACTTCGACCGTATCGAGAAGAATTTCCCGCGCCAACGGATCACCCGCTACGTATGCTTGGCCGACGAACTCGCTGGTGACGGCGGCCACGTCTCCCTTGGCCAACTCCAGGATTGCGGAACGCCGCGCAGGCTCAGCCGCGAGCTTGGCCCGCGCCCGCGTTCCAATGGCTCGCCCAGAGGCCAGAATTTCGATGCATCCCCGTTTGCCGCAACTGCAAAGCGGCCCGCGATAGTCGATGCTGACATGGCCACCCTCGCCAGCGGAGCCTGTGTTGCCGTGATAGATGCGGCCATCCAGAACGATGCCGGTTCCAATCCCGGTTCCAATCGTGGCGTAGAAAACGTAGCGAAATCCGCGAGCCGCTCCCCAGCGTGTCTCGGCGAGCGCGGCCGCGTTCGCGTCGTTGTCTACTTTGACGGGCACGCGGTATTTCGCGACAATTTTCTCGGCCAGCGGAAAATTCCGCCAGCACGGCAGGTTCGGAGGATTCAGAACGACACCGGTTTTCGGATCGAGAGGTCCAGGGGCGCAGATTCCAATGCATTGAAATACTGCGCCGGACTCTGACGCGGCCATGGAATCGATCGCGTCCGTCACCGCCTGGAACGCGGCCTCAGCCGTGCCGTTTACCACCATCGGATTGCGACCCTGAGCGAGTATCTTGCCCTCGCGGTCCACGAGCCCGACCGCAACTTTCGTCCCGCCAATATCGACGCCGAGCACTGCCGCAGCTTTCGAGCGTTCCGTCATTGCCCTTTCACCGCCTGCGCGGCGTTCGATTTAGCGGCCGACAGTTGCACCTTGACCGTCTTGATCTCATAGGGCTTGGTCGGCACCTTCACAGCGGAGCCATCGATAGTAAGACTCCTGATCGGCCTTTCCATCAGGTCAGTCTCCGTCGCCGATCTCACATCGGCACTGAAGATCAGGTTGGCGTCCGTTTCTTTGCCCGCCCACTCATAGAAACGCACGATCAGGGAGTCGTCGTCTTCAGCCTTCTTAAGAGCGGTTACAATCACGCGGTAAGAGTCGGTCCGCAAGAATGAATAGACGGGCGGCAAGGTTCCTTCATGTCTTTCGGTGGGCAGGGTCAGCACCCTGTAATTCAGCTCGTAGCCGCGAAGGATGGTGTATGCATCTTTCCAGTTGCCGGCGTGCGGATACAGCGAATACGTGAAATCGTGGTCGCCTTCGTCGGCGTGCGGATCGGGCCACTCCGGCGAGCGCAACAGCGACAGCCGCAGAACGTTGGCCTTGGCGTCGTATCCATACTTGCAGTCGTTGAGCACGCTGAATCCGTGTTTCGCATCGGAGATGTCGGCCCAGCGCTGCGCTGGGACTTCAAACTGCGCCTGCTCCGCCGGAGTATTCCGTGTAGTCGGCCGCTCCACCGACCCATAAGGAATTTCGTACGTCGCTTTATCGCTGTGCGCGCTGAGCGGAAACGCAACCTTCAACAGAATGTGTTTCTCGTGCCAGTCAGCATGCATTTTTACGTCGACGTGTGCTACGCCGTCATAAAGGATGATGTCGCGAACAAAAGTTGAGTTCTGGAAGTGATTCTTTACGCGGATCACCGCGCGCAGCGGCCCGCTCTCGACCAGTTTGACCTCGTCCGCCTTGTCGAGGTCCCAGTGCTGCTTTTCAAAATCGGCGTCGATGTTCCACGCATCCCAGCGTTGCGGCTTGTCGACAAAAGCTTGCAGCAGGTTTCCGCAGATGCGGTCTTTCGGGCCGCCGGTATCCGTCTCGGCCGGGGCAAGGGAATCCGTGCCGCTCCGCTTGTCGAACAAACTGGTCATGCATCCGGTCAGGCGATCGATTTTTACGCGCAGAGCATCGTTTTCGAGAGTATCCGCCGACGCTCTCAGCGTGGTGCGGCCGGGCCGGTAGCGGCGCTTCTGGCTGCCAGTTGTGGCTGCTTCTGCCTGCGGAGTGGGGTCGGGCACGGCTGCCGTCGAGGATGGGGCCGAGCGCACAAAAAACGTCTCATAGCCAAGCGACGGAACGTCCGCGTGCACAAGGAAGCGCACGCGGTGAGTCTCTTTATCCATCGAAAGCAACTGCGTTGTGATCGGGGACCCACCCGCAGGTTGCACTTCAATCTGCTCTGCCGGAAAGGGAAGCTGCGCTTCCAGTTCGACGACGTCATTGCGCGGCCAGGAGAGGGGATTGAACACAATGATGGGTTGACCCGTTGGGGGGCCTGCCGTGTTCACGTGAGCGGCAAGTTCATCCAGCGCGCCCTGCGTCACCAGTTCCGCCGAGCGATCCACGTCCTCTAGATTGCGCTTGGCATCCAGATAATTCACCGCGACGCCTGAGCCTGGCATAATGTCGTGGAAGTGATCGAACAATAAATTCTTCCAAGTCAGTTCCATCCCATCCTGCGGATACGCTCGGCCGTAAAGCGAAGCCAGCGAAGCAAACTTCTCCGCGTTCAGCACGCTCTCTTCCGCCCGCCGGATTCTGCGCTTGGTCTCTGCCTGGGTGGTGAACACTCCGCGGTGATATTGAAAATAGAGCTCGCCGTCCCACACCGGGACCTGCATCTGCGGCAACTTCTTCTCCAGGTCGCTGAAAAAATCGCGCGCGAAACTGAATTGCAGCTTGGGGAACACAGCATCCGGCGCCCGGAGTTGCTCGGCATGATCGAGCATGATGCGAGTGGGGCCACCGCCGTGGTCGCCCACACCGTAGAGGTGCATCATCTCGGGTTGGTCAGGAACGGTTTTACCGTAGATCGACGGCATCCAGACCGCGACCTGACTGGCCAGCGGCTCGGCGTCGATGCCGTCCGCGTAGTCGTGGGGAAAATAAGTCAGCAGCCGGCTGCCATCCGGCGCCTGCCACCAGAAAAGTTTGTAAGGGAACGTGGTGAACTCGTGCGCCCACATCAGCTTTTGCGTCACGAAATAGTCCATGCCGGAGTTTTTGTAAATTTGCGGAAGCTGGTAGTTGTATCCGAACGAATCCGGATTCCACCCGATCTTCACGTCGACACCGAAGTTCTTCTGAAAGTAACGCTTGCCCACAAGAATCTGCCGCACCAGCGATTCGCCGTCGGGCATATTCAGGTCGGGCTCGACCCACATGCCGCCGATAATTTCCCAGCGTCCTTCTTTTACCCGCTGCTCGATCTGCTTGAACAGGTCGGGATATTTCTCCTGCATCCACTCATAGGTTCGCGCCGACGACATGGTGAATTTGAAGTCGGGATACTCGCGCATCAGGTCGAGCACGCTCTGAAACGTGTTTCGCACCACTTCGACGGTCTCGGTCCACGGCCAGAGCCAGGCCATATCAATGTGCGAGTTGCCCACAATACGGACGTTGAACTGCTGCAGCCAGGGCTTGAGCACTTCCAGTTTGGACTGCGCGACCTTGAGCGATGCGTCAAAGCCCGCCTGATCTCCGCGATCGAGCGGCGAAAAATCAATGGCCTTCACCGCGTCATCGAGTTCCTGCTGCCGCTCGGTTTTTCCTTCTTCATAAGCCGCGATGATTGGTCGCGCGGAGAGAATTTCCATTCTCAGAAACGCCGGATCAGGCCGCGTGTGCGGCGCGTCAATCGTGAGTTCGCTGTGAAAGAACTCGGACTGTACTCCGTCCCCAGCCACCACTCGCGCTGCGATGAGAAATTTTTGACCGGGTTGCGCATTTGGTGTCAGCAAAACGGGCAAAATGTCGTCGTCACTGCCGCGATAGAGAATCCCTCCGTTCGAGAAGACTGTGATGATGAGGCCGCTGGGACTGCCAAACCGCAGATCCATCAGCACTCGCGAACCCCGTGTGGGATAGCCGTTGATCGTCTCGGGAATCTGCACCCAGCGGCGGAACACGCGCGTGCCGGTCCAATGCTCTTCGTCTCCGTTTATGCCGCCCGGTTGCGATCGATTCTTCACCGTGAGCGATCCCCAATCCGCGTCACTCAACCCCGGATCTTCGGGATGGGGAACGTCGGTATGAAATCGCCATTCTGCCTCGGCTTGGCCGGAAAGCGACTGCAAGCGGTCGAGCGTGGCCTTATACGGATCAGCGGGGTCAGCGCTTTGGCAACTTCCAGAAGCCGGAAGCAGCAGAATCAGACTTGTTAATAAGAGGGGAGCATGACGACTCATCGAGAGCGCACCTTTCGAGCGGGGATTATAAGGCGAACGACGGCTTTCGCCAGGCAGTCAAGGATTATCACTCGGCATAGTTCCAAAGCTTAAGTTGCTGATTCTACAGCGGG
>DATHQJ010000188.1:0-14871 GCA_035482825.1 Binatus sp. (SeqCode) | reverse complement strand
CCCCACCGAAACATTCGTCCCCTCAATCAGCGCCACGCCCGGATACAGCGCCGCCTCGGTCACGCTCCGCAAATTCGGCGACGGATTCACCCACGTCAGCCCCGTCGAATCAAACCAGTCTCCCCGCTGCCACCCCTCCATTGGAACCACGGTCAACTTCGCATTGATATTCCGTTCCGCGTTAAACATCTTCGCCAGCTCACCCAAAGTCATCCCGTGCCGCACCGGCACGGTCCAGTAATTCGTAAAACTCTCCCGCCCCGCATCCGCCACCGGACCTTGCACAAACGATCCCGTCACCGGATTAGGCCGGTCGAGCACGATCAGCTCAACCCCGGCCTTCGCCGCGCCTTCCAGAAAATATCCCAGCGTCGTCTCGTAGGTATAAAACGGCGCCCCCGCATCCTGAATATCGAACACCACCGCGTCCAGATTCTTCATCACATCCACCGGTGGACGCCGCGCCGCATCCGTCCCCCCATACACGCTGTAGACCGGAACCCCGGTCGCCGCATCTTTGGAATTATTGATGTCCGTGGTATCGAGCGTCCCCGTCACCCCGTGCTCAGGCGAGAAAATCGCGTCCAGCGAAATCCCCGGCGCATTGGCCAGCACATCAATCGTCCGTATCCCCAGGCCATCGACCCCAGTCTGATTGGTCACCAAGCCGATGCGTTTGTTCGGGCTCGGATTCTGAGGATCCGGCTTCTGCGCATCCGGATTCTGCTGATCAACGTTCTGCACATCGCTGCTCTTCGCATCGCTGCTCTTCGTATCGGCGGTCTTCGCATCCGGATTCTTCACTTCAACGTTTTTCGTATCCCCGCCCGCCCCCGCCGCCTTCAGCACGTCAAACCCGTGCTCCTCCAACACATCGATCCCAGTCTTCACCGTCCCATTCCGCGTGTTCATCCGCCGCCCCGCGCTGAGCGCCTCGTTATAGCCGGTGATACTCTTCCAGCGCAGCGCCTCCTTCTCACTCACCGTCAAATTCAGTGCCGACGTCACTTCCGTCGCCACCTTCGACCGCAGCCCAATCGCATTCCCCTTCCCCCGAGGATGCACCGCATTGGTCAGCAGAATGATGTACGTCTGAGTCGTGGGATCGATCCACACCGACGTCCCCGTAAACCCCGTGTGCCCAAACGATCCCACCGGCAGCAAGTCGCCGCGATTCGACGAGAACGGAGAATCGATATCCCACCCAAACCCGCGCAGCACCGGCGCCGCCGGAGGCGTCTCCGGCGAAGTCATCTTCTCCACCATCAGCGGCGACAGAATTCCGCCGCCTCCGTTCAACAGCGCCTGAGCAAACTTCGCCAGATCGTCGCCGGTCGAGAACAATCCTGCATGCCCCGCCACGCCGCCCATCCGCCGCGCCGTCGGATCGTGCACCACCCCGCGCAGCATGTGCTCATTCTCGTCATACTGCGTCGGCGCAACTTTCTGTATCCAGCCGGCGCGCCACGCCACCGGCGGCACAAACCGCGTCCGCGTCATCTTCAGCGGCGCAAAAATATGCTGCGCCGTATAAACATCCAGCATCTCGCCCGACACTTTCTCGACCAGCGCGCCCAGCGTAATAAAGTTGATGTCGCTGTAGATAAACCCCGCCCCCGGCATCGTCTCGGGCGGCTCCACAAACGCCAACTGGTAAGCCGTGTTCTTTCCTTCCCACGGAGTGCTCAAGTCCAGGTCCGGCGCCATCCCGGAATAGTGCGTCAGCAGTTGCCGCACCGTGATGTCCTCTTTTCCATTCTGCGCAAACTCCGGCAAATACTTCGCCACCGGATCATTCAGCCGCACCCTGCCTTTCTCCACCAACTGCATTACGGCGGTCGTGGTCGCAATCACCTTGGTCAGCGACGCCACATCGAACACCGTATCCAGTGTCATCGGCTCAAGCTTCGGCTCCAGCGCGCGATGTCCGTATGCCTTGCGATAAACCACCGCCCCATCATGCCCCACCACCAGCACCGCCCCGGGAATATTCCCGTCCGCCACCGCCTGCTCAATAACTGAATCGACCCCGCCCAGACGGGTGAGCGCAGCCGCATGCGTCACCTCCGCCGAGACCGCGACGCCACCCAGCGCAAGCGCTAGCAGGAGAGCGCACATAGCACGAGAGAAATACAAGTGTGAATTCATTGTCAGGATGAGGATTATCCCTTGACTGTACACAACTCAGCAGCCGGGCTCAAGAAACTCAAGTAAGGGGTGCCCTCACCGGCAAGCCCCGATTTCCCCTGTGCTCCCCAGTGTCCCCTGTGGTAAAGATTTTTCCGACCCGTCCAATCTTTACCCACCCAACCCAATCTGCTATAACCCGCAAAGGTCAAGATTGTTCCCGCGAGCTCCCGACCCTGAACCCGCCTACCCCAACTCTCGTCCACGCCCTCGACCATCAGGACGAAAAGTTTTCTTCGGCCTTCTCCATCCTGACCGAAGCCATCGCCGTCCGTGCCTTCCCTGCCGCCTCCATCGCCATTACCCACCGGGATCGCCTGATCGCACTCAAATCCTTCGGCCATTTCACCTACGAATCAGATTCTCCCCCGGTGACGCCCACGACCCTCTTCGACCTGGCCTCCCTCACCAAAGCCGTCGCCACCACAACCATGGCGATGATCCTCTACCAGCGCGGCCAACTCGAACTCGAAGTCCCCGTCGTTGGAGTCGTTCCGGAATTCAAGACCGACGCCAGCGGATCCCCCGATTCCCGCCGCCCGGAAATTACCTTCCGCATGCTACTCGCCCACTCCTCCGGACTGCCCGCCTACGAGAAATTATTTCTGAAAGCGCACTCCCGCGACGATCTGCTGCAAGCCGCCTTCACCACGCCGCTCTCCGCCGACCCCGCCAGCCGCGCCGAATACAGCGACATCGGATTCATCCTCCTCGGCACGGCTCTGGAACGCATCGCCGGAGAATCCCTCGACGTTTTCTGTCAACGCGAAATTTTCGGCCCGCTCGCGATGATCCACACCACTTTCAATCCTCCGCCAGCCACTCGCAAAGAAATCCCTCCCACCGCCGACGACCGCAGCTTCCGCAACCGAATCATCCAGGGCGAAGTGCAGGACGAAAACGCCAGCGTCCTCGGCGGCGTCGCCGGACACGCCGGCCTCTTCTCCACCGCCCAAGACCTGGCCCGCTTCGCCCACGCCGTGCTTCACGGTGGACGCCCCATCCTCCGCCCCGAAATCGTCGCCCTCTTCACCCGCCGCGAATCCGCCCCGCCCGGCACGTCGCGCGCCCTCGGCTGGGACACACCGTCAGCCCCTTCGCAATCCGGAAAATATTTCGGCTCCCGCTCCTTCGGCCACCTCGGCTATACCGGCACTTCTCTGTGGATCGATCCCGACCGCCAGCTCTCCGTCACGCTGCTGACGAACCGCACCTGGCCCGACTGCTCGAGTCAGCTCATCAAACAAGTCCGCCCCAGATTTCATGACGCGGTGATCGAAGCGCTCGGCTCAAACCTCGCCTCGAACAACGACTAATCCCGTATTTTCCCGACGATCATCACCCTTCCCGAAACGGGCCAAGAGGCCTCGTTCGTAAGGTCGTAGCCACGTTTTTTCTGTACTTCCGCAGGTTAGTCTGAATTTGCCGGCAAGAGTTTTGTCAGGCATCCGGTTGCGCGCGCATCCGGTCGCCACCCGAACAAAAACTTCGAAGGAGAAAAGAAGATCATGGAAAGAATTTTCATTCAATGCAGCGCGCTCACAGTGTGCGCTGCCGCCACCCTTGCTCTGTTGGCCGCTTGCGACAACGACAGCAAGAAAATCGTCACCCCACCGATCACCCCAAAATTTCTCTATGCCAGCTCCTGCGGCACCGCCAGCGCCAAAGCAGCCGCCACGTCTCGCCTCCGCCATCCTCAAAGAGGCGTTGCCCACGTTTCTCCCAATACTGTTGGCACGGGCGGCGTTGACGGCTACAGCGTCGACCCCACCACCGGGGCACTCACCCCGTTGACCGGCAGTCCGGTGGCCACCGGGATGTCTTGCCCTGAATTTCTGACCACCGATCCCGGCCAGAAGTTTCTATTCGTTCCCGACGAGGGCAATGATTTGCTACACGCCTTCACCATTGGCAGCACCGGCGCGCTCACCGAAGTCAGCGGCAGCCCTTACTCCCAGTGCGTATTCCAACTCGCCGTCGATCCCAGCGGAAAATACCTGGTCGCTCCCGATTTCTGCAATAACAACATCGCCGTCTACACCATCGGCTCCGATGGATCTCTTTCGGCGGTCGCAGGCTCGCCGTTCGCCGAAACCTCCGGCAACGAGCCCGAAACCGTGTTCATCGATCCCACCGGGCAGTGGGTTTATGTCGCCGATGTTATCGACGGTCCGGGTACGATCAGTGCCTTCGCTCTGAGTTCGGCCGGCGCGCTGACCCAAATCACGGGCTCACCCTTCGCCTCGGGGCAAGATTCCTATGCCATTACCGGAACGCCCGATGGAAAGTATCTTTATCTGAACAATCTCGGGACCGTCGGCTCTGAGATCATCGGCTTTAGCGTGAACTCCACCACCGGCGCTCTTACCGCACTGACCACTCCCGCCTACCCCGGCGGCAATTGTTGGGATTCCGTCGATGTGAGCGGCGCAGTTCTGTTCACCACCGATTGCAACGGAAACGTTCTTTCGTCCGTGATCGGTTCCGATGGATCGCTGACCACCGCAACCGGATCGCCTTTCACCGCGGGAGTTTCAACCTGGCCCGTCGTCGGAGATCCCTCCAGCAAATTCGTGTACGCTGGGGACGACAACAGTCCCGGCCAAATATTCGCCTACACCTATACCGCTGCGGGCGTTCTTGCCCCCGTATCCGGTTCACCCTTCACCTCAGGCACCTACATTGAAGGAATCGTGGTGACGCACTGAACACCTAACCGCATGCTGCTCCAGTTTCGTTCTTCATTTTATTGTGCGGCACACTCTTAATTGTGCGGCATGGTTCTTTCCTCAACCTGACCCGACCGGGGCGGCTTCGGCCGCCCCGGTTTCTTTCTGCCGCATACTTAATGTTGAGTGCCTTTCAGCGGTTTCCCGCAAATCCAGTCCGGCCTCAATGCAGCTACAATGAACGGGATTCAAATTACCTTCTCCGCGAAAGGCGATACTTGAAACGCAAGCCATCGGACCTCCGCATTCTGCCCACCGAACAAATCCTTCCCGCCGCCGCTGAACTCGACCTCATGTCGTCGCTTGAAATCGTCCGCCTCATCAACCAGGAAGACTCGACCATCGCCGCCGCGGTCCGCCGCGCCCTCCCGCAGATCGCCCGTGCCATTGACGTCGTCGTCGCCGGACTCCGCCAGGGCGGGCGCCTCATCTATGTCGGCGCCGGCACCAGCGGCCGCCTCGGCGCACTCGACGCCTCCGAGATTCCGCCCACCTTCAATACCGATCCCCGCACCGTGCAATACATCATGGCCGGTGGCCCCAAAGCTCTCGCCGCCTCCACCGAGGCCAGCGAAGACGACACCACACTCGCCCTCGCCGAAATCAAGAAACGCAAGCCCGGCAAACATGACATCGTCCTCGGCATCGCCAGCAGCGGACGCACCCCCTTCACCATCGCCGCCGTCGAATACGCCCGGAGCCGCGGAGCCCGCACCATCGCCCTCACCTGCAACCGAAACTCCCCGCTCGAACGCGCCGCCGATTTCGCCATCGTCACCGAAGTCGGCCCCGAAGTTCTCGCCGGATCTTCCCGAATGAAGGCCGGCACTGCCCACAAAATGGTTTTGAATATGATCTCCACCGCCGCCATGACTCGCCTCGGCTATGTCTACGGCAACCTGATGGTCAACGTCTGGACTAAGAACGAAAAGCTCGTCCAGCGCGCGGTTCGAATCGTGGAACAAGCCACCGGAGCCGATCACGCCGCGGCCGCCCACGCTCTTAAAGCCAGCGGCAATCGAACCCCAGTCGCAGTAGTGATGCTGGCCGCCGCCGTGAACCGCTCTCAAGCCGCGGCCGCACTGAAGAAATCCAAAGGCCATGTCCGCGAAGCGATCGCCATCGCGAAACCCTAGTGGTTGCCCCACCCTTCTCGCGTTCTTTGCGAGAGGGTGGGGGGGTTGACTTCCACCAGGCCGTGCCCTCTCGATTAACCACGTACCCCAAGATTCCCCGCTAGAATAAGTTCCAAGGATTCATTCCCGGGCTCAACAGTATGGACAAGTTCGTAATCCGCGGCGGTGAACCACTCCTCGGCACCGTCCGCGTGAGCGGCGCGAAAAATGCCGCGCTCCCCTGCATGGCCGCCGCCCTGCTCACCGACCAGCCCGTCATCCTCGAAAACATTCCGCAAGTGCGCGACATTCAAACCACGCGCAACCTCCTCGCCGCCATGGGCGCCGAAGTCGAGCTCGGCTACGGACGCGCCCAGCACCGCACCACCATTCACTGCGCCAAGCTCAACGCTCCCGAAGCTTCCTACGAACTGGTCAAGACCATGCGCGCCTCAACGCTGGTCCTCGGCCCGCTCGTAGCCCGCTGCGGCCACGCCCGCGTCTCACTTCCCGGAGGTTGCGCCATCGGCGCCCGCCCCATCGATCTCCACATCAAAGGCCTCGAACAGCTTGGCGCGAAGATCACGCAAGAGCACGGCTATGTCGAAGCCAGCGCCACTCGCCTCAAGGGCGCGGAAATTGTTTTCGACCGAATCACCGTCACCGGCACCGAAGACCTGCTCATGGCCGCAACTCTCGCCGAAGGCGAAACCATCCTGCAGAACTGCGCCCGCGAACCCGAAGTCGCCGACCTCGCCGACCTTCTCAACAAAATGGGAGCGAAAATCGAAGGCGCCGGCACACCGACAATCCGCGTCAAAGGTGTAAGCAAACTAAAAGGCGCGAAGCACCGCATCATCCCCGACCGCATCGAAGCCGGCACCTTCATCATCGCCGGCGCCATGACCGGCGGCGATCTCAACATCGCCGGATGCGACCCCTCCCATCTCAGCGCGCTCCTCAGCAAGCTTCACGAAGTCGGCGTCAAAACCCGCGCCACCGCCGATTCCGTGCGCGTGATGGGCGACAATCCTTTCACCGCCGCCGACATGTCCACCGAAGAGCATCCCGGCTTCCCCACCGACTGCCAGGCGCAATTCATGGCCCTGGTCACGCAGGCCGAAGGCACATCGATCGTCACCGAAAATATTTTCGAGAACCGCTTCATGCACGCCCAGGAACTGGTCCGCATGGGCGCCAACATAAAAATCGAAGGCCGCCGTGCCGTAGTCCGAGGCAAAACTCCACTCAGCGCCGCCGCCGTCCTGGCCAGCGACCTCCGCGCCTCCGCCTCGCTCGTCCTCGCCGCCCTCGTCGCCGACGGCGAAACCATCATCGACCGCGTCTACCACATCGACCGCGGCTACGAAAATATCGAAGAAAAGTTCAAGGGCGTGGGCGCGCAAATCAAACGCATCGGAGAAATGTTCCCCAAGAAAGCCGCCGCGGTGAAGTAACATCGCGCGGATGCCTGGAGTGTTCAGCGCCTGAGCGATCTATGCTGCCGGGCGCTCCTGTTCGCTCTCGATGGTTTCGACGGCTTGAACCGCCTGGGTCAGCACCTGATCGACGGAGGCAAGCATTTGATGTTGGCGGGGATCCTGGGTGGACCACAAAATCCGCATCTTCACGGTGTCAGGAGTCACGTCGCCCACCAGAACTTCCGGAGCAGGATCGGACAAGACGCCGGGAGCTTTTCGGACTGCCTGAAGGATTGCGCGCTTGAGTTCGTCCAAGCGAGCGATCTTGTTGACGCTGAGATCGTACTGCCATCTGCGGCCATCGAGTGCGGTATTCACGATGACCGAGTGCGTAAACAGGTCCGCATTGGGAATCACAATTCGCCGTTTGTCGTAGGTCTCGATAATCGTTGCACGAGCTTGAATTTCCTGGACTCTGCCTTCGAAGGCATCCAGCTTGATTTCGTCACCCACCCGAAAGGGCTCCGCCCACAACAGCAGTATGCCGGCCAGGAAATTCTGCAGAATGTTTTGGAAGGCAAAGCCGATGGCCACGCCGCCAATGCCGAGAATTTTGATCAGGTCCGACACCTGAAACGATGGAGCGACGATCGAAACGGATACAAGAAGGCCGAGGAGGATTGTGACGCCCGTGCTGAGGCGCGCAAAAACCAGGGCGAGATTCTGCCGGTGTCCTGGCACCGTCCGACGGATACCGCGGGCTACAACGGCGCTGAGAAACCAGAACACCAGGAAAACGATGACGGCCAGCAGCAATGCCGGCAAACGGCTGATGAACGTGTCGATCATGTGCCGTCCGGCGTCTAAAACTTTTGCAAAGGTCGAGTGCATGGCAACGGGCTGAACACGCCCGGTCTGCTTTGGATGCTGCCACCGGAATCGATGTTGCCGTCGACTTGCGACTTGGTGGGAGCTTGTAAGCACCTGGTTGACGCCGGTGGCGCGGGCGCCCCGCCCGCGAGAAAGGTGTAAGAGTGCTATCGCGATATACGACAACCATCCACATCGCGCTTAGAATGACCGCATGGGCGCATGGAGCAATCTGAGTTCGGTTGAGAAGTGCTTGGCAACTATCCTTCACGCGGTGGATGCGCTGCAGGACAGAAATTTCACCCGGGCAGAAGCTGCACTTCGTCTGGGGCTTGCTCTGGCTAAAGCTGCGCCTCCGGAGCAAGCGCGCAACCTGGAACCGCTCGTGCTTCTCAACCTTGGTCGGTTAAGGCAAAGGCAGGATCGCGACGAGGAGGCTCATGAGTTTCACGAACAGGCCAATGCACAACTCGAGCAGAACGCGCCGAGCTTGCCGAACGCGGTCTTCAATCTTCTGATGGCGTCGGTTCTGATGGACCGACGGGAGTATCGGCGTGCGATCCCGTTCTGGGAGCAGGCGATTCAATTAGACGAAGGCACGGAACCGACCGGCATCGCGCAGATGCTGTGGAGGGTCGGGGAATGTTATAACCGGACCGGCCTCAGAGACCACGCCGCGATCCCGCTGCGTGCCGCCGTCAAGATCTTTCGTAAACATCCCGACGACCCCCGCCTCTGCGCCGCCATGATCACTCTGGGAAACTCGTTGCGCAAGAGCGCCCCTGCGGAAGCCGAGTCTTGCTACCGTGAGGTAGCCGATTGGCACGTCGCGAGGGGACATTTCTTGTCTGCAACTCCCGCCTGGGGAAACATTGGGATTCTCTGCTCCGAGCAAGGGCGCTACGCCGAGGCGCTGGAGTACCTTGAGAGAGTCCAGAAAATACGCGAACAGTCTCCAAGTGTACCCGCTCGCGCAATTGCGAGTGCGCAGAACAACCTCGCGAACTGCTACCGGCGAATGGGAAAGTTTGCGGAAGCGTTCTCGGAGATCTCTCGGGCAATCGAGCTTCTGCAGGACAAAGGCGGAGTCGAACTGGCGTCGGCGTATGGAACGCGCGGATTGATCTTTCTCGATCAGGGAAGCGATTCGGAGGCAGTTGAGTGGCTGAGAAAGGCGTACGAATATCGTCAGACATTGCCCAGCCCCAACATGGATACCATCGCAGAAGACCTAAGCTATGAAATTGCTGCCCTGCAAAGGCTCGGCAGAGCGGACGAATTGAGGGACGCTGAAGCACGGTTGGCTTCCGCGCATGCCGCCATGAAAGGTGTTCCCACCGTCAGTCGCGACTTGAGTGCCCTTGACGCGCCATTGCAGTGCGCGGTCTTTGTCGAAGTGAATGTTGGCAGTCGGGGACGCCGTCCCGATGCGCCGCGCGAAGATGTGCAGTTGGAGCGGCGGCTAACGGATGTTCTCGAAACCAAGAACGTGGGTTGGTGCGCGGGTCGGTTGACGATACCTGAGAGCACTACCCTTATCTTCTACGGCTCTGATGCCGAGACATTATTCCACGCGCTCGAACCGACTCTAACGAGCGACCCGACGTGTGCTGGAGCGAGAGTTACAATCCGGCAACGTGATGGTCAAAGGGAAGTAATTGTCCCGAGTCGCTTGATGTGATCGTGTATAAAGGCAATTCGGGAGTCGAGCCCCACCGATTCCGCAATTGTTGCAACCAGGGCCTTTACACGCATTAACTCACGCTGCATTCGAGGAACCCCTACCCCCGCGTCAACCGGTCAATCAATCCCCAATGCTGCGGATACCGCGCCGCCAACTCCCCCCGCTTCCCCATCTCAAAGTCCTCAAACTCAAATCCCGGAGCCACCGTACACCCCACCACCGCAAACGATTTCCAATCCCCGACGTGCGACGCAAACCAGCACCCCGCCCGCACCACCGCCTGCAAAACCTGCCCCGCTTCCAAGTCGCGACCCAAAACAATCCGCGAATAATCCCCCTCCGGCTCAATCACATGCACCACGACCGGATCCCCCGCATAAAAATGCCAACCTTCATCCGACCGCAGCCGGTGAAACGCCGAAAAGTTTTCGCCCTCTAGCAAAAAGTAAATCGCTGTCGAGACCGCCCGATCCCCCGCAAACCCCGCCGGCAGCGCCTCTTTTGCCAACACCAGATCGGCCTTATAACTCTGCCGAAAATATCCGCCCTCGGGATGCGCTTCCAGTTGCAACTTCTCAATCCAGTACCTGGCGCCCTTGTCCAAGACTTCCTCCGCAATTTCCTTGGCAGCCGCGAAACGCTTTCGCTCCTCTTCACACTATCCCAATGAGGAAAGCGGAAAGCAGAAAGCGGAGCCTCTCTCATGCACACTCGCGAAATTCACCCACTCATGAAATCAAGCGGACGCTTCGCATTCTATCTTCGCTTCAAGATTAAAGGAGATCATCTCTGCCGAGCAGTACCCGCCCTTACCCACTCGCCGACCGCCGCCTGAAACGCGAGTGGACTCCCACCGCCAGGTTCACCCTCGTCGCGGGAAGCCCCGCCCTTGCATCCTCTGCCAGGGCGGGGATCACTACCTCCACTAGTTCGCCGCAGCCCGGACAAACAGAAAGCACCGAAGATCACGGAGCAGGTTCGTCCCGTGTCCTCGGTGCCGTCGTGTTACTGAAACTCTTTACTGAAACTCTTAAAAACTACTTCACCATAATCTTCGTGCCCGTCTCATCGAGCTTGCCCTGCACCTTAACCCGCTTGCCATCGAACTTCTTCACGTCGTCCTGGTGATCGATGTCATAGGTCTTGCCCGAATCGTCTTTCAGCTGGTACTTGTCCCCAGACTTCACCACCGTGCCGGTGAACGACTGGCTGTCCGAGGCGCTCGGCGTCGCCGCAGTCGGCGTGCTGTCCTTCGGCATCGACGGCTGCGCCGCATCCGGGGTTTGAGCTGTCGGCGTCTGTTGCGCCGCCGGCGGTACGTCGGGCGAAGGTGCCGGCGTGGTCTCCGGCTTCTGCTGCGTGGGCGGAGTATCCGGCGTCGGCGCGGTCTGGGTCTGCTGGTCCGTCGGTGTGGACGTGGCTTGCGCATGCAGCGCGCTGCCCCAGGAGATCATGCCCAGAGCAACCGCCAGGGTGGCGATAAAAAAGATAGACCGAATTCGTATTTTCACAAATCCTCCAGGAGCCGTTGTGGCTCTTCCAGAGTTATTAGCAAGCGGTCTGCCATCTTATCGCGGATGATGGGCTCGCACAGCCTTCGCATTGCATCTGCAAGTGTTAGCGGCCACCCGGTGCACCTGCCAGCAACGTTTTTCTTCCCGGCTACAGGAGATGCTGTAGACGAAACAACGCCCTCGTCACCGCAGCAACCCGATCCACCCGGAATAGTTTTCGTCGGACCAGCAAGAAATGCACGCGTGCCCAGGAAGTATTTCCGGTAAAGCGGTTCAGAGCGATTCCCGGTTAACCGAAAAAATACACGCAATGTTTCGTACAAACCGCCTCACCCGAACAAACGCGCCCAAACAAAAAAGACCGCAAGCCTCTGCGGTCCTTCTTGATTATTATCGTTCTCGCTCTATCCGTGTGATCCGTGCAAATCCGTGGCAAAGAAGTTTAGTGCCGCCCTCCGCCACCACCACCGCCAGGACGTCCACCGCGCCCGCGATCCCCGCCCCCACCTCCAGGACGTCCACCGCGACCACGCCCACGTCCACCGCCACCAGGACGCCCGCCGCGCCCACGATCTCCGCCGCCATCCCTGCGCGGAGGCCGATCCCCGCCGCCCCCGGCACTCACATGCGGCGGCCCATCGCGATTGAAGTTCGGCTCGTTATCCCCCGGCTCATCCGGAAAATCGCCGCCCCCCTCGATCACCAGCGACCCCGTCATCGCCGGCACCGGCTCACCCACCGCCGCCATCACAGCATCACTCGGAGGCGCTTCCCCACCACCCATCTTCGCTCTCTGTTCTTTCAGAATCGCCTTCCGCGACAGCCGGATCCGGTTGCCCTCAACCGCCAGCACCTTCACCAGCACCTGATCGCCTTCCTTCAGTTCGTCGCGAACATCCGCAATGCGATGCTCCGCCACTTCGCTGATGTGCAGCAACCCGTCCGTCCCCGGCAGAATCTCGACGAACGCGCCAAAGTCCGCCAGCCGCGTGACTTTGCCCAGGTAAGTCTTTCCCACCTCGGCCGTCGCACAAATGTCGCCGATAATCTGCAGCGCCTTCGCCGCCGACTCCTGATTGCTCGACGCCACCTTCACCAGCCCGGAATCTTCCACATCGATCTTCACTCCGGTCTGCTCCACGATCGACCGAATCATCTTTCCGCCCGGCCCAATCAGATCGCGAATCTTGTCCACCGGGATCTGCACCGTATAGAAGCGCGGCGCGTAATCGGAAATCTTCTCGCGTCCGGAAGAAATAACTTCTTCCATCTTGCCCAGAATGTGCAGCCGCCCACGCTGCGCCTGCGCCAGCGCCTCGCGCATGATCTGCGAAGTAATGCCGGCAACTTTAATATCCATCTGCAGCGCCGTGATGCCATCCTTCGTTCCGGCAACCTTGAAATCCATATCGCCGTAATGATCCTCCGCACCCGCAATGTCGGTCAGGATGGCATAAGCATCGCCCTCCTTCACCAGCCCCATCGCCACTCCGGCCACCGGAGCCTTCAACGGCACGCCCGCATCCATCAGCGCAATCGAAGCCCCGCAGATCGTCGCCATTGACGACGACCCGTTCGACTCCAGAATGTCGGACACCACGCGCATCGCATAAGGCCACTTCTCCTGATCCGGCAGCACGGCCGCAACCGCCCGCTCCGCCAGCGCCCCGTGCCCAATCTCGCGCCGCCCCGCCCCTCGCATAAATCCAACCTCACCCACCGAAAACGGCGGAAAGTTGTAATGCAGAAAAAAGCGTTTCTTGGATTCGCCTTCGAACCCTTCCAGCCGCTGCATGTCGTCGCTGGTGCCGAGCGTCGCCGTGACCAGAGCCTGAGTTTCGCCGCGGGTAAACACCGCGCTGCCGTGTGTTCTGGGCAACACCCCAGCTTCAACCCAGATGTCGCGCACTTCATCGAACGCCCGCGCATCCGGACGCCGCTTCTGATTGATCACCTGCTCGCGGAAAATCCGCTCGCGCAGCGTTTCGTAATATGCCTTCAGTTTTTCCAGCGCCTTCTTGTCGTCCTCCGGAATCGCCGCCTGCAGTTTCTTCTTGATGTCCTTCACCAGCCCGTAGCTTTCCGCCTTGGGATGCTTCTTCGTGTCGAGCGCATCGGACACTTCAGCCCCGACTTGTTTCTTCAAATCGTTGTAATAAGCCTCGTCAAACTCCGGCGGCACCACGGTCCGCTTGGTCTTCCCTGCCTTCGATCGCAGATCATTCAGCGCCGCGCAAATCTTCTTGATCTCGGTATGCCCAAACTCAATCGCGTCGACAATGGTCTCTTCTTTCGCTTCCTTGGCTCCCGACTCAATCATCACAATGCCGTCAGAAGTCCCGACGACCATAATGTTGACCGTGCCTCCGCGCATCTCGTCATAAGTAGGATTGACGATGAAGTTCCCGTCAACCTGTCCCACGCGCACCGCGCCAATCGGCCCCAGAAATGGAATGTCCGACAACGTCAACGCAGCCGAAGCCGCATTAATTCCCAGCACGTCCGGATCATTATTACTGTCCGCCGACAGCACGAACGCAATCACCTGCGTTTCGCACTTAAACCCCTCGGCAAACATAGGACGCACCGGCCGATCGATCTGCCGGCTGGTCAGCACTTCCCGCTCGCTCATGCGCCCTTCGCGCTTGATGAACCCGCCGGGAAAACGTCCCCCGGCGTATGTGTACTCGCGATAATCCACAGTAAGCGGAAAGAAGTCGATGCCTTCGCGCGGATCAGGATTAGCCGTAGCGGCGGCGAGCACAACGTTTTCGCCCAGCCGGACCACAGCCGAGCCTCCAGCCTGTTTGGCCAGCTTTCCAGTTTCAAATGAAATTTCTTTGCCGCCGGTGAGATGTACAGTAACGCTAGTTGCTTCTGGTTTCATAATTCATTCCTTTGCGATGGGAGCCAATGCCGAAGTAAGCGAAGCCGTGGGAAGGAAGGAAAAAGTGGGTGCCCCATTTCTCGCGTCCTTTGCGAGAAGTGGGGATTTTGGCGCGCCCCGAAAAAAGGCACACCTCACCCGCAACAATCCTGTGAGAGATGTATGTAGCGCTAGAAAAACGCACGTGTGGAGATTTCCTCGATGCTGGACCGTCTCTCCAGAGACGAATTTCCAGAAATAGCCCGGAGGTTCTGTGGGTGCCCCGTATCGGGTTGCCCCATCCTTCTTTCGCGTCCTTTGCGAAAGAGGGTGGGGATTTTGACTCCACCCGGGCAGCAATTACTTGCGGATACCGAGTTTCGTAATCACGGTCTTATACCGCTCGGAATCGTATTTCTTCAGATAGTCGAGCAAGCTACGCCGCTTGCTGACCAGCATGAGAAGCCCGCGGCGCGAGCCGTGGT
>DATHQJ010000187.1:0-5431 GCA_035482825.1 Binatus sp. (SeqCode) | reverse complement strand
ATATTTTCTTCAATGTTGTAGGCCGTGCCGTCGGGCAGCACTTCGATGAGCTTCGCGGTGAAGTCCGTGTCCGTGGCGTCGCTCGATACGTAGAGGGTGACGTCGATCGGTCCGCTCACTTCGATTCCTTCTCTCAGCGGGCCGGTGCTGTAGACGAGAATATCGTCGCGGGTTTCCAGACTGCGCTGATCAATCGCGCCAGCTTTGTACTGCGCTCCCAAACAACAAAAGCCTCCGCCGTTGGTGGGAACGGGGTTCATGGGATCGTAGATAAACTTGTCGGGACTATCCTTCGGCTCCGGCGCGGCGAGCAGAGATCCATCTCCGTAAAGCGAATTGGCGTGTCCTGCACTCGCCAGAAAATACGTGACGGGCTTGGCGCCCTCGGGCGGCCAGGTTTCGGACGTCTGCCACTTGTTGCTGCCCATGGTGTAGTAGCGAACCTTGGGAGTCTTGGTGAGGATGCCGTTGTCCTCGCCTTTGAGGAAGTGGTCGAACCAGCCGTAGGTCAGGGCGTCGTAGTCGAGGCGGGCGTCACCCAGGTCGCGCTCGCCGACGATGGTGTGCTCGGCGGCGCGTTTGTAACTGCAATGGGCGACGGGCGCGATGACGGCGTACTGCTCGGCGGCGACTGCCGGGCTGGCTGTGCTGCGGACGTAATTGTAGGCGGCCAGGTTGGGCCCGATGCTGACGTCATACCAGGTCATCATCCAGAGGCCGGGAATATCGATGCGCATGCTGTCGTTCCAGAGTCCGCCCTGATACCAGGAAGGATCGTTGGGGGTGCGCGTGATCATCCCCGGCTTGCCGGAGGGCGTGGGGTCGGCAAAGATGCCGTGCGGCGCGCCGATGGCAGAGTAAATATCTTTTTCCGGCAAATGCTGCAGCGCTTTGGACCAGTCGATGGTGGGCGGGCGCGCGGAGAGATCGTAGGACTTGGCCGCAGTCACCAGTGCGTCATGCGACATGCCCGGCGGAAACATGGGGCGTCCGTCGTTGACGAGAAGGCCGTAGTCGTAGAGCCATGAGCCGAAGAGCATCTGCACCGCTCCGCCGCGGAACCAGTTGCCTTGTTCGAAGTAAGGAGCGACGCGGCCTACGCCGGCGCCGAAGCTTTCCGGGATGATCGTGGTGAGCGCCTTATTGCCGCGCGAGGCTACGGCCAACTGCCACTCCGCGGTTGAGGAGCAGCCGATCAGGCCGACCTTGTCGAGGGACCAGGGCAGCCCGCCCATCCAGTTAAGCGCGTCGTCGGAATCGGTGAGTGGCACGCCGAGAATGTCGTAGTCGCCTTCGGAGAAGTAGCGACCGCGCTCGTTCATCTCGATGTAGGCGTAGCCGTGCTTGACCGCCTCCAGCGGGCCGGACATGTCGCGGGGCGCACCCAGATCCACGTCCCAATAGTTGAAGTTGTACGGAGTGCGCACAAAGATGATGGGATATTTCTTCGACTCGTCCTTGGGGCGGTAGATGTCGGCCTGCATGCGCTTGCCGTCGCGCATGGGCACCATGACTTTGCGCTCGATGATGGCGAGGGATTCGAGTTCGCTTTCGGTTGCGTTGCGGCGGGCGATCGCGGCGGTGTCCGGTTGCCGGGCTTGCGCAAGTGCGGACGGGACGACGCCCGCTAAGATCGTGGGACATAAAACCGCCAGAGACGTTAACTTGGCAATTCGGTTCATTCCGGCCTCTTCCTTCATAGGTAAATATCTTGGGTAAATATCTTGCGTAAATATCGCAGAGCCGCTCAGGGAAAATTCGTCACCTTCGGGGTCACGCGAGGATGCATTGCTGTCGCTTCGCCGGTGTCGTCGATCACGTGGCTGATCGCGCCGTGATCGCCGAGGGCTACGGTGATTATGTCGTGAAACTTTATCTCTGTGCGCTTCGGTGTCTCGATGGCGCGGGTCAGCACCACGTCCGGATGGGTAAAGACGCTGTACACGCCGAGCCCCCACGCCTCATGACTTGTCACTCCATCCGCGACTTTGTATGAAGCCCAGCCGTTCACTCCCGGCGCACTCGTGTAGCTCGCCTGGTTGGGAGGATCGTAAGGAATCTCGGACTGATAAAAATATGTTCGCCCGCCATTGCCGTTCCACAGAACCTGGAACTGCTGGTGGTGCTCCACAAACAGGCCGTAGATGGTGACATTATTTCCATTCACTACGAGCCCGTTCGCGCTGGTATTCAGCTGCCAGCCCACTCCGGCGCCGTGATCCGCTCGCCAGATCCAGGTATGGTCCACCAGAGTGTCGTTGCTGTTGATTCTCAAATTCACTTTGGCCCGGCCCACTCCCGCGCCGCCCACGCGAAAGAAAACATCGTGCAGAGTGATCGGGTCCTTCGCATGGCGCGCCTGGCTTCCCTCCGGCCCGACCTCCAGCAGCACCGGAGACTCCGTCGGTCCGGCATCGAAGAGCAGTCCGGCAATCTCGATCCCGTCCGCATCGGCTGTCGTCATCGCCGCCGTGCCCTTCGTCGGACGTAGCGTCGCAAAGCCCATCCCCAACACGACAGTATGCGGCCGGGTCACGCGAATCGGAACGGTGAGATCGTAGATCCCTGGCGTCAGAATCAGGTTCTTGCCTTGGGCAAGCTGTGCGTTGATCGTATCCGCCGTATCCACATCCGGGCGCGCAATGTAAAACCGTTCAATCGGAATAGTCTCGCCTGCTGTTTCGCCGCCGCGGAACGTGATCCCGACGCTGTCGCTGTACAACTTCGGAACTCGCACGCTAAATTCGCCCGCGGCATTCACCTGGAGGAACGGTTTCTCGCGCACCACTGGCGTGTGCGCCACTGTCGTGTATGGCGGCGAAGGCCATGCGCCTTCCGGCGGATGCACTACACCGACAAACACCATGTTCCAGTTTGCGCCCGTCCAACTTTTCCAATTGCAGTTGCGCGAAATCCACTGTTGCTGGCTGCCGGAGTCGACATTCCCGTCGACAAGAGAATCCGACATCCAGCCGCCGCTCGCCCAGCCGTGATTCTGGTGCAGCACCAGGTCGCCGCGCACATGCATGCGCCGCAACGACACCGCCTGCGAAACCGCCCACTGCATCGTGCCCCCGGCTGGCTTTATCGAGAGCCCTTCGGTGGCTCTCCAGAAAGTTGTCGTCGCATTGTTGTGCTCAAGATTCGCATCCGCGTGCATGTTGCCCGTAATCCGCGTGGCATCGGGCGACGCCCCCAACCCGATCACCTCGGTATAAAAGCCTACCGGCAGGTCCACCGAATAGTCTCCCGGCAGGAACAGCAGCGCATTGCGTTGCGGCCCAAACTCGTTGTGTTGCTGGATGGCATACACCGCGTCGATCTGCTTCTGGATCGCCTGCGAGGGCATCGACGGATCGAAGATCAGAACATTGGGCCCGAAGACCGGCTTCGCGTCCTTCGCCGCAAACGCCGGCAAAGCCGCTGCCAGCAGCCCAGCCGTGATGCTCAACCGTGCTAGAAACTGAAACGCTCGCCTATCAAACATAAGCCTCCCGACCGCTCCGAGGATACCACCGTATGTCAGCGCGCCCGCGACTTCACGGCTGGAGTCCCTGGGTCGCCGTGGGATGCACTTGCTCGTTCTGGATGGTGGATGCATCCCAGCCTCCCCCTAACGCTTTGACTAGGAAAACCGAAGTGACCATCTGCTGGCCAAGCAACTGAGTCGATAGCCGCTCGTTGGTCAGCAGTACGGATTGCGCGGTGATGACATCGAGGAAGGTGGTCAGTCCGCCAACATAGCGATCGTTGGCAATGTCGAGGGCACGGTGGGCGTCGGCGACCGCCGCACTCTGGCTCTCCGCAGCCCGGGATAAGGAATTCAATCCCGACAAGCCATCTTCGACTTGCTGAAACGCGATGAGCGTGGACTCACGGTAGTTGGCGACCGATTCGTCATAGGCTGATTTTGTGGCGGTGAGAGTAGCCCGATTGCGTCCGCCATTGAAGATTGGCTGCAACAGGTCGCCGCCCAGCGACCAGAACGCGCTGGGCGTGGTAATCAGGGACCCGAGGGTGATGCTCTGAAACCCGCCGGCCCCGGAGATGGTGAATTGCGGATAGAACGCCGTCTTGGCAACTCCGACGAGGGCGTTCTGCTGGGCCATGGTTCGTTCCGCGGTGGCGATATCGGGACGGCGCTCCAGCAGGTCCGACGGAATTCCCAGCGGGACCGGCGGTGGAACCGTGAGCAAGGGTGCGACCCGGACACTAAATGTTGACGCCGCGTTTCCCGTGAGCACAGCGATGGCATGTTCGAATTGCGCGCGCTGCTGCTGCAGCAAATAAAGTTGCGTGACGGTGGAATCCAGCAGGGTTTGCTGTTCGGCCAGGTCCAGCCCGGAAGCGATGCCGCCTTCATGGCGATGGTTCACAACCACGAGTCCTTGTTGCTGGATCTTGACCGACTCCTGCACGACCTGATATTCGGAGTCGAGTTCGCGCAGGCTGAAGTAGTCAGCGGCGAGTTCCGCGGTCAGGACGAGTTGGACATTTTGCAGGTCGGCCGCCGTGCCCTGCAGGCTGGCGTTGGCGGCTTGCAGAGTCTTACGGGCTCGACCGAACAGATCGACTTCGTAGTTCAAGGCGAATGGAATCTGGTACAGACCTTGCGTCAGCGGGGCCTCAGGAGTCGCACTCCCGGGAGGATTGCCGGAGTATCGATTGCGCGATGCGGCGGGATCTGCGCTGAGGGTTGGGAACAGTCCGGCGGACGCGACTCGGGCCAGCGAACGAGCCTCATCCAGGCGATTGCGGGCAGCGGCGAGGGACTGGTTGGCTTGCAGCAGTTGCTGCTCGTAGCCGTTCAGTTCTTCGTCGTGGAAAATCTGCCACCAGGCTCCCTTAGGAATGGCATCTTTGGGAGCGGCCTCGCGCCACGGGCCTTCGCTTTTCCATGCCGGCGGACTTTGAATGGGCGGGCGCTGATATTTGGGCCCGACGGCGCATCCCGCCAGGCACAGACTGGCGCCGAGCAGCGCGGCGAACCGCTTCATGAATGTTTCCCTTGCTGGTTGTCAGGGGCGACATTCACCGACTGACCATTTTCCAGAGAATCGGCGGGATTAACGATGATGCGATCCTCGACGCTGACTCCACCGAGAATTTCCAAGGTCGTGCCGTAATCGCGGCCAATCGTGATGGGTCGCAGTTGCACCTTGTTGTCCGGTCCCACAATCGCTAATTGTGCGCCTTCCCGGCGGAAGAGCATGGCATTCACGGGGACGGTAACTTTTTCGGTGTTGACCTTGGGGGAGAAATGCACTTCGCCGAAAGACCCGCGGAGCAGCCGGCCGTCTTTATTGGGAACATCCACTTCGGTCAACAGGGTGCGAGTCGCGGGATCGATAGCCTCGGCAGTGCGCGCCACTGTTCCTCGAAACTTCTGCCCGGGAATTTCCTGGAGCGTAATGTAGGCCGGCATCCCATT
>DATHQJ010000186.1:0-4128 GCA_035482825.1 Binatus sp. (SeqCode) | reverse complement strand
CCGGCAGTCAGGTCTCCGCAAAAGATGCGCACTTTCGTCTGCAGGTATTCGAAGAAGCGCGGGAAATCCAGATGCATTTGCAGCGCCCGCCACAATCGCATCTGCGCCTCCTGCGGATCGCGCGCCCGCACCAGCACATTCAATGCGGCGCCATGGCCTTCCAGCAGATTGGCGGCGACGTGCGCGCCGATGTATCCGGTCGATCCGGTCAGGAATATCGCCACGTGGCTCCGTCGGTCCCAGTCTTCACGGCATCGCCGTTCACGGGCGCAAGTTGAAAGTTGCGAGGCGGCCGCGCTTCCAGGGGCCTGCCCTCAATCAGCGGATAAGTCCAGCGGCGGAGGGCCGGGATGTGAATGTTGATCCAGTACTCCCACCAGTCGAGCGACCGAGTATCGTAAGCGAAAGTTTCCTGCTCTTCAGGTACGAGCGCGAACGAAAGTTTTTCGATATTCTCCGCAGCGAAATCATGCTCGTTCAAAAGAATAAACGGCTCGAACAGTTCGATGAGTTTTTCCAGGCGCTCGAGGCTTCGTTCCGTCTTCACCAGCGGCGCTTTCTTCAGCGGCAACGGCGACATGATGCGCTGAATGGACTTCACAATCGCCTTCTGTGCCGGGGCGGACATGCGGTTATACCGAGTCTTCGAAACCGGGATCGCGTCGAACCGCAGGCGCAGCCAGGATTCCAGCCCTTCCTGCGCGCGGTAATGTTTGCGGTGCGCCAGAGAGGTCAACTCGATCGAGCGGCCCATGTCACATGGATTGGTCACGGATGTGGCGAGTTGGTAGAGCGGGTCATGCCGGCGTTCCATGATCGCGGCGGCAATCAGCGTCATCCCACTACAGACCGCATCGACCGGAAGAATATCGAGGCGCTTGCTTTCGTTGGTGGGCAACTGCCGGAAATACGTGCCTAGTAGATAAGAGAGCGAAGCCGAAGTATTGATGCCTTCATTCCATCCGAGGAACGGTTTGGCCACCGAGGTCTCGACGATCGCCGGACGCACCACCGCAACCGGAAGTCCGGCGCCGTGTTTGGCAATGAGCGACTCGGCGAGGCTTTTGGTGAGCGTATAAGTATTCGGCCAACCCAACTCCTTGGCGCGCTTCGTCCCCGCTTCAGTGAGATACGTCTTCAACCAGCGGACTCGGTTTTTGCGAATCTGGTTCTCCAGAGCCGCGCCGTGCAAGTCTTTCGCCGCATGTTCCTTGGACTGCGCTTGCTTGCGCAAGTCCGAGGTGACTTCGGCGCTTTCCGCCTGGATCTCGGCCTGCTTGACGAATTCCTGCAGCGAGCGCCATTCCTGCTCGGCATCAAACTCCGGCAAGCCGCGCGGATTATAGTTGGGCGTAAGTTTTTCGCCGACTCGGCCGTCCTGCTCACCGGCAACGTAACAGGTCGAAAGATGCAAAAGCCCGGCGTGATCGGAGCTGCGCACGAACTCGAGGACATTCACGGCCGCATTCGTATTGGTAGTGAGGGCGTCGCGCAGATCGGGATTGAAGTCGGTCAGGCCGGAGCTGTTGATGATCAGATCGAGATTTTTCTGAAGGCGGCGCGCGGTTTCGGTGTTGAGTCCGAGGCCGGACTGAGTGACGTCGCCTTCGACGACCTCGACTTTCTCGTGCAGAAAATCAGGCAGCCCGTACCCGTGCCGTTCGAACAGCGGATCGAACACGGGCGATTCTTCCACCATTTTCTCAAAGCGCCGCTCGGCGGGATTCGACTTCTGGCGGCGGATCAGGAGATAGATCCGCTTGACGTCGGGCAGATCCAGAAGCGTGTTCGCCAGCCAGACTTTGCCGATGAATCCGGTGACGCCGATCAGCATCGCGTGCTTTCCGGCGAATGCCTTGCGAACAGAAAATCCCTGGGCCTGCCTCTGGCCGTCAAAATGGACAATCGGACGAGTCGGCGCGACTGGCCGCCGATCGGACGGAATTACGGCCGCTCGCAGGGCTTCCACGGAAATGTCCAGCTGGCGGGCCAGGGTTTTCGGAGCACGACGCCCGTCCGGATTCTCTTCACTGAATTTTGCGAACGCGCCGCGCGGACGAATCACCGGCTCCAGCAGCCTGCCGGTCGCGGTGCCGCCGCGAAACTCCAGTCGGTTCGCCACAATCCGCTTGACGCCCAGGTGCTGCGCCAGCGGGCGCATGACGTGCTCCAGGCCCTGGCTCACCAGCACGACATCGGCCCCGGATTGCACCAGTTCCTGAACTTTACGCACGCCGCGCTCTTTCAGATGCGGCTTCAGTTTGTAGAGGAAGAACTCTTCGCCGAGCAGGTCGAGGCGGTCGCGGGTCACTCCGCGCAGGACGGTATGCACCGCTCTCGTGGCAAATTTGCGGTTCGTGGAGTAAAGAAACGGGCGCAGCAGCGCCATCAGGAAGATGAGCCCACGCCGCCGGAAACGCTCCGAGAACGTCTGGGCATTCCAGGTAAAGAACGCCACGGGCCGGACCACGGTCAGGTCGAGCAGGCTGCCCTCTACTCGCCAGTAGACGGTGGGGGCCGTACTGGAATTGTGGTTGGTCGGTTCCAAGATTGCTGTTTGTCCCTCTACGACGCTTCCGTTTACCAGTGGTCAGACGAAGTCGCTATTGTAAACAATTCGGCCGATGGAACGAAGCGGAAGGCAAGGCTTCGACCTCACTGCCCGTCAGCGCGGGCGAGACGCCCCCGCGACAGCCGGCGGGACGCCAGCGCTACGGTTCAACCGCGGCGGTTTCGCGCCCCATAACCGATTGACGTCCCACGATTAGCGCGATTGTGCCGCTGATGGCCAAAGTCGCGCCGATCGCCAGGAACCCTCCCCGAAATCCGCCGTTCGCCGTTCGAAACAGCCCGATGATGTCCGGACCGAAATACCCTCCCAGATTGGCCAGCGAGTTGATCATGGCGATACCGGCGGCCGCAGGCAAGCCAGCCATCCGCGTCGTCGCCATTGCCCAGAAAGGTCCGACCATGGCCTCGGCACCAGCCATTCCAAGTCCGACGCCTGCAATCACCAGCGCCGGACCCTTTCCATAGGCCGCGGTCACGATCGCCAGGGCTGCGACAAACGCGGGAACCGCCGTGTGCCAGCGCCGCTCTCCCGTACGATCCGAACTCGTCCCGGCCAGCACCATCGCGATCGTCGTGGCCACGAACGGAAGAACCGCAACCAGGCTGGTCGCAAAATTGCCCAGCCCGGACACCGATTGAATCACACTCGGCAGCCACAGAGTGATCCCATACATGGTGGTCGGGACGCCGAAATAGACCATAGAAAGCAGCCAGATTCTGGGCGCGATCAGAACCTGCCAGAAGCTGCCTTGCTTGAGATTCGACTCCGCAAGTTGCTCGCCGGCGAGTTTTTCCAGCAGCCATGCCCGCTCCTCGCCCTTTAGCCAGGTGGCATGCTGCGGGCGATCCGACAGGACCCACAGCACGGTCACTCCCAGAAAAATGGCCGGAACGCCCTCCATTAGAAACATCCATTGCCAGCCAGCGAGTCCCCCCCCGCGAAGGCCGAGCAACGTTCCGGAGATTGGGCTGCCCACAATGCCCGAGATTGGATTCGCCAGCATGAACCAGGCCACCGCCCGCGCCCTCGCCTTCGCGGGGAACCACCGCTTCAGGTAGAGGATCATGCCGGGGAAAAATCCGGCTTCGGCAGCACCCAGCAGGAAGCGGATGGAATAGAAACTGACCGGCCCCCGGACAAACATCGTCAGGCACGAAATCACTCCCCAGGTCACCATCAGCCCGGAAATCCATCGCCGGACGCCAAACTTCTCCAGCACCAGGTTGCTGGGAAGCTGAAAAAAGAAGTACCCGGCAAAAAACATTCCCCCGGCGCGCCCAATGACACGCTCGCTCAGGCCAAGCTGCCCACGCATCTGCAGCACGGCGAAACCCATGTTAATGCGGTCGAGGTAGGCAACAATGTAGAGCAGCAGAAGAAACGGCATCAGCCGCCACATGAGTCGGGAGACGACGGCAGATTCCATCCGGTCGGGAGCGATTTCCAAGCGTGTGTTCCAGTCGGGCTGTTGTGTGGTGCCGTTCAGTGGTGCGAGGATTCTACGCCAAGCCCAGCTTCCTTCGAATCTCCGCCACGATTTGCGGTGGGGTGGATGC
>DATHQJ010000185.1:0-4859 GCA_035482825.1 Binatus sp. (SeqCode) | reverse complement strand
TCGACACACGTGAAGCTTTCATGCCGCTCGCTTTAAGTTTTTGAATTGGCGCTGCAACTAAACGGCGGGCAGGAAAGGCGGAGATGAATCTGATCCAACTGTTTTAATCCAACCGAGGATCACCGCGTCACGAGCAAACCGTGGAAAAAGCGTCAAGGGAAGTATAGCACAAAGAATGGTGCGAGAAAGTTACGAAGGTGTCGGGGGAGTGGCCAGTTTGGTCCCGCGAGATTAGTTTACGAGTTAGCCTTAAATGGGACGGAAGCACGCATCTAACTAGCTAAACGAAGGTGATCCAAAAGAATTGATCGCTATGGAAGCCGTCGTAAGCTAGAATTGAGAGTCCCAACTAAAAAATTGAGAACAGCCGAAACAAAACTCTCTTGCTTCTGGCATGGACCGGACCTTGGCCGGGATACACGGGCCGCGGTTTCGCTCCACGGCCACACCAACCGTTCCAAAGAAAGCCTGCAGTTCATACCGGAGTTGGCCCGCAAGGGGCCGATGCTGCATGAAGCGCTGCAGAAACAGTGCAACAAAGCCAGGTTCCCCATCGACTTCACGCGGGCATACTGGACTCCGCCGCTGACGCCGAAGCTGGCCTACGAGACGGAAAAAAATCAGATCGAGAACACGCTGGGATTGAAGAGCCTGGTCTCGCTCACCGACCACGACACCATCGAAGCACCGCTATTGTTGCGGACGGAGCGGGAAACGGCGAAGACGCCGATCTCGCTGGAGTGGAGCGTGCCGTTCGAAGGAACGATTTTTCATCTCGGAGTGCACAATCTGCCGAGTGTCCGGGCGCAGGCGATCATGGACGACCTGGCCGCGTATACGCGGTGCCCGAACGAACAGATTTTGTGTGAACTGCTGGCGATGCTGAGCGTGTTTCCTGGCGTGCTGGTGGTGTTCAACCATCCGCTGTGGACACAGACTTGTGTGGGAGTGCACCGCGACGGCCAGGTGCTGGAGCGATTCCTGACCTGCGCGGCGCAGTTTCTGCACGCCTTTGAAATCAACGCCACGCGCAGCACCCGGGAAAATAAACGGGTCGAGGAACTGGCTGAGCGGTGGGAGTGTCCGCTGGTGTCTGGCGGAGACCGGCACGGGTGCGCGGCCAGTGGCGCGCTGAATCTGACGCAGTCCGAAACGTTCTGCGAGTTCGTGAGTGAAATCCGGCAGGAGCGGCGCAGCCACGTGTTGCTGATGCCGCAATATACCGAACCGGTCAGCATCCGCACCACGCGAACGCTGCTGGATGTGATCCGCGACTATCCGGAATATCCGGTCGGGTCGAAGCGGTGGGATGAGCGCGTGTTTCATCCCGATGGGTGCGGCGGCCCGGACCGCCCGCTTTCCTCGCTGTGGAAAGCTCCGCCGGCGTTTCTGGAAAAGATCCTGTCTAGCATCCGCCTGCTGGAGAATGCGACCGTACAACGCGCCATGCAGCGCGTTTTCAGACGCGGGTGTGGATCGGAGTTGCCGCGTGAGATGGCGACTGGGGCGATTCCGGAGGCCGTTTCCGCCGAGGCAGTTTCGTCGGAAGCTCTAACCTAGATGGACTGTGGGTTCCGCGGAAACCTTTAACCACGGGGGAACACGGAGGTTTCCCAGGGGAACTGCTCGTCGTGATTGCGAAGTTCTCTGCGACCGACTCGGTTCTCTCAGTTCGACGGTTCATTCAACGGGTTTCATTCGAGGGGTTCAGTGGTGAAAAAGGAAAGTCTGCGGGTTGCGTTTTTTCCCTGCGTCTACCATGAAGTGGACGGCGTGGCGCAAACCGCGCGGCACTTCGAGGCGTTCGCCAAGCGCCAGCAGATTCCTTTTTTCATGGTGCACCCGGGCCCTCACGATGAAGTCGTGACTGCAGGGCCGGTGACGCGGGTACAACTGCAGCGCAGTCCGATGAAATTTCCGCTCGACCGGGCGCATGATTACGATCTGCTTTTTCTGCGACATTACAGAAAACTGGAACCGATGCTACGGGAGTTTCGTCCGGATGTGGTGCAGATTACGGGGCCGAGCGATAGCGGCACGCTGGGAGCGTATATCGCCTGGAAAATGAAAATTCCGCTGGCGGCGTCGTGGCAGACCAATCTTCATCAGTACGCGCGGCGGCGGATGGCGGCTGCGGTTTCATTTCTTCCTTCGACCATTGCTGAGAAACTGGCGGACCTGGCGGAGCGGCTGAGTTTTCGCGCGTCGGCGCGGTTCTACCACATTCCGCGGCTGCTGTTTGCGCCGAATCAGGAGATGATTCGAGTGCTGGAAGCGGCTACGGGCAAGCCTTGTTATCTGATGTCGCACGCGGTGGATACGGCGGTGTTCAGCCCGCAACTTCGCGACCGGAAGGATGGACCGTTCCGGATCGGATACGTGGGGCGGCTCACGGCGGAGAAGAGTGTGCGGACGCTGGCGCGGCTGGAGCAGGCGCTGCTCGAGAAGGGCTATCGAGATTTTCATTTTGTGATTGTGGGTGAAGGCGGGGAACAGGAATGGCTGCGGGACAATATGCGGCAGGCTGAGTTTACCGGCGTGCTGACCGGGCCGGAGTTGTGGCGGACGTTTGCGAACTTCGATGTGCTGGCGTTTCCGTCGGAGACCGATACGTTCGGGCTGGTGGTGCTGGAGGCGTTTGCTTCGGGAGTGCCGGCGGTGGTGACCGATCGGGGTGGTCCGCAGTTTACGGTGCGGCAGGGGAGTTCAGGATTTATTGCGCGCGGGTTCGAGGAGTTTGCAGGCTACGTCGCGAAGTTGATGGATGAGCCGGGGTTGCTTTCTTCGATGCGGGCGGCGGCGCGGGAGCGGGCGCTGGAGACTTCGTGGGATCGGATTTTTGAGGGGATGTATGAGGCGTATGAGCGCTGCCTTTGCAGCGAGGCGGTCGCAGGGCAGAGTGTTTTAGATGTGGCGACGACGTGAAGCGATTCGTGACAGCGGATTATGATCTGGGAAACCATTTATCGGGGTTAATCGAGAGGATATCCCGGCGAGATGCTACTTCCGCAGCATAGGGATCAAACGCCAAGTGATAAACCACGATTCCGACCATGCAAAGAGGAATCGCGAGCAGCAGGGCAAAGCATGCAAGAGCGATGAACTCCCCGTCCTCAAGCACGCAATTCAGTAGGGTCGCGCCAAAGTTCCTGGCGAACTGCCGCCGACGCTCCCGGTCTCTGACCAGCCGGATCATCTAGATCATCTTACGTCAAAGAGAGTTCGAAGGTTCCCTTGGGTGGAACGCGTAACGGTGGATCATTCGGCGAACTGTCTAGGCAAGGCGGGCGAAATGGGGCACAATCAGGGCGGGACGGGGAGGGGTAGGTCCAGTTGAAGATTTCGCAGAAAGGGCTGTATGCGCTACAGGCGATGATGACGCTGGCGCGGCGGCACGATCAGGGAGCGATCAAGATCCGGGAAATTGCGGCGGAGAGTGATCTACCGGAGAAGTTTCTGGAACTCATTCTGTTGGAATTGAAGAATGCGCGCATTGTGGACAGCGTTCGGGGGGCGCGCGGTGGGTACCAGTTGCGGCGCGATCCGGCGGTGATTCCGTTGAGCGATATTATCCGGCTGGTGGATGGTCCGCTGGCGCCGCTGGGAGATGCGGAGCAGTTGCGCAGCCTGATCGCGAAGGATGCGGATCATCGGGCGCTGTATGAAGTGTTTCTGGAAGTGCGGGATGCGGCGGCGAAGATCCTGGAGCACACGACCATTGCGGATATTGTGGCGGGCGGAAAGGGCAAGAAGAGTGTTGCGGGAAAGGCCGCTGCCGCAGCGAAGAAGCGGTAGGAATGTTGGCGTGTGGGCACACTCTGAATCGCGATGAAACACTTGGCTACAACTCGGGGGTTTCGTCTGCGGGAAGTGTCGTGCCTCCCTGCAGTTCGCCTACTGATGGGGGGACTCGGTTTCGCGACCATAGCGGGTTGGAAGCTGCTTTGGGAGCGATTCCCGAGGTTGGCCTACTCCCCCGGAATGATCGTCCTGTTTCTTACGTTATTCGCGCTATTCTTAATTGGAGCGTTGCAGTCGCGTAAGGTCTCTCCTCAGAGCTCCGTAGGGTGGAGCATATGCTGGGCAGCGGGTTTTGGCGTGTTGGGCGCGACGGAGGAACACGTCTGGTCAATTGTTATTCTCGGCGCGTTGAGCGCCTTTGTTTTTGCGAAGATCATTCGGTCTCGCTACGACTCGCCGGTCCTAATGTTTGGCGGATTCATCGCTTGGAACCTTGCAGTAGTTGCAGCGCTGCACATGCCATGGCCAAATGCGCAGCGATTCAGTCTAGTGCTTCTGTTGGGTGGCGTGGTAAATGCAACCCAAGCCCTGTTCGCTCTTCGTTCGGAGATGGAATCCAGTCGAGTGCATTCGGGCGTTGCGGCCCAATAGCTGTTGAAATATCTCCTGAACGCATTGGGAACCTCCCCATCTCCGCCCACTTAACCGGGCGATTTTTTTTAAAACCCTTGCGGGACGCGGGAAGTGCGCGATTTTCACAGCCGGGGAACGAAGGTCTTGTTGTGGGTTCACATTGATCGATATCAATGCTAAGAGCGGAAAGCCGCGTCTGGGGCGGGATGCAAGAGAGGTTAAAAGCGGCATTGCACCAAATCCGGTCATGGGTCTGTGGACGGGCTGCACTCGATTGAAAATACAGATAGTTGCGGGAGCGTATTTTTGATTGACGAAAAAAATAGGAAGTGTAGAACTGAATCGTTCTTTGACAGCTTCTTAAGTTTTTCCGGTTGGTGCGGCGTCCGGGGCTCAAGCGAAGTCACTCTTCTGATCGAAAGGTCAGGAGGGAGGGTGAGCAAGGGTCTATAGCAAAGCGCTGGTCGAGGCGAACGAAGAAGAAA
>DATHQJ010000184.1:0-2775 GCA_035482825.1 Binatus sp. (SeqCode) | reverse complement strand
GCTTGCCGATGTGATTTACGAATTCGGAGAGGAAAGGAGGTCGCGGAGAATCGCCAGAGCCATTTGCCGGTCGCGGCCGATACGATCTACCGCACATCTTGCGGATGTCATATCAGCCGCGGCCCGGCCAATGAATCAGGCCGAACGTAGGATTCATCCCGCGACTAAGACTTTTCAAGCTCTTCGAATCTTCGTAAACCGCGAACTGGAAGACCTGCAGGCGCTGCTGAAAGCGGCGCCGCGGATTCTGAAGCCAGGAGGACGCGTGGTGGTGATCAGTTTTCACTCGCTGGAAGATCGCATCGTAAAAGATGCGTTTCGCGAGGGAACCAGAGAAGGCTACTTCAGTGTGCTGACCAAGAAGCCGGTTACGGCAACTGAATTGGAGAGCGATCGCAATCCGCGGGCACGCAGCGCGAAATTGCGGGCAGCGGAAAAGATCTAGGCTTCCGGCTCTCGGCGTCCGGCTTCCGGACCTGAGGTTGGCGGGAGCCGAAAGCCGGAAAGCGGAAGCCGGTTTGAACGTTTAGCTCCGGAAAACCAGCCGGAGTTCCCGGCATAGCTGTAATGGCATGCCGGGCCTTAGAGATTGAGAAAGGCGGACAAAGATCCGCTGGGGCGGGAGAAAGCTGACGGCTGAAAGCTGAAAGCTGAAAGCTGCAAGCTGCAAGCTGCTGTAACGGGTTCCGTGGTAGGAATCCAAATTTGAGGTAGCGGGAAATGTTTACGGGCACATTGATCAACGATTTGATGGCGGCGGTCGATCGGGTGGAACACAAGGCGGAGCAGCGGCGAATCACCGACGATCGGGAACTGCAGGCGATTTTCTCCATGCAGATTCCATTAACAGAGGGCCAACGGATGTTCACCGGGCAGGTTTTCATGGGGGCGGCATAACATGGCGGCAGCGGCGGCAACATTTCACGGTGCTTATCCGGAAACGGCGCGTCGTTCGATTTGGACGGGCACGCCCGAGATCTACTTCTCCAAGGCGATCGACAATTCCCGTCTGGTCAAGGTGGAAGATCCGCGGCGCAACCGCGAGATGAAGCAGTTCGGCACCGCGCTGGTGTGCCTGTTCCTGCTGGTCTTTACTTATGCCTGGCAACACTTCAAGGCGATTGAGTACGGCTACCAGATCGAATCGTCCAAACGTGAACTCAGCGAGAAGACCGAGATGAACCACGCGCTGCGCTTGGAAGACGCGTCGTTGCGCGATCCCGAACGGATCGATCTGCTGGCCCGCCGCATCGGCCTGGTCCCGCCGATACCTGGGCAGGTAATCCGCATGGATTCCGCGACGACAGACAGCCAGACTCCAGTGATGGCGAGCGCCGTTCCGGTGTTGGAGATCCCGGGGCACTAAGGATTGCGTAGGGGCGGACGCATTCGTCCGCCCGCCGAGCGAAGCTCGGCTGGGTTTCGGTGGCGGCCTGCTTGTAATTGGGCCGCCATGTTTGCCTGAAGGTGCCGGCACGGGGGCCGTGGCGGAGGAGCCTTTCGAAGGCGCAGGCGCTGCACGAGTGCAAGGGGTCCTTCGACTGCGCACGCCGATTCGCTTCGCTCACCGACATGCTCCGCTCAGGATGACAGAGCGGAGAGACTAACGACTAACGACCAGCGACTAACGACGGGTTTCGATGGCACCCAACTCCACTCCCGGCAAGAACTCCCGCCTCTACCTCCTCGGCGCCATAATGCTGCTGTGGTGCGTGGTCATCTGCGGGCGCCTCGTTTATCTCCAGATTTTCAGCTACGGCAAGTTCGTCAAGCAGGCTGGACATCAGCAGCAGCGCGCCATCCCGCTGGACGCCAAGCGCGGAGTCATCTACGACCGCTTCGGCCACGAGTTGGCTATGTCGGTGCTGGTCGATTCCGCGTTCGCCGTGCCCACCGAAGTTAAAGATCTGCCCACGGCCGTTTCTCTCATCACTCGCATTACGGGCGACGACTACAACGTTGTGCTGGCGGACTGCCGCGCTCACAAAACTTTCTGCTGGGTGGCGCGCAAGGCCAGCGACGAGACCATCGAACGCATCAATTCCCTGAAGTTGCAGGGCATTCATTTCCAGAAGGAGCCCAAACGTTTTTATCCCGCGCGCGATCTGGCGGCGCAGGTGCTCGGTTCTGTCGGCATGGAAGATTCCGGCCAGAGCGGCATCGAGCATGAGTTCAACGACGAGCTTCGCGGCCAGCCGGGAAAAATGTTTATCTCGGTCGACGCTCACCGGAAGTGGTTCGCCGACGTCGCTACGCAGCCCGATCCGGGCGACAACCTAGTCCTGACTATCGACAAGAACATTCAGTACGTCGCCGAGAAAGAACTCGATCAGGCGATTCACGACACGCAGGCGATTGCCGGCACCGTGATCGTCGAGAATCCGCACACCGGAGAAATCCTGGCGCTGGCCAACCGCCCAACCTTCAATCCGAATCAGCGCAAGCAAATCACGCCCGGCGCGCTGACTAACCGCGCGGTGAGTTATGCGTATGAGCCGGGATCGACCTTCAAACTCGTGACGATTTCAGCGGCGCTGGAAGAAAAGCTCACGAATCCCGATGAAGTTTTCGACTGCCAGATGGGATCGATCGTCTACAACGGCATGCGCATCCGCGATTCGAAGCCGCACGGCCTGCTTCCGGTGTGGGGTGTGCTGGCGGAATCGAGCGACGTGGGCTCGATCAAAATTGCGCTGCGCCTGGGCGAAGACCGTTTCTACAAATACATTCGCGCCTACGGATTCGGCCAGCAGACCGGCATCGAGTTGCCCGGCG
>DATHQJ010000183.1:0-4321 GCA_035482825.1 Binatus sp. (SeqCode) | reverse complement strand
GCCGCGGCGACCCGTTCCAATTCACCACCGCCGCCGAAGCGAAACCGGTTCCGTTCACCGTCAACGTAAACGCCTTGCTCCCCGGCGCAATGCTCGCCGGAATCAATCCCTGGTTTACGAGCGGAACCTGCGCGATCGCACTCACCGCCGCCAGGACTGCCACCGCCGCGCCAGCCAAGTAGCCCGATTTCATAAGGGGGGTCTCCCGCACTTGCCGAAAGTCTAGTCTTAAAAGGGAAATGATCAAAGAACCGAAAAGGATGCCTCTGAAACTCAGGGGCCGGTGGCCAGTTCTAGCCGCGCTCTATAGCTTAATTCTTTGCAACGCAAAGTACTTGACACTGCTCGCGCGCGGCGTTACCCTATCTCTATGTTCGACCCGCGCCCTCACCGCTTCCGCCGTTTTCGCCGATCGGTCGGGCACGAGTCCGTCTCGCCCTCGCGCACCGCCCCCGAAGTCTTCGCCGACCTGCGCTTCATCCGCGACACCATGGAGCGCTCCGCCGCCTTCACCGCCGTCTCGGGCTGGGGACAAGTTCTTCTCGGCGTGACCGCCCTCGCCGCCGCCTGGCTCGCCGCCCAACAGAGCTCGCCGTTTACCTGGCTCCGCGTCTGGCTGGCCGAAGGCCTGCTTGCCGCCGCCATCGGATTACTTGCCTGCACCTGGAAGGCAAACCGCCGCGGCCTCCCGTTATTTTCCGGCCCCGCCCGCAAAGTCGCGCTAGGCCTCGCGCCGCCACTCTTCGCCGGCGCGTTCCTGACATTCTTGTTATTCCGTTCCGGCCTGCAGTCCGCGCTCCCCGCCACCTGGCTCTTGCTCTACGGCGCCGGCATCATGACCGGAGGTTCTTTCTCCGTTCCCATCGTCCCCGTGATGGGCGTCTGCTTCATGTTGCTGGGCGGCCTGGCCGTGCTCGCGCCCGCCCTGTGGGGCAACTGGTTTCTCGCCGCTGGTTTCGGCGGCCTGCATATCCTCTTCGGACTTCTCATCGCGAGGCGACACGGTGGCTAGACCACTTCCATCCCACCGCAAGCCCGCGTCTCAGCCACGGGAAAAGCATCGCGAGCAGTCCGCCCCGCGCGCTCCCGAACTCCCCGAACTCGATCGCCTGATCCACGAGCGCATTCGCCTCGGCATCGTCAGCGCCCTCGCCACCAACGATTCCCTCAGCTTTAACGACCTCAAGCGCGTCCTCAAAACCACGGACGGCAATCTCAGCGTCCACGCCCGCAAACTCGAAGAAGCGCAATACATCTCCTGCGTAAAATTCTTCGAAGGCCGTGTCCCCCGCACCGAATACCGCCTGACCGCCGCCGGACGCCGCGCCCTCGCCGAGTACCTCGATCAAATGGAAGAATGGATCCGCGTCACCCGCGAAGAATAACTGACCCCTGACCACTGTCCCCTGGCAACTGCCCTTGCTACAATCCCGCCCATGCGCCTCAGCCTCATCGTCCTGTTCCTCACCGCTGTGCTCACCGCGCAAGCCACGAAGGAAGTCGAAATCACCGCCGAGCCCCACCACCGCCTGGTCTTCGAGAACGCGCAAGTCCGCGTCTTCAACGTCGACGTCGCCCCCCACACCGACACGCTCCTGCACCGCCATCGCCACGACTACCTCTACGTTACCCTCGGCGACTCCGAAGTCGTGAACGCCGTTCAAGGCAAAGATCCCGTTACCGTCAACCTCCAAGACGGCCAGACCGGATTCCTCACCGGCGGCTACGCCCACATCGCCCGCAATGTTTCCAACAGTTCCTTCCGCAACGTCACCGTCGAACTCCTGCAGGACGACAAACTCCGCCACTCCACTTTCCAATGGGACGCAACCCGCGGCCTCGACATCCTCCGGGGCGGCACCGCAGAAATTCTCTTCGTCAAGGACGGCATCCGCGTCACCGAATTCGAACTGCAGCCCGGCGGTGTCGTCCCCACCCACCACCACGCCGGCCCCCACCTGCTAGTCGCCGTCACAGACCTCGACATTCGCAGCGACGTCGAAGGCACCGGCCCAATGTCGGGGCCCATGCCCGGTCACTTCATGTCGGGCCAAGTCAAATGGCTCCCCGGCGGCTACTCCCACAGCATCACCAACACCGGCCAAGCCCCTGCCAAATTCGTAACCCTGGAATTCCCCAAAGAATAAAGTCATAAGGAAAAACGGAGAGAGAGTTTCACACGCGAAAGATTCGTGTGGGGACAGCCGCCCCCGGCTGTCCTTCGAGCGCAGCTCGAATGCTTTCGATTCTGAAGCTGCTGCGGAAGCCGGAAGCCGAGACCCGGAAGCCGGAAGCCGAGAGTTAGAAGGTCCCCGCAATCACCGGACACCCAGGCGCATCCTCACCCGCCACCACCGCCGCCCGCCATTCCCCGAGCGCCGCAATCAACTCGCCCACGGCAATTCCACCAAACTCCTCCGGACACCCCGCCAGATTCCTCCGCGCCCGCTCCACTAGCGAACAAGCCCCCACCACATTCCCCGTCGACTGATGATGCAGCGCCACCGCCGCCTGAATCAGCCCCTGCAAAAACTTCTTCTCCATCCCGTGAGACTCCCGCCACACATCCTCCCAAACCTCATGCGCGTCATAAAACTCCCGCGCATTAAACAACCGAATCCCGCGGTGGTACGCCTTCGAGCCAGCCAAAGTCATAAGCCAGAATTCTACGTCGATCGATCCTCCATGTGGGGGTCAGCCCGACGTCAGCCGCGAAGCGGCGAAAGAATGCAGCCCACGGCGCAAGCCGTGGGTCGGCTCGAGGAAAAAACGGAACGAGCCCCGAAGGGGCGAAAGAAACTAATCCCAAATATATCTCTCGTCGTAGGCCACGTTGTTCTTCTTGAGGAAGGCCACATATTCCTCCTGAAACGAATGCTTCCGATGATGTTCTTCTTGCTCGGCGATATACCTTGTGACGGCCGCGGCGTTCGACTCGCTTACGCATGAATACTCCGTATCCGGTTTGCCAGGCAAATTCTGAATCCCACTTTTCGTGCACTCAGCGGGATGAGTTAGCCTTCACCACGCGAACGATTTCCGCCGGCGCATGAACTGGTCGAGCGCGCACGAGCATGTGAACGTGGTCGGCGGTGCCGTTAATGATTAGCGCGGTTCCATCCATTTCGCGGATTATCCCTCCAAGATAGGCGAACAGATCGGCGCGGAATTCTGACTTGATCAAGGGCCGTCGCCCATGCGTGGAGAAAATGAAGTGAAGCAAAATGTTGCCGGACGTATGCGGCATGTTCTTTCGCCCCTCCGGGGCTGATCTTGTTGTGGGCCTCGAATCCCACGGCTTGCGCCGTGGGCTGCACTCTTTCGCCGCTTCGCGGCTCCGTGCGCGGGGCTCCGACGTACCCACCATCTTTACGCAACCGGAAGGTTCTAGGGCTGTGACGGATGTCACAGAGGGCGATTTTCCTTCTCAGGTGAGGACCAAAATGGTCATCCCCATGTATTTTTTAAATTCCCCCTTGCAATTTTTCGCATTCATCTGGTATAAACAATTCACCGAGAGCAAAGTGTGGCAGTCGGGCATATTTGTGTGAATCTCTCGCGTCGGCCCGGCATCTAAGTTTTCAGAGAATGTAGAGTTCTCAAGTCGTCCCGGCCACGGGACTTGATTCGGAAACAACTTGTAGGTTTCTGAAGGGTACCTTCAAAGCAAGGACCTCCATTTAGGATCTTTTCTCAATTTTCTGTCTTCCGCTGCGGTATTGCGCGAATAGCGTGCGCCGAGTCATCGGTGCTTTGAAATTCCAAAGCGGAAGGCCATATCGTTGCGTGCTGTGACGAGCTTTAGCTCCCCACCAGCCTCAATCCAGAACAGATTTCGCGTGTGGAAAACACGTGGAAATACTGTGGGATGTGCAGGTTGACAGGGTTTGGCGTGGACGATATGGTTGTAAAGTTTCGAGGACAGCCGGATTCGCTCTTGGGTTCGCCCAGGCAAGCGGGTCCGTCTAGACCTGAAGGCGCGCCGCTCAGGCGGAAGGCGATTCGGTCTTTGACAACTAGGTTGAACGTGCCAGTCGTGAGAGAACGGATTCGGGCATAAGTCCGAAACGATCTCACAAGATAGACCACCATGAACTTCTACTTGCTTTTCGGAGCAAGGCGGAGGCTGAATGGTGGCGCCATCCGCGCTGTTGAAACCCGAACGGCTTTTGCAAGCTGATTGGGATGCGCTGCGATGGCAGTCTGCCAACTACCCGTCGGCAGACATCAGGTTTCAAACGAGAGTTTGATCCTGGCTCAGAATCAACGCTGGCGGCGTGCCTAACACATGCAAGTCGAACGAGAAAGTGGAGCAATCCAT
>DATHQJ010000182.1:0-15205 GCA_035482825.1 Binatus sp. (SeqCode) | reverse complement strand
TTTGATGCGGTAGTGACGAATGCGGAAACAGGGTGACGAGTCGGATTCCGCCACTGGCGGGCCATGGCGGGCGCACGCGCTGACGACTCTGGATTACTTTTACGGCGTAAAGGCTTAACCACGGGGGGACAGAGTTTTCACCGAGGTTTTGATTCCTCCGTGTTCCTCTGTGTCCTCTGTGGTTAGAGATTTTCTGCCAGACCTAGAAATGGTCGCGCAGTTCGGCGAAGCCCCCGACGATCAGGAGTTTTTGCCGCGGAGGAGCAGGGTTGACTTCTTCATGCTCCAGAATCCAGGTGTCGCCGTGAGGAACGAAAACCGCGTTCAGTCCGGCGGCTAGGGCAGGATTGATGTCGGATTTCGGACTGTTGCCGACCATCCAGGTTGTGTCGTGCGAGAGTTCGTATTTTTCGACGACGCGGGCGTAGGCGGCGGCGTCCTTTTCGGCCACGATTTCGACTGCGGCGAAATACTGCTTGAGTCCGGAGCGCTCGACTTTTCCGGACTGCTCGGGAACGTGCCCCTTCGTCAGCAGGATGAGACGGTTCCGCCCTGACAAATACTCGAGCGTTTTGGGGACGTCGGAGATGAATTCGATGGGGTGATTTTCAATGCTGGCGGCGAAGCTGCGGATCTGCGCGTGCAACTCCGGGGTAACCGGTTGCGTGCTGAGCCGCTCGAAGGTGGCAACGAGAGCGTGGGCGAAGCTGTGCAGGCCGTAGCCGTGGGTGACGATGCATTCGCGCTCGACGTCGTTCAACACCTCGCGGACTTGTTCGGGCGAGAACTCGTGGTGATTTAGGAACGAGATGAATCGCGCGATGGCGCGCTCGAAATAGATGTTGTTCTCCCAGAGCGTGTCGTCGGCGTCGATGAGGAGAGTTTGGGGCACTAGAGTAGTGGGCATGACGACGATTCGTTCCGCAAGCTGCGAGCTTTGAGCTGCGAGCAAGAAAGAGCAGATGCCCCGGGTTGTTCAGGACTCGCAGCGAAGCCTTCGTGGATATCGAGAGATAGGGCTCTTAGCTCAAAGCTCGCAACTCGAAGCTCGCAGCTACACCCATTCCACTTTCGCTTCGGGGCCGATGATGCCGGCTTTGTGGCCCATGTCGAGCAGGCGGCGGACGGCTTCGCGGCCGTCGGGGCCGTAATCGAGGGTGCGCTCGTTCACATACATGCCGATGAATTTGTCGGCCGATTGCGTGTCGAGATCGCGGGCGAACTGCATCGCATAGGACAAAGCTTCTTCTCGATGATCAAGTCCGTACTGAATGCTCTCGCGCAAGGCTGCGGAAACCAGCGGCATCAACTCTGGGCCGAGGGCACGGCGGATCGCGTTGCCGCCCAAGGGCAACGGCAGGCCAGTCACCTTCTGCCACCATCGGCCGAGATCGACGATGCGGTGCAGGCCTGATTTGTCGTAGGTGAGCTGGCCTTCGTGAATGATCAGGCCGGCTTCGAATTTTCCTTCGAGCACTTGTGGGATGATCTGGTCGAAAGGCACGACTTCGGTTTCGACTCCGGGAGCGAACAACTGCAACGCGAGGTAGGCGGTGGTGAGCGTGCCCGGCACAGCGATGCGCTTGGTTTTGATTTCGGCCGCGGTGAACGGACGCGGCGAGACGATCATGGGGCCGTAGCCCTCGCCCACGCTGCCGCCGCAGGTCATCAGCGCGTATTTGTCCTGTACATACGGATAGGCGTGAAACGAAATCGCGCTGACGTCGTAGACGCCTTCGCGGGCTTTCTGATTCAGCGTCTCGATGTCGCACAGCGTGTGGGTGAAGCGCAGGCCTGGGGTGCGAACCTTGTTCGTGGCCAGGCCGTAGAACATGAAGGCGTCGTCGGAATCGGGGCTGTGGGCAACGGTAATTTCGCGCACTTGCCCGGAGGACCTGCTGCCCGGCGCCTTGGTTGTTTCAGTTACTGCTGTCATCTTAGGAACTCCAGTTATAAACTCAGGTTATGAAGTCCAGGAAATCTATTGTTGGACTGCGCCTCGTCGAAAGCGCGTGGCCACGGCCGCGGCCAACATCACCTTGATAATCTCAGCCGCAATGAACCAGTAGAGGCCGAAATAGGCGGCCTTGGCCAGTGAATGTGTGTATAGATAAAGCCCCGTCAATCCTCCGGCGAAGAGCAAGATCTCGGCCAGCAATCCGGCGACGGCGGCACGCAGAAAGCTTTTCGTTCCGCGCTCGAAGATATATCCCGCGAGGAATGCGACGAAGGGATACGCCAACAGAAATCCGCCGGTCGGGCCGAGCAACTGCGCGATCCCGCCGGGACCGGGACTGAACACCGGCAGGCCCACAGTGCCCTCGACCAGGTAGAGCGCCAGCGCCGCGAAGCCGCGGCGGCTGCCCAGCAGCAAACCAACCAGCAGAACGCCAAGGTTCTGCACGGTGAGCGGAACCGGAGTCAGCGGGAGCAGAGGAATTGTGATGCGCGCGCACAACGCTACCACCAGACTCGCGCCGACGACCAGAGCAACTTGCCGCGAGGTCTCGATTGCGCGTTGCTGCGGAGTGTTTAAAGCTTGGATTGCCGACTTTGCCATAGGGCGATCTCCCAATCGAAAATCAAAACCTTGAGCGTTCGACGCTGCCCGGGACACAATCTTCAGGGACTAAAGCCCGCTCCATGCTGAACGCTATGCGGCGCGACTGAAGTCGAGCCCTTCCACGGACCTCGCGCTTCGCGCGCCAAATCACGGTTTTAGGTCACTGACAGTTCCGTCGTGTGAGGCGTGGGATTTCTGCAGGTGCCGCCGCAGGCGCACATACAGGGCGATGGCCACGCACACTACGACCAGCGTGCTTAGGCCCAGGATCAGAAACCACCAGATCATCCGCACAGCCGATTAGGATAACAGATGAGGTGAGTGCGGGTGCTCTCATCTTTAGTACCTGCGGCTCTTGCACACGCGGTGGAGACTTGAGGCGCGCAGCGGCGGTATCCCCGTCCTGTACAGCCCTAGACCGGCGGGACACGGACACGGCATTCGATTTTTCTAGCTTGCCTTGCGCTCCGCGCGCTTCTGGCGCAACGTCTCTACGCGCTTGAGCATGAATTGCAGGCGTTCCCGGCCCCACTTGGTGCGCGTCACGACCTTCTCGATGTTCATAAACAAATGCGGGTCGCCAATCTTCGCGCGCACCTCTTTCAGGAAAGGATGAACCTTGGCGAAGATGAGGAACATTTCGCCGCTGCACGCCGGCTGCAGAAATAACTCTTCATTCAAAGCGCCCAATAAGACAAACGACGCCGCCATGTTCCAGTAGCCGGCGACCTGGCGGAACCAGTTGTTTTCCTGCGATCCCATGGTGAATGCAACCGCCATGATGTCGTCCGCACTCTGGGGGAAGAATTCACCGGCCCACCAGTTGCGGGCTTTGCGCATTTCGGCTTCGCGGCGAAGATCGTAGAGTTGCAGAACCAGTTGAGCATCGGCGGTCGTTGGCTTTTTGGACATGAGAGCACCTCAAAGCTGGATTTGGTAGTTGGGAAACTTGGTGATTGAGTAATTGCGACTCGAGTAATTAAGTTTGCCAATTACTAGATTCCTCAATTACTCAATCTATCAGGCTGTGGTCGCCGCCGCTTCGGGAGGCGGAGCCGGGCGTTCATAATCACATTCTTTGTTGGGGCAGGCGATGACCGGGCCGGCCTTCAGATTCTTTTCTACCAGATATTCACTGCCACAACTCGGACACTTCTCGGGAAGCGGCTTGTGCGCCGACGTGAACTTGCAGTTGGGATAATTCCCGCAGCCGTAGAACGTGTTGCCTTTTCTTGCGCGCTTTTCGACCAAGTCGCCGTCTTTGCACTCGGGGCACTTTACGCCGATGAAATTCTGCTTCACGTATTTGCATTCGGGATAGCCGCTGCAGGTGGTGAACTCGCCGTAGCGTCCGTGGCGGATCATCATGTTGCGGCCGCACTTGGGGCAAAGCTCGTCGAGAGGTATGTCAGGAACTTTTTTGCCTTGGTCGAGACGGCGTGTGGTCTTGCAGTCGGGATATCCGGTGCAGGCCATGAACTGACCGAAGCGTCCGCGCTTGAGCACCATCAGGCGGCCGCAGTTTTCGCAATATTCTTCCTGCGTCGTTTCCTGCACGTCGGCGGAATCGAGATCGGGCAGGTTAATCGGATTCTCTTTAGTGAACTTGCAGGTGTTCGGATCTTCCTTGTCGAAAGTGCTGCAGGCGTAGAAGGAACCGTGCTTGCCCCACTTGATCACCAGCGGAGCGCCGCACAGCTCGCACTTCTCATCTGTGGGCTTGGCCATCCGCTTGATGTTCTCCATATGCTTTTCGGCATATTTGAGGTCTTTCTGGAATTTCTTGTAGAAGTCGGCAAGCGCATCCTGCCACTTCTCTTTGCCTTCTTCGATTTCGTCGAGTTCTTCTTCGAGGCGCGCGGTGTATTGCAGGTCGAAAATGTCGCGGAAATTTTCGACGAGCAGGTCGGTGACCACCAGTCCGATTTCGGTGGGCGAGAATTTGCCGCCGATTTTCTGCACGTACTGGCGCTCTTGAATCGTGGTTAGAATCGCGGCGTAGGTTGACGGGCGGCCAATGCCGCGTTCTTCCAACTCTTTCACCAGCGAGGCTTCGTTGAAACGCGGCGGAGGCTCGGTGAAGTGTTGCTCGGGCTTCAGTTCCTTGAGCGTGAGTTTCTGTCCGGCATCGAGCGCGGGGAGTTTGTGTTTGAGCTCCTCGTCTTCCTCGTCCTTGCCTTCTTTGGATTCTTCGTAGACTTTGAGGAATCCGTCGAATTTGAGCACCGATCCGGTAACGCGGAACCAGTAGACGTCGTTGCCAGTTTTGGCTTTGGCGTCGATGTCGACCGTGGTCTGATCGAAGACAGCGGGATTGATCTGCGAGGCGACGAAGCGCTGCCAGATCAGCTTGTAAACTTTGAACTCATCTTCTTTTAGGTATTGTTTGATCTGGTCGGGATGACGCATCGCCGAAGTCGGACGAATCGCCTCGTGCGCTCCCTGCGAATCTTTTTTCTCTTTGAAGGTATTGGGCTGCTCGGGCAAATATTGCGGACCATATTCCTTGCCCACATATTCGCGGACTTCCTGGATCGCCTCTGGCGCGACGCGGGTCGAATCGGTACGCATGTAGGTGATGAGGCCGACCGAGCCTTCTTCGCCGAGTTCCACGCCTTCATACAGGCGCTGCGCGATCATCATGGTGCGCTTCACGCTGAACCGCAGCTTGCGCGAGGAATCCTGTTGCAGCTTGCTGGTGGTGAATGGAGGCGCTGCATTGCGCCGGCGCTCTTTCTTGTCGACCGTCCGCACGACCCAATCGGCGGTTTCGAGCGCGGCGCGGATTTTTTCCGCGTCCTCGCCGTTGGTGACTTCAACTTTTTCCTCGCCCTTGCCGATGAAACGCGCGTCGAAGGCGGGCGGCTTGCTGGCGGCGAGGTGCGCGTCGATCGTCCAGTATTCGACTTTTTGGAACGCTTTGATCTCGCGTTCGCGTTCGACGATCAGGCGGAGAGCGACTGTTTGGACGCGACCCGCGGAAATGCCGCGGCGAACTTTGTCCCAGAGGAGCGGGGACACCTGATATCCGACGAGCCGATCGAGCACGCGGCGGGCCTGTTGGGCGTCGACCAGATTTTGATCAATGGCACGGGGATGCTCAAACGCCGCCTGCACTGCACGCTTGGTAATTTCGTTGAAAGTAACGCGCTGAATGCGCGGCGGAGGCGCTTCTTCTCCCTTTTTCAGCTTCTTCGGCTTTTTTGCTTTGCCGTTGTCGCCGAGTTCGAACGCTAAATGGGCGGCAATGGCTTCACCCTCGCGGTCCGGGTCAGGCGCCAGGAAGATGAAATCGGCCGCGGCGCCCAGCTTCTTCAGCTTGGCCACAACTTTCTCTTTGCCAGGGATGACGACGTAATCCGTCTCGAAGCCGTTCGTGGTATCCACACCCAGAGTGCTCTTGGGCAAATCCTTCACGTGACCGAGTGAAGCCTCGACCGTGAAGCCCTTACCCAGATATTTCTGGATGGTCTTCGCCTTGGCCGGCGATTCGACAATGACTAAACCTTTTGACAATTTATCCTCAGTTTCGTTGGAGTTCGATTTGAAGCTAGCACGAATGTCAAGTGCGCAACAAGTTACTGGGAGAAAGCTGCCAGCTCTCAGCTATCAGCTCTCAGCTTTTGCATGAGCGATGCGAGCATCCGTTTTACCTCAACTGCTTCGTCCGAAAGGCGCTGATAATCCTGGCTCTTCAATAACTCCAGGTCCCTGGCCAATAGCAGGTGATACTGTACTTCGCTGGCCGAACCTGCGGCGATTTGCAGGAAACGCGCGAAATCTACGTCGCCTCGCCGGCAAACTCCCTCAGCGATGTTAGCGCCGATCGAGGCAGAAGCTCTCCGCATCTGGCTGGTCAAACCATACATCTCTTCCCGCGGAAACGATCTGCTGACCTGGTAGACATCGAGGGTCAGCGCATGCGCCTTCTCCCAGACCTTAAGATTTCGGAAGTCCTGCACATCAGCCTCCTTCACGGCGAACAAGCTGAGAGCTGACGGCTGATAGCTGACAGCTCTCTAGAAGCTTTTCACAAAATTCTTTCCCGGCATCTGCCTGATCTTGCCGGCCAACTCCAGTTCGAAGAGTGCGGCGAAGATTTCCGACGACGACAAATCGTTCTCCAGCTTCTCGACAATTTCGTCGATGTGGGTGGCCTCGTCGGCTTTCAGTAGGCGCAGGATTCGCTTTTCGTGAGGAGGGAGCCCTTCGTCCGGGAATAGAGATGCGGACGAGGAGCCCGGGGATTCAGGCGAGGCGGGCGGAGTCAGTGCAAGTCGCACTTCTGGCGGGAGATCCTCCCACACGTCTTCCCAGGTCGCAACCAGTTTGGCGCCCTGTTTGATGAGGGTGTTCGGTCCCCAGGAATTCTTGTTGGTGACGTTGCCGGGGACGGCGAAAACGTCGCGATTCTGTTCGAGGGCGCAGCGCGCGGTGATGCGCGTGCCGGAATATTCCGCGGCTTCGAGGACGAGTACTCCGACTGACATGCCGCTGATGATCCGGTTGCGAATGGGGAAGTTTTGCGGTGCGGCAAAGGTTCCCAGAGGAAACTCAGAGATCAGTGCGCCTCCTAAAGCCAGAATCTGTTCCGCGAGACGTGAATTTTCCTTGGGATAGATTACGTCGACGCCTGTGCCAAACACGGCGACGGTCTTGCCTTTGGCCGAGATGGCGCCGCGGTGGCTGGCGGTGTCGACGCCGCGGGCCATGCCACTAATAATGACCAGACCTTGCGCGGCGAGATCGCAGGCCAGACGCTCGGCCATGCCGGAACCGTAGGGCGTGGGATGGCGCGTTCCCACCATGGCGATGCCGGGGCGGGTGAGCACGTCGGGATTGCCGCGAACTCGAAGAATTGGCGGAGGATCATAAATTTCTTTCAGACGCGGCGGGTAGGAGGGATCATCGAGCGAAACCATGGCGATGTCCGCTGCGGCGGCGCGGGCAATCTCTTCGCGCGCCAGCTCCGCTGACTTTCCCGTGGCGATCGATTGGGCCGACACGGCCTGAATGCCGGTGGCTTCGAGTTCAGTCAGGGAAGCGCGGAACACGGCTTCCGCCGATCCGAAATGTTCGACCAGTTTTCGGGCCTTCGTAGGCCCCAGGCCGGGCGTCAGCGAAATGGCCAGCCACTCTAACAGATGAGTTTCGGCGGGAGATACTACGGCATTGGACACTTTGGGCTCCGAGCGGACTGTAATCATGGGCCGACAGCGGAGTCAAGGACATCCGTCACACGAGGTTTGTTAAAATTGTGGAAAATGAGACGTTTACGCATTTCCGCCATTTCTTACCTGAATACAGCCCCCCTCATGTGGGATTTCGAGCACCGCGGGGCGGATCATGACCCCGGCAGCGAGTTTGATATTTCCTATACTCTGCCCTCGGCTTGCGCTCAGGCTCTGGCGGAGGGCTCGGCCGACATCGGCATTATTCCGGCGGCTGCGTATGGGGCAAATCCTGAGTTGATGGTGCTTCCCGAGGTGGCCATCGCTTCGCGGCGGGCGGTGCGCTCGATTCTGTTGGTCAGCAAGGTTGCGATCGAGAAAGTGCGCAGCGTCGCGCTCGATACGTCGTCGCTGACATCGGTGGCACTGACGAAAATTCTGTTCGAGAAGTGGCTGGGCGGCGGCAGGACTTTCACCCCGATGGCGCCCGATGTCGAAGCGATGCTGGCCGGGCACGATGCGGGATTGCTGATCGGCGATCCGGCGTTGAAGATTGACCGGGCGCGCTATGAGACTCTCGATCTTGCGGAGGAATGGATCCGCTACACCGGCAAGCCCTTTGTCTTCGCCTTCTGGGCGGTGCGCAGCGCGGCATTGCGCGAGACTAACCCGTCGCTGGATTTGCCGGCGGTATTTCAGAGCTCGCGCGATCACGGGCTGGAGCCAGAGAATCTCAATCAGATTGTGCGCGAGTGGGCCATGCGGCTGGAGATGAGTGAAGGCGATGTGCGAAGTTATCTGACCCAGAATATTCATTACCAACTCGATGCCGGCTGTCTGGAAGGCTTGCGATTGTTCTACCAGTACGCGGCGGAAATTGGCGCACTTCCAGCCGCGCCGGAACTCCAGTTTGTGGAAGCGACGAAGGCGGTCGCGTTCAATTGAGGTCGTGAACCTCTTCCAACCCATCCCGAATGCCGGCGGTGCCGCCGAGGCTGCGCGGCCGCTGGCGGACCGCATGCGGCCACGCACCCTCGATGAGTACGTCGGGCAAGAGCATCTGATCGGTCCCGGCAAACCGCTGCGCACGCAGGTGGACCGCGACGATACCGGGTCGATGATTTTCTGGGGACCTCCGGGGACGGGCAAAACCACGCTGGCCAAGATCATCGCGCACATGACCAAAGCGGAGTTCATTGAGTTTTCCGCGGTGCTGGCCGGAATCAAAGAGATCAAGCAGGTCATGGCCGATGCTGAGCGGGCCCGCCAGTACGGCACGCGCACGATTGTTTTCATCGATGAGATTCACCGCTTCAACAAAGCCCAGCAGGACGCGTTTCTGCCGCACGTGGAAAAGGGCAACATCCGGCTGATTGGCGCGACTACCGAGAATCCTTCGTTTGAAATTAATTCGGCCTTGCTGTCGCGGTGTCGCGTGTATGTGCTGAAACCCCTGACGGAGGAACAGATCGTGTTGTTGCTGCGGCGCGCTCTCGGGGATCATGAGCGCGGTCTCGGCGAGATGAATCTGACGGCCTCCGACGCCGTGCTGAAGAAAATCGCCAGTTATACCAGCGGGGATGCGCGGAGTGCTTACAACGTTTTGGAAGTGGCGGCGGGACTGGCAAAACCCCCACTTCTCGCAAAGGACGCGAGAAATGGTGCACCCGCGGTGAACGATTCGGCGGAGATTACTGACGACATTGTTCGCGATGCTTTGCAGAAGCGCATTCTGCTCTACGACAAATCGGGGGAAGAGCATTACAACCTGATTTCCGCGCTGCACAAGTCGGTGCGCAATAGCGATCCGGATGCGGCTCTGTACTGGCTGGGACGCATGCTGGAGGCCGGAGAAGATCCGCTTTATGTGGCGCGGAGGGTCGTGCGCATGGCTGTCGAGGATATTGGCCTCGCCGATCCCAACGCGCTTTCGTTGTGCATGGCGGCACGCGACGCGGTGGACTTCATCGGCATGCCGGAGGGCAATCTGGCGCTGGCTCAAGCTGTGGTTTATCTTTCGGTTGCTCCTAAATCGAACGCCCTGTACACGGCTTACGGCGAAGTGCAGCGGGATGTCGAGCAGACTGCGGCCGACTCGGTGCCGCTGCACTTGCGCAACGCTCCCACCAGTTTAATGAAAGGACTCGGCTACGGTCACGGATATCAATACGCTCACGACCTGGAAGCCAAAGTCGCCGACATGCAATGCCTGCCCGACAATCTGCGCGATCGCGTGTATTACCGGCCTACGAACGAGGGCATCGAGAAGCGCATCCGGGAGCGCATGGAAGAAACAAAACGTCAGCGTTCGCGGGGCTCAGAGGGCCGTTCTGCCGAAGCAAAGAAAGAGTCGTAGCAGCCTCGCGGGACATCTTATGTGACAACAGCAGGAGTGCAGTTAGGCTACTTCAGCAAGCAGGATTTGCGCTCATGGCTACAATTCCCAACGCCGCCAGCAACCAAGTTGTTCCCGTTCGCGCTGTGCCCGCCGATTTCGTCGATGACCTGCAGCGGGTACAAAAAGCTGCGCAGAGAATCACCTCGATTCTCGACCTCGACGAACTCATCGACAGTGTGGTCAACGAAGTCGCGCATTCCTTTGGCTGTTTGGAAGCCAGCATCTATCTGCACGACGAGGACCGCGCCGAGATGGTGCTCGCGGGGATTCTCGGCTGCAGTGAATGCTGCGAGCCTGGCAAAGGGCATCGCCTGAAGATCGGCCACGAGGGCATGGTCGGATACGTCGCGTCCACCGGTCAGCTGCGCTATGCGCCCGACGTCCGCGAGGACCAGTACTACATCGGCTGCCAGGCAGCGACGCTCTCTGAGGTGGCCATTCCGCTGCGCGTCGACAAACATCTGGTGGGCGTGTTCACGGCGTCGCATCCGGAACTGGACGCGTTCCCGCGCCAGCAATTGCGAATTTTGCAGGCGCTGTGCGATCACGTTGCCATCGCGATTCATAACGCGCGACGCATCCAGTCGGAGCGTGCCGAACGCGCGGTCATGGACCGGGAGGCTCAGGAGGCGCGCGCCATGCAGCAGGCGCTGTTGCCCAAGTGTTCTCCTTACATTCCGGGGTTTGTGGTGTCCGGTTTGAGCGTGCCTGCGCGCGCCGTGGGCGGCGACTGGTACGACTTCATTCCCTTTCCTGACGGGCGCTGGGGGCTGGTTCTGGCCGACGTATCGGGCAAAGGCACGGCTGCCGCGCTGTTGATGTCCGCCACGCGCGGCGTCATGCGCTCGCTGGCCGAAGCCTGCCGTACCCCGGGCGAAGTGTTGACCCGCTTGAATCAAGTTCTGGTGGACGATTTTCCCGCCGGAAAATTTGTGACCATGGTGTATGCCGTTCTTGACCCGGCGACGCGCACCGTAATCTTTGCCAACGCCGGACATTTGCGGCCGTTGTTCATCGACGCCGACGGCGAGCACTTCCTCGACACGGAACGCGGCCTGCCGTTGGGACTCGGCTGCGGAGATTATTCCGAGACGCAGGTTTCGTTGTCCGAGGGATCGAAGCTCATCTTCTATAGTGACGGCATCACCGAAGCTGAGAACACCAATGAAGAAGAGTACGGTCTGTGCCGCCTGGCTGAACATGCGGTGAAAACGGGCGCCTCGGCGGTCACCATTGTGGATGACGTGCGTTCGTTCTCCAACGGAGCAAACCTTCGCGACGACGCCACTGTAGTATTTGTAGGGGTTGGGCGCTAGGTCGTGTGGAGCGGACACTCCCTTCGGCTTCGCTCAGGGCAAGCTTTGTCCGCTGCCTTTGACGCGGATATTGAATGTGACGTCAGTGAACGAGCACCAGACTGCTACCCTGCCGGAAGCAAACTCTAAAGAAGCGAACTCAAAGTCAAAAGCGCCGGACAGAGCTTGCCCTGAGCGAAGCCGAAGGGAGTGTCCGCCCCACACTCATTTAAGCGGATCGCTCCGGAGTGGCCTCATGTTGGGTGCGGGGCAGAGTGAAGAGAATGATGAGGCTGATGAGGGCCAGGGTCGCGACGATGAAGATGCTGCCTTCCGGGCCGGTTGCTCCGCCGCTTAGGATCGGCTTGCCTACGGGGTGTGTGGCGAGGAGGTGGTGCTCGGCCATCATCCCGCTGTCGGCGACGCCGTAGAGAAAGGATTGGCCCCAGTCCCATGAAGTGTGCAGGCCGATGGCGAACCAGAGAGAGCCGGTGCGCCAGAGACTGAAACAGAAGACCATGCCGGCCAAGCCGACGGAGAGCAGGCCGATGGGAGATTCGCCTGGATTGCTGCTGTGGCCCAGACCGAAGAGGATGGACATGATGATGGCTGCGGTCCAGAATCCCAGGGCGTGGCTGTGGCGGGCCTTGAAAGCCCACTGGTAAAAGCCGGCCAGGCCGCGGGTGAGCGTGTATTGCAGGTAGCCACGCGTCAGGTACTCTTCGAGCAGTCCGACCATAACAAAGCCGAGCAGCCAGATTGCGCCGTAGCGCAGAATGTCACTGCCAAAGAGCAGGCGGCCATCGAAGACGAGAAGTCCGGTTTTCCAGAGGGTCAGGACGAGAAGTGAGAGACAGATGACTCCCCAAGCCAGGCCAGCGAAGAAGTGCGCGAACTTGCGGCTGTCGCCGAATCCGTATATAGAGTTGGGGCGGCGCTCGATCTTCGACATGATCCAGGTAACGAAAAAGACTATGAGGAACGGAATGAACTCGCTGAGGACCACGAAGCGCGGTGTAGCGGATTTCTGCGGAGCTGCGTTGGGAGCAGGCGCATAAAGCTTGTGGCGAGGCGGATAAAGCTTGTGGCCGATGACGTTTACGGAGATGGCAATGGCAGCCAAGATGGCGATGAAGATCAGCAGGCTCCAGCCGGCGCGGAGGCCGTCTTTGCCGATGAAGATCGTGCGCAGAGTCGAGGGCTGCGTGGGTGCGACTGGTGTGGATGATAAAGGTTCGGAGGGTGGCAAGGTTGCGTCGGAATTCAAGGGGTCTCCTGAGAGTGGCACGAGTCTAGCTTAGTCCTTCTGCGGTTGTCGTTACTGCGGCAGTGCTTCTGCGACTGCTTCTGATGCTCAGCGAAATCGCGCCCGGTGTTCCTTAAGGATGCAGCGATCCATCACGACGAAGATTCCAGCCTGGCGGGCCTTTTCCGCCGCTTTTTCGTGGATCACATCTTCCTGCATCCAGATAGCCGGGACTCGGAGTTGGATGGCCTGGTCGACGATCGCTTCCACAAATTCCGGGCGGCGGAAGATGTTCACAATGTCGATCTTCTCAGGCATTTTCTCCTTCACCTCGAGCAGCGATCGGTAAGCCGGCTCCCCGAGGCACTCATCGATCATGGGATTCACCGGGATGATGCGATATCCGTGGCTCTGCATGTAGGCGCTGACGCCGTGGCTGGGGCGCATGGGATTACAGGACAGGCCGACCACGGCGATAGTCTTGGCGGTTTTCAGCAGATCGGCGATAGGATCCGAGGGCGTCATCGAAGCGGTCGAGCTTTATTTAGATTTAGATTTAGATTTAGATTTAGCGGCTTACTTTTTATTGGCTTGATCTTCTTTCTGTTTGTACATTTTCAGCGCCAGTTTGCGGACCGTCTCGGAGACTTCCTTATTGCCCGAAATGTTTTTCAAATCCACGCTTAACAGGTGTTTCATCAAGCCCAGGCCCAGGTCGAGCGGGGTGCGCGGGTTGGACACCAGATTCCGGACCACCTTGTAGTTCTTCATAAAGCGGCGCTTGAGGGGAATCTGGCGCAGCACGGACTCGAGCACGTTCTTCTGGCTGGCGAATTTTTCCACCTCGCCGTCGGAGAGCTTGGGCGCTTCCAGGACAGCCAGCGCCACCACCTTAGTGCCGTCGCGAATCAGAAGCGAGCGTTCTTCCTTGTTGCCTTTCAGCGCCAGCTGGATGCGCCCCTTTACGTCGAGGCGGTTGATTTTCTGCAGCGCATTTTCGCGCACGACGGGGACTGGCGCTTTCTTGAAAGCGCCCGTCTTTGGCGCGGGCGCGTTGCCTGGTGTCGAGGGCGCCGATGTCGAGGCCACCGGTTCGGCGGGCGCGGGGGCTTCCGCGGTTTCGATAACCGGGAAATAATCCTCACCCAGCAATTCCAGAATTCCTCCGATGGCCTGGAACGGCTTGTCGCCCTCGGCGGCAATGTCGACGGCGTGCTCCTTGAGGTAGGCGGTGAGGACCTCGTCGTCGGCCCACTCGTCCGTGGGCGTTTCAGTCGCCGCTGCCGCCGGAGCGTCGGCCGCGGCTGGTTGGGGCTCACCGGCGGGTGCGCCCTCTGCGACCGCAGCGGGAGTTTCTTGAAGGCTGGACACAAGAGTTCGCAATTCTTCGGCTCTTTCCTTCGGCAGGTAGGGGTTTGCCTGGAGGGTCTTCAGGACGCCGGGCAGCAACCGCACGCGCGGACTCTTCAGCATCATATCGATCGATTCCAGCGCCACGCCGATGGCAAGTTTCGCCAGCTGCGCCTCTGCTATGGAAGGATTCTCCAACAGAGTCGGCAGCAACTTGGGTCGCAAATTGTCGGGAGAGATCAAATAGTCCAGCACTTCGCGCGAGGTTTGAGGATCGGCGGCGGCGGCCCGCGACGCCTTTTCGTCCCATCCGGCCAGGGTCATGCGAGCCGTGGCGCCAAACACCGGGTTGTGGCGGGCGAGATAGACCAGGATCTCGAGGTTCTCGGCGGCCGAGACTTGCAGCGCCCCGCGCGCGGCAAACTGCATCAGATTGGAGGGCAGCTTCGAAGCGCGAATTTGATCGATGGTGCGCGCCATGCCTTCGTGCCTTGACGGCGAGTGATGCTCATCGGCCATCGGAGATCGCATCCCCCGGGGCCAATGAGTCCAGTTCCGTCACGGCCAGTTCCAGTTCCCGGGTGATGCGGTTCCGCGGATGCTGGAGAAATACCTCCACCAAAGTCCGATAGTACCAAAGAGTGCCCTCGCGTCCACCGGTGAATCTTGACCAGACAGATTCGCCGATTGAACGGTAATCGCTGAGGATGGAGCGGACGTTGTTCAGCTTGTCGGCGGCTGAAACCAGCCGCGTATCGGCGTCGGCAGACTGCAGGTGCAAGATATATTTTTCCTTGCGTTCGCGCCACGGCGGCTTGGGATCAGTGTCGGCGTCGGTGCAGCCGTCTACGACTTTGGCGACGCGACTGCCAAACCGGCGCCGGACTTCTTTCAACATGGGCGCTCCGCCGCAGTCCTCAACCGCATCGTGCAGCAGCGCGGCAATGGCCAGATCTTCATCGCCTCCAGCCTCGAGCACCAATGAGGCAACCCCCATCAGGTGCGCGATGTAGGGAATGGTCGACGCCTTACGTGTTTGCTTTGCATGCTTCTCCGCGGCGAACGCGAAGGCGCGCAAGAAGCGCGGGCCAAGCATTACCGACTTCTTCGACAGATGTGAAGATTTACGCATGTAGAGACTCAAAACCTCGCCACCATTCTTGTCATCCTGAGGGGCGCGCC
>DATHQJ010000181.1:0-4141 GCA_035482825.1 Binatus sp. (SeqCode) | reverse complement strand
AATGCGAGAGAAGCTAACGGCGAAGGGTGGCTGTTGCGCGCCCGGAACGGGGCGCAGCCAGCGGCGGCGGGGGATGAAGCGGTAGCGGATCAGCGTCCAGATGGCTTGCCAGCCGTCGGAGTGGCGAATCTTCTTTCCTTCTTCGGTCGAACGGGGATGGTAGGAGATGGGAACTTCCTGGATCTTCTCTCCCATCCGGCGGAGCTTTGCAGTGACTTCGGGGCAGAAGTCGAAACGATGACACTGCAGTTGCATCTGCGCCAGCAGCGAGCGGCGAACCGCTTTGTAGCAGGTCGCTTCGTCGTGAATGCCGGCGTGGTAAAGCAGATTGGTGAGGTGGGTGAGCAGCTTGGCTCCGAGAAAGAAGCGCAGGCCGCGCTCGGGACGGTCGGGGCGGACGCCGTAGACGACGTTCGCCGTGCCGGCTTCGAGCGGGCGCAGCAGAGCGGGATAATCTTGCGGGTCGTATTCCAGATCGGAATCCTGGATCAGCACATACTCGCCGCGGGCGTAAGCGAGGGCGGTGCGAATCGCCGCTCCCTTGCCGCAGTTTTTTTCGTGGCACACAACCGTGACATCATCCATCGGCGGCAGGGCCCGCAGCTTTTCGCGGGTGCCGTCGGTTGAGCCGTCGTCGACGATGATGATTTCTTTTTTCGCCGGCGAGGCATGGATGGCCTGCAGCAATTCGTCGAGGTGCGCCGCCTCGTTGTAAACCGGGACGATCACCGACACGCATCCCTGCCAGCGGCCGGGGCTCGCCGGCATGGGTGGCTCGGTGATGGAAGCACGCGCGCTCATGTCTTGTGGTGGACTGCGGAGTTGTCCAAAATCAGGATAGCATTTCCCGCCTCTTCTACCGCGTGAACCTCGACGATCAGAAATGAGTCCAGACGAAATCGACAGTCAGCCGCAAACTCCTCCGTAGTATCATTTGCAAATCGCGGGACTTCCATACCACGCATGACTTCATCCAGTGCGAGAAGACCACGCCAGCAAGCCATGTCAGGTCCAGAACTCCGGAAGATTCCTCCGTTTGAGAACGCGCTGCCCGCCATTGTCCTGGCGATAGGATTTGTCGCCAGGCTGATTCCGGCCTGCCGACTGTTTCTCAATCCGGATGAGGCACTGCACAATCTGCTGGCGAGCCAGCCGACGATCAGCCGGGCCTGGGCCGCGGCACTGACCAATGCGCACCCTCCGCTGCTGATTCTCGTGCTTTACTATTGGCGCGCGCTGGGGCAGTCGGAATGGTGGCTACGCATGCCCTCGGTTCTGACGGGAATCGCCGCCTGTTGGCTTTTTTACCGGTGGCTGAATCTCGTGACCGACCGGGCGACGGCCTTCTTCGGCTTGCTTCTGATGTGCTTCGCTCCTTCGTTGATTCTCCTTTCGGCGGAGGTCCGGCAGTATGCGCTGCTGCTGTTTTTCATGACGGTCTGCCTTTACATTTCCGAACTCGCCATTCAGAGAAACTCGCCCGCCTGGATGGCTGCGTTTACGCTCTCGCTTTATGGAGCGCTGCTCACCCATTACTCGGCGCTGGTTTTTGCCTTCTCCATGGGAGTGTATCTGCTGCTGCGGCTGTATCCGTTCCATGACCGTCTGAGATTGTTCGCGGTATGGGGCGCGGGGCAGATCGGCGGGGTCGCCATAGCAGCCTATTTTTTGGTTACACACGTTTCCCGGCTCCGGCAGACGGGGATGGTGCGCGCGGATCTGGAATCGTATCTGCGGAGATCGACCTTCCATCCTGGCGAGCGCAATCCAGTTGAATTCGTGGCGGCGCAAACCCTGCGCGTCTTTACCTATTTGTTCAGCCACGGACTCGTGGGCACACTGATGTTGCTGGCGTTTCTGGCGGGAATGTCATACCTGCTTTGGCGCAGGCAAGAAGAATGGCACGGGCGCGAAACGCCTGCACATACAGCGGAGAGGCCTGCACCGCGCGAACTCGCTTTGCTGATCGGCCTTCCCTTGGTTGTGAGCTGGGGTATGGCGCTCGCGGGCTTGTATCCGCTGGGAGCCACGCGGCACAGTTCGTTTCTGGCGCCTTTTGCCATCGCCGGGGCGGCGGTGGGCATCGCGGCGGTGATTCCGGTGGCCAATTGGAGCAAGTCGCTCGGGATCGTGATCTGCCTGGCGGTCTGCAATCTGTTTCCGGCTCCTCCGCCAGCCATACGGGCCCAGGATCAATCCAGAGTGCTGATGCGGAGCGCTGTTGCAGACTTGCGGGCATCGGCGCCTCCGGGAACCGTGCTGCTGGCCGATTACGAGAGCGGGCTGCTGCTGGGCTATTACCTATGCGGTCACGGCGTGGTGCAGATCTTTCCGCCCTCCGAACCGTTTGCCAGTACGGGCTGCGGACCGTACAGCGTGGTGTCGCCATCGTTCCATGAGTGGAAGTTTGTCGCGGATACGTTTCCCGGCGAGTTCGCAAGCGCCAGCAAAATGCTCGACCTCGGGACTCAAAGCCCGGCGCCCGAAATTTGGATTTTTTATGCGGGCTGGATCAACGATTCCGCTCCCGGAATGAGGAAGGTTCTGGCCGAATTCGGCTGCCCGGCGCCGAAGACCTTCGGAGCAAACATCCTGTTCTGCCGGCTGACGACGCGTGGAAAAATAGCAGGCAAGAAAAAAGCCTCCTTCACAGGAAGGAGGCCGGGGCTCTGAAGGGTCTGCGGTGTCGGCTGAGGTTATTTCGGCGCGTCCACGACAATTCCGCCGGCTTGGTTCTGTTCGGCTTTTTCAGCTTTCACTTTCCTGACCCGCATGACTTCATCCGACCAGTGATCGGCCGTCTTGAGGTCGTCTTGCCGAACCTGGAGATCGTCGCATTCCACGTCGGCTCTTTCGCGATACATCAGGTTCAGGTAGGCCATGGCGTCGTCGTAGTCGGGACGGATCTGGATCGCCTTGTTGAGGCTGTCGATGCCTTCCTGGATGTAGGCCGCGTTCTTCACTTTCAGTTCGGTGCAAACCTTCATCTGCTCTTTATTCTTTGGATTCAGATTCTCTTCCGGCTTGATTCCCAGAGTGTTGCGCGCTTCAATGCGGGGCTGGTAGCAGGCCGTCCAGTCGATAACGCCGACCGAGTAATAAGGTTCAGGATCGTTGGGATCAAGGTCGGAGGCCATGCGATAGTACTTCTTGGCTTCGTCCCACTTTTTCTCGTTCAAGTAAAGGTAGGCGATGCCCTTGGCGGCATTCACCTTCTGATCGCGGGCGGGATTGGCGTCAATGACCCTCTGATATTCGTCGATGGCCTGTTGGGCGATGCGCAAATTGTCCGGCGAATCGACCTGGGGAATGTATTGCGACACGAAAGCGGTGGCCAGATACATGCGCGCAGTGATCAAGCCGGGGTCGAGTTGCACCGCCCTCTGGAAGTGATCGATGGCCTGCTCGAAATGGTTGTTCTTGAACGATTCCACGCCCTTGTTGAGCTGGTCGCGCGCCCGCAGCTTGTCGCATCCCACGGAGGAGAAGAGCGCCAGCGCTACGACCGCTAACGTGATCAGTTTGACGGTTCTATTCATTGCGGTATAAGTCTCCCTCGACACAGCATCCTAGGCCCAGAGACGGCGATTTGACAAGCGCAGTTTGACACCGCTGCGACAACAGCGCTTAGCACAGCGCGACAAGCGCGGACCGCGATAGCACGGAAGCGGCGCGTTCAGTGCCCGGAACCCTACGAAAAACGTACTCCGGGCTTGCCGCACGGGCAGGTCAGTTTCAGTTGCCCGCTTCGATCTTGGCGGTGATCAGACCGACCTTGTCCACACCGGAAGCGTGGGCAATATCGATCACGTTGGCCACGTTGGCAAAAGCCACGGAATCGTCGCCCTTGACGAACATCACCTTCTCCGCGCGTTGCTTGTAGATGTCGGTTAAACGCCCCTGCAGATTGTCCCAAGTGGCGTCTTCGGTATTGATCTTGAGGCCGGGATCCTGGCCGGGACCACGGTCGAGCAACTGCACCACAATGGTACGGTCGGGATTTACGTTCTTGGGCGCGTTGGGCGGAGGCGGCTGTGGCACCAGCGCATCCAGTCCTTTGGGGGTCACGGGCGAGATCACCATAAAGATGATCAGCAGCACCAGTAGAACGTCAATCAGCGGGGTGACGTTCATGTTTGCG
>DATHQJ010000180.1:0-14527 GCA_035482825.1 Binatus sp. (SeqCode) | reverse complement strand
CGCAGAGCCGCATCCGGAGTGGCCCCCTTCTCCAGTTCGTCATAGAAACGATCCATGAGTTGCTCGGTGGACGCGTCGGTTACGTCCCAGAGTCCGGCGATCACGTTGTGAGCTCCGGCCCGCAGAAAAGCCCAGGCAAGTCCGACCAGGCCCTCGCCGGAGTAGGCGCGTTCACCGGCGCTATAACAAGCGGAGATAGTCACCAGATCGGCGTGCAATGGGTGCTGGGCGCTGTTTTGAACTATGTCGCGGGCGTAGAGCTTGAATGACTCGGTTTCGTCGGCACTTTTGGAGAGCACAATCGCCGAGTCGAGCGGACTGAGACGGCTGGCGGTGCCGTGCGCGACAAAATGAATGTAGGAAAATTTTTCCGGACTGCCCGCGAGATACGCTGCCGGAGTGGCCTGCGTGCGATCATAAATCTGTTTCTGGCTTGCAGGAAAATGTTTGGCGACGTTTGCCATTTGCTGGCCGGCTCGCGGGAGTTCAGGATATTCCCGGCTGGGGGCGACGCTGTCGCCGATGAGCAGCAGACGGCCCGAACGCTTTGTTTCACGAGCATTCGCACGATTGAAAGATGCGGCCAGGACGCGCAGTGAACTGGCGTTCGTAACTTGGGCGTCTTCAATCCAGTAGTGGGGTTTGGGGCCATCGACGATCAACGTTTCGAAATTCAGGTTGTTGAGGCTGCCATCAGGGATGATGAACACTTTCGCGTCTTTCGCCAGCAGGGACTTGGCAGGAGCGATGAGCGTGCGGTAGAGCGCGCGGCCGTCATCGCTGGATGCGAGAACATCGTGCGAACCTGTGAGGGCGGCGCGATAGCGCTGCACCATCGACTCGATATCCGCACCGGGAGGCAACGGGAACAGGCCGGTTTTTTCCGGCGTGATCGCCCAGAGATAGGACTGCTTCCCGCCCAACCAATAAAAAAGAAGCGTGCCCTTGGCCCGTCGGGAAATCTCGCGTGGTTTGAGGACGGGAGGAACGGAGGCGGCAACTCCTTTCGAGAGTAAGCCCAGCCCCTCGGAAAGCGTTCGAGCCCGACTGTAGTCCGCCCAGCGGAGGGCCTCGTCCGGTTTGCCGCGGGCCACAAGGAAGTGGACGTAGTCGTCGTAGATGTGGACTGCGTTAGTCAGGAATGAGAGCTGAAAATCTTCGTGCTGCACGGTTGAACGGGCCACTTCGAAAGTGGTGAGGGCCGCGCGATATTCGCTGTCAGCTTTCTCCGGTTGCTTCTGATCCTCGTCGAGCCCTGCGAGCGAGTGCTGTGCTTCCCATTTCAGAAATGGAGGACTGGCTGGATCCAGCCCTACTGTTGTGAAGACTTCCCGCGCTTTGGCGGCATCGCCGTGCCGTGCAGCGATTTGTCCTTGAACCAGCATCGGATAGAGTTCATCGACGTGGTTGTCGCTCTCGCGAGCGATCTGCAGGGCCTGGTCAGCATAGTTGGCCGCCTCGTCCGCATTCCCTTGCTGTAATGTGAGCCGTGCCAGCACGCGCAGGGCGTTGTAAACGTCCTGTTTTGCTTTGATGTCTTTCGCGATGCCGAGCGCCTGCTGAAAGGAAGTGGCAGCCAGATCGAGCTTGCGCTGGTCCATGTAAATGTAGCCGAGGTTGGTGAGTTCGTTCTCCTGGTCGAAGAAGTCTCCGAGTTCGGCAGCAGCTCGCTCAGATTCGATCGACAACGCAAGAGCATTTTCCAAATCGCCAAGCCTATAGCGAGCCCAGCCAACGTTACCCGTGGTGACGAGTTGAAGAATCTTTGCACCGGCTGCTTTTGCCACTTGGTTGGCGCCCTCGGACTGGTCGATGGCCTGGTCGAAGTGGCCCTGCGAGAGTGATTCAGCACCCAAATTGAGCAATGAATCAGCTTCGAGGAATGAGTCGCCGTGGGCCCGGGAAAAAGACAGACTCAGCTCGTAAAGTTGGGCAGCCGCAGCTGATTGAGCCCGTTCGCTTGCCAGTAAGCCACGCGCTTGAAGCACATATCCGCAACTCGCAAGCACGGAGGTTTCGCACAACTTCGCCGCCTGATTGAGCTCTCGCTCCGCCTCGGAGAAGTTATGGGTATTAACGTTGGCAACGCCAACGAGAGTCAGTTTGGGGATATTCAGGTCTGGACGATCCGCCGAGGCCGGAACACGCTCAAGTATTTTCAAGACATCCGGGTAGAGTCCTCGCCACAGAGCCGCCTTCGCTTCGAGGATTTTGAATTGCCAAGCCCACTCGGGGCTCGAACTCAGTGACTCCTCATAACCGAGGCGCGATTCGTTCTGACTCTGCTTCAAGTCGCCGTGGATGAACTCTTGATTCGCCCGCTGGAAGGCGCGCTCCGGGGCAATCCGCTCATGGCCGCATGAAATGGTCCACGCGGCCGTAACGAACAGCACAACCAACCTTAGGGATTGTGATGCCCATTCGCCGTGACCGTCACGGCGCTTGCCGTTCCTTCCGCCACGCAGCCCATCTTCATCTTGATGCCGGTCAGTTCGAAGTAGGGGCTCGGCCTTTGCTCGCGCTCGTATATCTTCTCGCCGATCTCGATCTCGCCCAGGGCTACGGCGCCAAATTCCGGGATCACCAGGATGTGGCCGAAGATCTGCACTCCGGGGATCGGGATCGCGCCGATGCTCTGGACCAGAGAACATGTGATGGGCTCGTGGCTGCCTTGGTCACCCGCGTTGCTGTTACTGATGAGCTGGTTGAGGTGGGCAAGCTTCCCATCGTACTGTTCCTTCAGGTCTTTGGGAAGGCCGCTGGCCTGGGCAATGGCCGCGGTCTGGGCTTTCACGGTGTTGAGGAATTTGGGATCCTGCAGGTAGGACCTGCCGTTAGCGGGGATGTCTCCGCAGACGCCGAGGTTGAGAGTCAACGTTGGCGAGAAGCCTCCGACTTGAAAGTTGGTGAACTGCGTGCCCAGGAAAGTGACATGCGGCACGTGACCATTTTCATAGGCATGGTCGGTGGAGACCTGGGACACGACGCGGTCGGCCATAATGATTTCGAGAACGTTCAGGCCTTCCAGAATCGAAGTAGATAGCGTGACCCAGCCATTATTTTTCAGGCTGCGAGCTCCCGAGACGCGGGTGTGGCCTTTGGTGAAGGTGATCAGTCCTTCGATGCTGACGTCTTCGGCGTGGCGGGTGAGGTGGCCGCCTCTCCGGTCGTTCAATTTGACCGGGGCTTGCCGTTCGATTTTCTGCTCGATGGGACGCTGCAGGTGGCCGCTGAGCACATGGGCTTCGGCGTGATAGTCATGGGAGGGTTTTATTGTGCTGACCGCTTCTGGTTCCGTCATAGTTGCCATAGTGTACCTCCACTCCTCTACAACTCATCGCTGAATTTGCAATTGGAAGGACGTGCTGCCGAGGTCTTTGGTTTCACCACTGCTGGTGACGCCGTGCAGCGCCAGGGTGTAGGTTCCCGCTTCGCGATGGACCGCCGGGACCGTCACCGACCACTGATCTTGACCCCCTACTGCGGCGAGGGTGAACGATCCCTCCACTTTTCCGGCGGGATTATACAACTCGGCCATATAGCGCGCATAGGCGCCGTCCGGGGGGATTCGAAGAGACAGAAGCAGGCCCTTCCCCTCAGGTACGGAGGTTTCGCCTGCACCGTATGTCCCGATATTCACTGAAACCGCCGGCAAGATCTGGGGCCGCTTGAGTTCTGATTGCAGCCTGGGATACGTGACCAGATTCTGATACCCAACCACGGCCAGCAGGAGCGCCAGCGCAGGAGCGGCAAAGGCTGGACGGAGCCAGACGAAGAACCCGCGGCGGGCAGGGCGAACCTCCAAACGAGCGGGTATGGGGTCCGAGCTTTCCGCCAGGACGACCTTGCTGTGCTCCACGAATACGGAAGCGGCGCTGACGTCCTGGGCGCATTCCGGACAGTCGAAGTAGTGCGCTTCGAACTCGTCCCGGACCTCGGGGTCGAGCTCGTTGAGCAGATATCTTTCGGTCGTTTTTTCTCGAACCACCGCGGTGTGGTCCATGGCTTTATTCCCCCTCATACAGAATGAACGCCTGCAAAGTTAGCGCCTTGCCGCATTGCGACGTTTCATCGTTCTCAAGTCGGACGATCTCAAGCGGGAGCAAAATCTGGGGGATTCTCTCCTGAATGCTTCAGATACGATGACTTGAATGCTTGCTTGGCGCGGTGTAACAGCACGCGTAAGTATTCCCGATCGACGCCGAAGTCGCGGCAAACCTGATCTTTGTCCCGCTCTTCCAGGAAAACCTCGCGCAACAGGCGGCGGTCGCGCTCGGAAAGTTTTTCCAGGATTTCGCGGACTTTCTTTTCTCTCTCTTTGGCGCTGAGTGCGCCCACGAGATCGACGTTCAGGGCGGGAAAGTTCTTCTCTTCCTCGTCGTCCAACGGTGTGTTGCGGGCAGCCGACCGATAGTGCTCCAGCAGAACATTGTTGCAGATGGAGTTTACGAACGATCCCATGCGGTCGGGTTGCAGAATCCTGCCGTCTCGTAGTGCGACAAAAAAACGGGCAAAGGTTTCCTGCCGGACGTCCTCGACCGCTTCCGGCGATTTCAGGCGCGAACCTAACTTGATTTTGATCAGAGCGCTGAAGTAGGCGGAAAAATGCTCCTGCGTGCGGAAGTCACCCGACCGCAAGCGGCTCACGTAGGATTCGTCAAAAGACTGGAACTGCAAGTACTTGCCCCGCACGTTGTGAAGTGTCAGAAAGTGTAGCACCGGGGCGGGTGCGCTGCTGCCGCTTTCCGGGCTGGGTGTGGGTGCGGGGCGTTTTACAAGCGAGAGATTGCTGCGACGGCAAACGGAAGGCGGGTTGGACCGAGCGCTCTGCACTGGGGAGGAGCAACTCCTGTGAACCTGATTCCTGAACGTGCTCAAATGAGCCTTGAATCGACTGTCGCGGGCCTGCGCCCGGTCAGGGAAGTCTGAAATTCAAAAGTGCCGGAGCCGCTTCCCCCCGGATCGACTCCGGCACTTAGGAGAATCCCAGCCAGCGGTTTGCCAGACTGAGCTTCCTGAACTGTGGGTCATCGCTTACGAGCCGATGTCCTCCACGTATAGGGATAGTGCAGAGAAGGCCCTTGCCGTTTCAAAATAAATTCAGGTCTGGTGGCGGGCCCGAGGGCCGAGCGCGTGACGACGGGTGTGCTCGTTGTGTAGAGTGTTATGCGGAACTTTTGGCCCTGATCGATTTATTGGAGGCAATCTTGAAAAACATACGAATGATGTCAGTGGTGAGCCTGATTGCAGGGATTGTTGCGCTGATCGGCAACCCCATTTCCGCCGTGGCACAAGCCCATCCGGCTCCGGCCCACACCGCGATGGCGGCCGCGAGCAGCGTCGACATTCCGATTCCCGATATTCCTTACACCAAGTTTGTGCTCAAGAACGGCCTGACCGTACTGGTACATGAGGACCACAAGGCCCCGATCGTGGCTGTGAACACCTGGTACCACGTGGGCTCGAAGAACGAGAAGCTGGGCAAGACCGGGTTTGCCCATCTTTTCGAGCACCTGATGTTCAGTGGCAGCGACGATTTTGACCACACTTACATCAACGCCATGGAAAAGATTGGCGCCACAAACCTGAACGGCACCACCAACAACGATCGCACCAACTATTTTGAGAACGTGCCGACTTCCATGCTGGACTACGCGCTGTTCGCCGAGAGCGACCGCATGGGGCATCTGCTCGGCGTGCTCGACCAGAAAAAGCTCGACCTCCAGCGCGGCGTGGTGCAAAACGAGAAGCGGCAGGGGGAAAATCAGCCGTATGGAGTTACCGAACAGCTCATCACGGACAATACTTATCCAGTCGGCCATCCTTATTCGTGGACGGTGATCGGGTCGATGAAAGATCTGGACGCGGCTTCTTTGAGTGATGTCCAGGAGTGGTTCAAAACATATTACGGCCCGAACAACGTGACAGTGGTGATTGCGGGCGACGTCACACCGGAAGTGGCGAAAGAGAAAGTCGAGAAATATTATGGCGAGATTCCTCCGGGGCCGCCGATTGCCAAGCAGGAAGTGTGGATCGCGAAACGCACCGGGACGCATCGCGGCTGGGTACAGGACCGAGTGCCCCAAGGCAGAATCTATCGCATCTGGAACGTTCCGGAGTTTGGGTCGCCGGAAGAAGCGTTGCTGGATTTGGCGGCGCAGGTTCTCGGCCAGGGCAAGACATCGCGACTTTATAAGCGGCTGGTCTACAAAGATCAGATTGCGACCAGCGCAACCGCCTCGAATGGCACGAATGAAATCGGGGGGCAGTTCGATTTCACTCTGACCGCGAATCCGGGCGGAGACTTGAGCAAGGTGGAAAAGGCCGCGGATGAAGAATTGCAGAGTTTCCTGAAGAACGGTCCCAGCCCGGCTGAACTGCAATTGGCCAAGACGCAGATTCTGGGGAGGTATGCGCGGATCGTGGAACGAATCGGCGGCTTCGGCGGTAAGAGCGACGTGCTGGCGCGGTGTCAAACTTACCGGGGCAATCCCGACTGTTACAAGGATTATTTGAAGTGGGTGAAAGCGGCCACACCGGCCACGGTGAAGACCGCTGCCAATGACTGGCTGCGCGACGGTGATTACGTGCTTGAGGTGCATCCGTATCCTGCTGACTTCAAGACGGACGCGAAACTCGACCGTTCCAAAGAGCCAGTGCCGGGCGACCCGATGTCTCTGAAGCTGCCGGCCTTGCAGAAGGCCACGCTCAGCAACGGGCTGAAGATCGTGCTGGCGGAGCGGCACAGCGCGCCGGTGGTGAACTTCACTTTGATTGTAGACAGCGGATATTCAGCCGATCCGGCGAACGCGACCGGCACGGCCAGCTTCGAACAGCGCATGCTGGAGGAAGGTACGCCGACACGCGATTCACTCAAGATTGGCGAAGAACTGGAATCGCTCAGCGCCAACTTTAATGCCGGCGCCAATCTCGATTATTCGCTCGTGAGCCTCAACACGCTGAAAGGTACGATGGACCCGTCGCTGAATATTTATGCGGACCTGATTCTGCATCCGGCTTTCCCGCAGAAGGAATTCCAGCGACTGCAAAAAGAACGGATCGCGGGCATCCAGCGCGAGAAGGTAACCCCCCAGACGATGGCGTTGCGCGTCGTGCCGACGCTGCTCTACGGGCCGGGGCATCCTTACGCCGTGCCTTTTACCGGCAGCGGCACCGAGGCCAGCGTGGGCAAGATGACGCGCGAGGATCTGGCGAAGTTCCACGACACCTGGTTCAAGCCCAACAACTCCACGCTGCTGGTGGTGGGCGACACGACGCTGGCGGAAATCAAACCCAAACTGGAAAAGCTGTTGGCTTCATGGCAGGCGGGGAGCGTTCCCAAGAGGACTGTGCCGAATGTGGCGGAACCGGAAAAGGACGTGGTCTATCTGATCGACCGTCCGGGAGCGTTGCAGAGCGTGATTTTCGGCGCCCAACTTGCGCCTCCGCAGAATGATCCGGACGCCATCGCGCTGCAGTTGGTAAACAGTATCTTCGGTGGAAAGTTCGGCTCACGTATCAACATGAATCTACGCGAGGACAAACATTGGTCGTACGGTGTGCGCACTGTTTTGCCCCCAGCGCGAGGACAACGTCCTTATATCAGCATCTCGGCGGTGCAGACCGACAAGACGAAGGAATCTGCGGTCGAGTTGGTCAAGGAGTACAAGAACATCGCGGGAGAAAAACCAATCACGGCCGACGAACTCAAGGACGAGCAGAACAATACCACGCTTGGACTGCCCGGAACTTTCGAGACCGTGCAGCAACTGAGCGGAGCCTACGGCAACATCCTGCAATTCGGCCTGCCGGAGGACTACTACGACACCTTCACGCAAAAAGCTTTGGCGTTGACGCCGGACAACGCGAACGAGATCGCCAAGAAGTACATTTTGCCGGGCCACCTGGTTTGGGTGGTGGTGGGGGACATGAGCAAAGTTGAGTCGGGCCTCCGCGAACTGAATCTCGGGGAAGTGCACAAGATTGACGCTGACGGCAAGCCGGTGAATTGATCTCAGCAGTGCGGCCGCGAAACGGACGGGGAGAACGGCGCTGGGAGCGCCAGATACAGGTACGCGGCTTTCCTCGTGGACGTGCTGGGCAGCTTCCCTGAATCGAAACAGCAACCCTACCATCTAAGGTTAGAACGCCGGTGTGTCTCGGCGCCGAACCTATGAGACTTCTCTATCGCTACACCAAGCAATACTGGAAGCTGGTGCTGGTCGCGCTTTTGCTGGCCGCGACCAACCAGATTTTTTCTCTGCTTGACCCGCTGATTTTTCGCCATGTCATCGATGGCTACGCCACGAAATATCACCAGTACACGCAGGCGCAGTTTATTCGCGGGGCGGGGCTGTTGCTGCTGGCGGCAGTGGGTGTGGCTTTTGTTTCGCGTGTGGCCAAGAATTTTCAGGATTATTTCACCAACGTGATCGTGCAGCGCCTGGGCGCGAAGATGTATTCCGATGGCATCCGGCATTCGCTGGACTTGCCTTATCAGGTTTTCGAGGACCAGCGCAGCGGCGAGACGCTGGGCAAGCTGCAAAAAGTTCGCAGCGACGTGGAAAAGTTCATTACCGCGGCCATCAATACGATTTTCATTTCGCTGGTCGGCCTTGTGTTCGTGATGATCTATGCCATCGGAGTGCACTGGTCAATTGCGCCCGCATTCCTGATCACGGTTCCTCTGCTCGGGATCATCAGCTCAGTGCTCAGCCGTCGCATCAAGAAGATGCAGAAGACGATCGTCGCCGAGACCACGGCGCTGGCCGGTTCGACGACCGAGTCGCTGCGCAACATTGAGCTGGTGAAGAGCCTGGGTCTGGCGCAGCAAGAAGTTGTCCGGCTCAACGGGATCACTGGCAAGATTCTCAAGCTGGAACTCAAGAAGGTGAAATATCTGCGGAGCCTGAGTTTCATCCAGGGGACGGCGGTCAACGCTCTGCGCACCGGCATCATGTTTCTGATGCTCTATTTGATCTTCCGGCAGGAAATCACGATCGGGCAGTTCTTCTCTCTCCTGTTTTATTCGTTCTACATTTTCACGCCGTTGCAGGAGTTGGGGAACGTCATTAACACCTACCGCGAGACCGAGGTGTCGCTGCAGAATTTTCAGGACATCCTCGATACGCCGCGCGATCCGAAACCGGTGGATCCGGAACCGCTGGATGAGTTGCTTACTCTGCAGTTCGATGGAGTCAGCTTTCAACATCAGAGTTCGTCCAGCTTGGCGTTGGATGAAATCAGCTTCAGCGCAGCCCGGGGAGACACGGTTGCTTTCGTGGGACCGTCGGGTGCGGGGAAATCGACGCTCGTGAAGCTGCTGGTTGGCCTGTACGCGCCGAAGTCAGGCGCAATTCTATACAACGGGATTCCGTCGAGCCGCGTGGATTTGGATGTGCTTCGGGAAAAGATCGGCTTCGTTACTCAAGACACGCAGCTGTTTTCGGGATCGATTCGCGAAAATCTGCTGTTCGTGAACCCGAATGCAACCGATGCGGAGTGCATGAAGGTGTTGCAGCAGGCGGCGGCCCACAGCTTGCTGTCTCGCGCGGATCGCGGTTTGGATACGTTGATTGGCGAGGGCGGCGTGAAAGTTTCAGGAGGCGAGAAGCAGCGGCTTTCGATTGCGCGGGCTCTTCTGCGGCATCCGCAGTTGCTGGTGTTCGACGAGGCCACCTCTTCGCTGGATTCGCTTACGGAAGAGGAAATCAGCCGCACGATTCGCGAAGTTGCGACGAATCAGGAGGCGGTTACGATTCTGATTGCGCATCGGCTCTCGACCGTAATGCATGCGGACCGGATTTACGTGCTCGAGCGGGGCCGAATCGTGGAATCGGGACGCCATTCCGAATTGCTCGACCAGAAGGGTTTGTACTACGCCATGTGGCGGCAGCAGGTGGGCGAGCGGGCATTGGCGGGGTCGCGCTAGCTCCGGTATCTTCGCTGGGTCACACCGCGCATCGCTAACGACAATTCGTTGGAGCGGGGCGTCCGGCAAAGCGCGCCTCGATCCAGAACATCTGCTCCCTGACGGAGTCACCCATCACGCTTGCCGGCTCAGAGCTGGGATATCGTTGCCACTGGATTGCATCCCCCTGCTTACACATGGCGGCGACGGTTCGCGCGGTGGTGGTCGCCGGGAGGGCGGGATCGGCATCGCTGCTGATTAGCAGGATTGGAGCGTGCATCCGCGCCTGCGCGAAATTGTTGCGGGCGAAGTATTGGCGGACGAATGGATTGTCGGTCCAGCTGGGTTTGACGGTTTCGGCAGGTGATGGCCCCGCACTCGCTTCTGCCTCCCAGCAGATCTTCCCGATTTCGCCGTAGAGCGCGAGCACCTTTTCCGTCAGCATGTCGGTGACTTGAAACTCTGGATAAACCGTCTTGATCCCGTACGCCAGCGACGCGAACGTAAAGCCGGAAGAACCCGCAGCCGCGTGTCCGTAAATCTCTTGAGCGCCAGCAAATCCTGAAATCGCGATACTGCCGAGGTAGGCTGGATCTCGAATCTCATTTTCTTTTTCCGCGACTGCCAGGGCTGCCAAGCTTCCTTCCGCTTCGCCCATAACAATCCACCTTGCGCCCAGTTGCGGCACGGCGGCTCGGGCCGCGGGGATGGAAGCAATCAGGTCGGCCGCGTTCGAGGGACCATCAAGGAATGCATTGCGGAAATCGGTTCCGAGTCCGGTGTAGTCGGTCGCCACCACGGCGTAGCCCAGGTTCACATACATCGCGAGAAAAGGACCGTGGCCCAGATTCCTGGTGAGCGAGGGGGCACACGAACGGGCAACGCCGGTGGCCCCGTGGGCCCATGCGATGACGGGCCAGCCTCCGGCCGGGGGCTTCTTGTCATAGGGAAACAGAACCACGCCCGAGACGGCCACGTCTTCGCCGGCCGCAGAACGCGAGCGGTACAGAATGCGGACGGCCGATACGGAGAATGGGAGCTCGTATTCGTCGAAGGGCTGCGAGCGGATTAGATCCCCCGGTTTGCCGGCGGTAAGAGGATGCGGAGTGTTATAGAACTTGGTAAGCGGAAAGGTGCGCGGGGTCCGGCGTTTCGGTGGCGGCGGCGTTGGGGCTTGCGCGAAGGCGGTTCCGCGTACGAGCAAGACTGCCGCAATCAGGCCGAGGGCGACGATCCGGCGGAGAGTCGCCGCAGCAAGGAACAGCGAGGCGCCGAATGATGATTTCCCGTGAGACACCATTTGCAAGGCCGCAGGGCAAGCGCTGAGGTCGTTACTTCTTCGCGGCGACCATGATGCCGAGAACCACAGGCAGATAAAGTACCGAAGCATGAAGCAGGCGGCTGGCCAAAATCTTGGAGTTCGACGCCGCCAGCTTGCCTGCGTGATAGAGCAGGAACGCACCTGAAACGCCCATGCCTACTCCGTAGAGCAAGCCAGCGCGATTTAACAACGGCGACAGAGTGGCGAGCACCAGAATCACGGAGAAGCCGACAATTTCGGCGTGAGTGAAGCGTGAGTCCCGATCAAAATCGGGCAGCATGTGATAGCCAGCCTGCTGGTAGTCGTCGCGATACATCAGCGCGATAGCCAGAAAATGAGGGAACTGCCACAGGAAGAGGATGGCAAAAAGAAACCAGGCCTGCCCGCTGATGTGCCCCGAGCCTCCCGCCCAGCCGATCAACGTAGGCATGGCGCCCGGGAAAGCACCCAGAAGCGTGCACAGGGGAGTCTTGCGCTTGAGGGGGGTATAGATAAGCAGGTAAGAGAGCAAAGTCGAAACCGCGAGCAGCGCCGCCAGGAGATTGACGGCCCACAGCAGGTAGAGTCCGCCAGTGACGCTGAGCAGCACTCCGAAGCTGAGGGCCTCGCGGCTGGTGAGACGGCCGGAAGGCAGCGGGCGAGAAGCGGTGCGGCGCATCTGGCCATCCCAGCGGCGTTCCATCCACTGATTCAGGGTCGCAGTGCCGCTGGCGACCAGCAGTGTTCCGAGGAGGGTGTTCAGCAATCCGACGATTCGGAGGGGCCCGCGCGAGGCCAGATAATAACCCGCAGACGTGGTCATCAGGATCAGCAGGTTGACCTCTGGCTTGGTCAGGGTGTAGTAGTCCCGGAGCTTGGAGGTGAGGGTCTGGGAAGCCGGGCTAGCCATCAGGTGAGTCGTCGCCATTTTTCTCAGTCTTCTTTACCAGTCTTTTTCTTGCCAGTCTCTGCCTGGTTGACCGGATTCGTCGTCGGATTCATCGTCAGCTTCCGTCCGGCGAACCTGATTGCGTTTGCGGTACAGAACAAAAACCACACCGATGGATCCGAGCGTGGGTGGCGCGACGAGGATCAGAATTCCGCTCTTCAGGGCCTGAATCATTCGCGATCCCGAAGAGGCGGCTTGAGTATAGCAAAGAGCGCAGCTCTGGGAAAAAGCCGGCTTCGGCGTCAACAGGAGCATCACTCCCAGCAGCGCGATTGCGAACATCCAGACGGCTCGAGAAAACTTCATGGTTGCGTCATTCCGCAGCGAACTCCGAGCATTTTCGGTTACTTTGCCCACGGTACGCCGTTGGTAAGGCGGAAACTATCGGTCCAACCGTATTGCATTCCCAGGATTACGGCAACCGTAAAAATCAGGACAAACCATTTTAATCCGCGATTCTGCGACAGGTGCATAAAGAACAAGAGCGCCAGCCCGGCCTCGACGATGGCCACGGTCAGCATGCGGACGAACATCTGGGAGGCGGTGATGTCCTGATAGGCAATGAAGAACTGGATGCCGGCGAGGACCAGCAGGCAAACGTAGACAGCGACATCTTTACCCATTCCACTACTGGTGTGCGGTTCAGCGGTAGTCATAAGCGTTCGCTCCTGCCTCTTTTCAGGCTCAGTGGGACAGATTCAAGAGATAGACCAGCGGCACCACAAACATCCAAACCAGATCGACAAAATCCCAGTAGAGCGCCGTAATTTCGAGGTCGTCGGCGTTGTAGCGGCCGCCCTTGTAGCGCAATCCCACGGCGATCAAAGCGACCACGCCGCCGGTTACGTGCAGCAGGTGCAGGCCGGTGATGCTGAAAAACAACGAGCCGAACAGCGGCGTGCCCCAGGGATTGTGGAACAGGGTTGCGCCTTCCCCGATCATTCCCATCCATTCCCGAATGTGCAGGGTGGCGAACAGGATTCCGAGGGCAGCGGTAATCATGGTCCAGCGGAGAGCTCCAGCCTTGTCGCCCTTCTGGGCCGAGCGCACGCCGATGGTCATGGTCAAGCTGCTGCTGAGAAGAATGAAGGTCATCAGCGCGACGTTGGTGATGCTGTGAAACGGCCGCGGCCAATCGGGGGTGCTGTTGCGGATAAATCCATAGGCGACGAGACATCCGGCAAAAGTCGCGCTGTCAGCGATGAGGAACAGCCACATCGCCATCTTTTTTGCGGGCACCGAGAATGCAGGCGCAGTCAGTGTTTCCGTCGCCTCGGATCGCGACGCTTGCTGTTGAATTGTAAGACCGGCTTGGCTCACTTTGCCTCCCTACCCTTGACTGATTTAGAGCTTCATCCAAAGCAGCAAAAGCAGATATACCCACAGCGCACCCATGAAGTGCCAGTAACGCGAGGTCGCATCCAGGGTGCTCCTGCGCAACACGGAATGGTTCAGTTTCACGATGGCACGGACCAGACCGCCCAGTCCGCCCAGTAAATGAAGTGCGTGAGCTACGGTCAGCACATAGAAGAACGAATAGCTGACGTTGGTGGCGAGTCCGAATCCCTCAGATTTCAGTTGCAGCCAGGCAAAAGTCTGCCCGGCGACAAAGAGCAATCCCAGGAACAGCGTAACGTACAGCCATCGCCCCGGATTCGTCGTCCGGTCTCTTACGCCGCCCATAAACGCGGCAATCTGGCGGCGGGACAGCTCAAGAGTGAAGCTGCTGGCAATGATCACCAGCGTGTTCAGGTAAAGCACCGGGGGCAGCGTGATGGGCTGCAACGGCGCAGTCCCCTGACGAACCACCAAGGCGCTGGTGAAGGCGGCAAAAGTCATGGTGATCGCCGCCAAGCCCACCCAAATGCCAGTGCTGGCTGGAGGGGGAGAGTAGTCCTTCACGCGGCGAGCATCTCCGCCCTCGGGAACCAGATTCCGCCAGCCTCCATTGCCGGAGCCCTGGCTTGGTAACCGGTCGCGTTCGATCTTCGGCGGTGGTTGGACTGTTGTCGCCATACTGCTTACTTCTCCCTGAGTGAATATCTGTGTCCGTCCGAGCGCCTACTTCTCTTCGTCCGGGCTGCTAATTTTTTCCGGCGAGGTCTGCATGATGAAATCTTTGCTCGCGCCCTCGACACTAAACTGGTAAGGATCGTGGTAGACCACGGGCATTGTGTCGCCGAAATTGTTGTGGGGCGGCGGTGTAGCTGTGCTCCACTCGAGCGAGGTGCCTTCCCACGGATTATCCGAGGCCGGCGCGCCCTTGAAGTAGCTGTGGATCAGGTTGTATACGAAAATGAGTTGCGCGAAACCGGTGACCAGAGCCGCAACCGTGATGAACTTATGCACCGGGATCAGATGAATCAGA
>DATHQJ010000179.1:0-2515 GCA_035482825.1 Binatus sp. (SeqCode) | reverse complement strand
CGGTTATCATGCGGCTCGTGTAGGCGATATCGCTTTAGGTCTCGGGATCGCCAAGGGTTCGGTTTTCCAGCATTTCGGCAGCAAGGATGGTTTGTTCTTCGAGGTCTACAAGCGGGCCGTACGCTCCTTTCCTAAGTATCTGGACGCGCCCCCGGACGTTCGGGCTGGCGGCTTCTTCGCCGTGCTGCATTATTGGCTAACGCGCACGGAGCATCTGCTGCGCGAGGATTGGATTCCCTACCGGATCGCGTTGCTGGGGAACTATGGTACCGATCTGAATCTGCGGCGCGAAATCAATCGCTTCCTGATCACCGAGGATCCCTACGGTACCGTGTTGTTTGTGCGCTTCGGCTTGGACCGCCGCGAGCTGCGCAAAGACATGGACGTGGAAATGATCGTTTCCATACTGGATTGGACCATGGAGCGCTTTCAGGACGCGTTGTTGACCGCGGAGTTGGATCCCGGGCTGTTCCGCCGCCAAGGGGAACTGGCTGAGAAGAAAGAAGCTAGAATTCGGCAGTTTCTGTCCGTGTTGCAACGGGCGATCGGGGCCGCGCCAGTCGCTTCACGGGCTGAAGGTGTCAAGGAACGTGCTCGAAAGGCATCGTCTGGAGGACGAAGTCAGCGAAGACATATTGTGAAAGTGTCAGCAAGAACGAATCGAGCCTAGACCAATGCAAGCTTCTTTGGAGAACATTCTCGCGAGCTACGACGAGCGCGCTCCACTTGCGGAAGCGTCCACCATTCCCGCCCCCTGGTATATCGACCCTCGCATCGCGGAACTTGAACGCCTGCAGGTCTTCAGCAAGACGTGGCAACTCGTGGCGCGCACGGAGCAAGTTGCGACCGAAGGAAAGTTCGTCGCGACCACGCTGGCCGGAGAGCCTATCGTCGTGGTTCGCGGCAGTGATGGCGAACTGCGAGGCTTCTATAACGTTTGCCGCCATCATGCGGCTGCGGTCGTCACTCAGCCCTGCGGGCAGGCGGCCATCTTGCAATGTCCTTATCATGGCTGGAAGTACAGCCTTGACGGATCCCTGAAAGGCATGCCTGAGTTCGATGGCGTGGAGAATTTCGATCGCGCTCAGAATGGCCTCGTGCCCATCCGAGTCGAGACTTGGGAGTGTTTTGTCTTCGTGAACCTCGATTCTCAGGCCGCACCGCTGGGTACGTTTCTAGGTGGGCTGGTCAATCGCGTGGCGCATCTCGGCATCAGCCAACTTCACTTTTTCGATCGTCGAACCTTCAATATCAACTGCAACTGGAAAGTATTCGTCGATAACTATCTCGACGGCGGCTACCACGTGCCGCACCTGCACAAAGGATTGAATTCCGTACTCGATTACAAGCACTACACGATTGAAAACGAAGACCGTTACTGTCTGCAGTCGAGTCCCATGGTTTCCTCGGAGGCAGATGCCGCTACCGGCGCTACGCGAAAGGGCGACCGAGCTTGGTATTTCTGGCAATATCCCAATCTGATGATCAACTGCTACGAGGGATACATGGACACGAACTATGTCATCCCGGTTGACGCGGACCACTGCGCGGTCGTCTTCGATTTCTACTTCGGCGACGTGAGCGAGTCAAAGCGCGCCTACAACACGGAGTCGGTGAACGTAGGGAACCGCGTGCAGGAGGAAGATCTGGGTATTTGCGAAGACGTGCAGCGGGGGTTGAAGTCTCGAGCCTACGGAGCGGGACGCCTCTCTGTGCGCCGCGAGGCCGGCGAGCAGTTGTTCCACCGTTTGCTGGCAGCAGATTTAAGAAGCAATTCGGCGCCATCGACGCTGGCCGCGGACTGAACCGGGGATGCATGAGAAAAATTCTTGTTTTGAATGCAGCCGCCTTTTTCTTGGCCATATCTGCCGCCGCACAGGTCACGGCGATCCGCGCGGGGCGCCTGATCGACACTGACACCGGCGCGGTCTTCACCGATCAGGTAATCCTGGTGCGCGGCGGCCAGATCGAGAAGGTCGGCAAGGAGAGAGAGATCCAGATTCCAGCCGACGCCGAGATCGTCGACCTCAGCAAGATGACCGTCCTGCCGGGCCTGATCGACTGCCACACCCACCTCGCGGATGGTGCCCACAACGGCGAGCCGATGAGCGAGTTCCGGAAGACGGCCGCACAGGTTGCGCTCGAGTCTGTGCCCAACGCACGAGCCATGCTCGAATCAGGATTCACCACGGTGCGCGACGTCGGAACATACCGCGCGCTCGGCGATATCGCTTTGCGTGACGCGATCAAGCGCGGCGACATCATCGGCCCGCACATGTTTGTCGCCGGCGCTTACCTGACTATTTCCGGTGGCGCCGGGGCTCTGACCGGGCTCGCGCCCGACATCACGTTGCCCTGGGACCTTCACTACGGTGAAGCCAACGGCCCATGGGAAGTGCGAAAGGTGGTTCGTCAACTCGCGCATGACGGTGTGGATCACATCAAACTTCTTTCCAGCGGGGCCGTACTCACTCACGGCAGCAATCCTCACTCGCAAGAGTTTACTCCGGAAGAG
>DATHQJ010000178.1:0-16073 GCA_035482825.1 Binatus sp. (SeqCode) | reverse complement strand
CGGCGATGAGCAGGAACCGCGAGATCGAGACGGCAATGTTCTCTACGACAACGGAGTGACTCTGCTTAACACCTGGAAAGCGATGGAAAGTCTGGTGGATCACGGCAGGTGCCGGGCCATCGGACCGTCGGACATCAGCTTGAATGAATTGTTGCCGATCTACGAGTCTGCAAGGATCAAGCCAGCCGTCGTTCAGGTCGAATCCCATCCGTATCTGCCGGAGACGGAGCTTCTGGAATTTTGCCCAGGGAAGGGCATTGTGTTTTTGGCACCTCTGGGCCACGGCATGAAACCGGGGCCGCTCGAAGATCCGGTGATAACGGCGATCGCCGCACGAGTTGGAAAGACGCCGGCACAGGTGCTGCTGGCATGGGCGGTGCAGCGCGGCACGGCTTTGCTTACCACATCCAAGAACGCCGCTCGAGCGCGTGAGAATTTTGATATCACCGCAATTCCGGAAAAGGCGTTGAACGAAATCAATCGCATTCCGACCAGGCAGAGGCTCAATTCGGTAGTGGAAACAGGTGTTCCTGGTTTCATCGCACAAGGCAGTTGAGCACGGTTCACATCATCCGCGCCTCGCTGCCATGATCGCGGCGACGTCGATTTTTTTCATCGGCATCATCGCCTCGAAGGCGCGCTTGGCCTCAGGGCCACCGGCCGCCAGCGCATCCGTGAGCGCGCGCGGAGTGATCTGCCACGACAGGCCCCAGCGATCCTTGCACCAGCCGCACGCGCTTTCCTGCCCGCCGTTCCCGACAATTGCGTTCCAGTAGCGGTCGGTCTCTTCCTGATTGTCCGTCGCGATCTGGAAGGAGAACGCTTCGCAATGCCTGAACGCGGGTCCGCCGTTAAGGCCTAGACAGGGAATACCCAGAACCGTGAACTCCACCGTCAACACTTCGTCCTTCTTGCCGCCCGGGTAGTCACTCGGCGATTTGTGGACAGCCGTCACTTCACTGTTCGGAAAGGTGGCGGCGTAGAAGCGCGCCGCATCCAATGCGTCTTTGTTGAACCAAAGGCAAATCGTATTTTTCGGCTTCGGGGTCATCCGGTCTCCTTCGGGCTGGCGAATACTAGACTTCGGCGATGGCCGCGATCGACACTTTCATGCCAGGGATGCGGACGGGTAACTTCGCGCCTTGCCGCGCAGGCGGGTTCGCCGGAAACCATTTTATCCACTCCTCATTCATGCCGGCAAAATCTGTTTCCTCAAGAATGATGACGGTGGCACTCACAATGCGTTCGAGGGAAGTTCCTGCGGCTTTGAGGATGGCAGAGATATTTTGCAGGCATTGTCTGGTCTGCTCCTGGATCGTCTCCCCAACAATCTTTCCGGTGATTGGGTCGTGCGGCCCGGTGCCTGAGACGAACACAAGACCCGCTGCCCGTACCGCCTGGCTATAGGTTGGCGGCGGCGACGGGGCATCGGGTGTCCGGATAATGTCGATTGCCATAAATTCTCCAGATCTAACGCGAGCAGTACAAAGGGAAATCGTCTCACATCACCTGATTCAGGAAAAGCGGGTGGAAATGGTACAGAAAAACTTCAGACCCTCAGCCAGCCGCGAAAGCCTCTGCCGGCATAATATGATTCCGCGCCGTTGTGGTAGAGGAACACCGTGTCGAAGCGGCGGTCACAAAAGAGTGCGCCGCCGAGTTTTCTGATCGGCGAAGGGGTTTTCACCCAGCTGTGGATGTTTTCGTGTCGAACTCGCCGAGTTTCTGCAGCTCGCGATATTGTTCTTCGGTTAGAAGCTCAATGCCCATGGTTGCTGCCATATCAGTCGCATTGTCTTTTGGTTTATTTTCTTTCCTTGAGTGCAGCGCTTCACCGTCGTAGCAAAAACTTCTGCGGCCTTTCGGACTCTCCGCGGAACAATCATAAAAAATGTATTCGCCGGTTTTCTTGTTCTGGCCAACAACGTCCGGTTCACCGCCAGTTCTTTCCATTTCATTGAGTGACCACAGCTTTTCAGCATTCGCTTGCAGCTTTGCTTGTACTTCAGGCCATGCAAGACCTTTATGGCGGTTCGTATTTTTGTCGAAACGGGCTTTCAATGTTCTAAGCAGTTCCTCACGTTGGCTTGGTGAGAGCGCCTTTTTACCGCTTGAAACGTTAGCTGTTCGCATGGTTTTTTGATCCTTTCGATTCACGACTTTTGGGCCGGCTGAGGCGGCCAGTTAGGCGCTTTCATGCCGAACTGCTTGGCGTACTCCGCGTTCAGCCGCTGCCAGCCGGCGAACTTCGTGGCATCGCCACCAGCGATGCGGCCGATGGGAGTTCCGTTGAGAAGGTGATCCAGAACATCGAAAGAAATGTGCCACCCAGCAGCGCCCATGGAGACGAAACGGCGATCGATCTTGGCCCACAGCGTCAGCCGCGTGCCACTGCCAGAGGCTTCGAGTTCCCAACGCATATCGCCGTACTCGAGTGCCTTGAGAGCTTCGACTCGCGTCACTTTTGTTTCGATCGGCGTCGGTGCTCCCACCCAGGTAAGCTTCACCGTTCCAACCGCACCCAGGCTGTCATCGGTTACAAAGGGAGCCCACTCGCGCAGTTGCGCCGGGTCGATCAGCGCCTGCCAAACTTTTTCGGGCGAGTGGCGCAGCTCTCGGACGAGAACGAGCGTCCACTTCTGCTCACCGTCTTTCAGTACTCGCGCCAAGTTGGCGGGACCGGGTTCGTAGAGTTGAGGTTCGGTCATCTTCTTCCTCCTCGTCTTAAATTAATAACGCCACCATGGTGAACTCACGATCTTCACGAGCGACGATCCTTACGAGGGACCGCGACGTGAGTATGATATTTCCCGCCGGTGCCCAAGTCGAACTCAGATCAAGCTGAGCACGGTCCGGACCGCGTCGGGCACAATGGCATGGGTAACAATGCCATGAACTATGGCGGGAATCACGATCCGTGCAATCGGATACGCGATCAGCGCCACAGCGACGGCCGACAGCGCCCAGGTGTTGGCTGAAAGGTGGCGTTCGAGAGCATCCACGGGACCGGACCACAGCCGGCACAATTCCACGGCATTGACCTGACCGGGTGCGTATTGTTCGCGATAGTTCATCTTCGTTCTCCTGATTCTGATTCTCCTGACTCTCCTGCTCGTTCTTCTGAGTGAGGCGCTCATGAGTGACGCGCTCTCTACCAGCGGGCCAGCTGGGTGAGCTGAATGATGTTGCCGCAAGTGTCGTTCAGCATGGCAATGGTCGAGCCGGTCACGTCGGTGGGCGGCATGGTGAACTCGGCACCGCGGGCCTTGATCAGCTCATAGTCGCCCTTGACGTCGTCGGTGAAAAACATGACAGCGGGGTGGCTCTGTTGAAATATTGCCTGCTGATAGGTTTTGGCTGCGGGGTTGTTGTTCAGCGCCAGCTGCAGCTCGGTGCCGTTCGGGTCCTCGGGCGAGGCTACGGTCAGCCAGCGATAGGGGCCATTGCTGAAATCGGCCTTCTTGGTGAAGCCCAGGACTTCCGTATAGAAGCGCAGGGCCTTGCTCTGGTCGTCCACGAATACGCTGGTCAGTTTGATTTTCATTTCGTTTCTCCTTTATCACGGGCGCGGTTTGGGCCGCGTCGTCTTCTCCTTGATTTTCGGTTTGGTTGGTGTTGATGGATGCTTGCGATTCTGATCTTTGCGATTCTGATCCATGCGATCGAGGTGGCGTTCGAGAGCATCGATGTGGGCGGACCAGAAGCGGCGGAACTGAGCCAGCCAGGCGTCTACCTCCTGAAATGGTCCAGGTTTCAGGCGGTAGAGACGGCGCTGTGCGTCCACCGTGGACTCTACGAAACCGGCGTCGCGCAGCACGCGCAAGTGCTTGGACACGGCCGGCTGCGGCATACGAAGTTGACGCTCGATCTCTCCCACCGACTGTTCGGATGAGACCAGGAGGCTCAATATCGCGCGGCGGTTCGGCTCCGCGATGATGTCGAAGACGGATTCCATTCCTTGTGTATACCTCACTTGGCATATACGTGTCAAGGCATATTTAAGCGGGGACGCGGCTTCGGCGGTGCGGCATATACGCGGTTGTATGGGGACGACCACGTTCCTCGCCTTGCTCTTTCGAAAATCCCCATTTCTCGCGCAAAGGACGCGCGAGAAATGGGGCACCCGGGATTTTCATTTCCTTTGGTGGGCCGCAGGCCCATGGGTAGTCAGGAGAAGAACAGATGCTGAGTGCCGGATGGCGGATTATTCGTAGCCGAAGAGGCGCGGGAGGGCTGTGGTCAGTGCGGGAATGTAGGTGATGAGGAGAACTCCGAGGGTGAGCACGAGTACGACTGGCAGGACCGCGCGCAGGACTTCCGGCACCGGCTTTTTGAAGCGATAGGAAGACATCAGGAGATTCAGGCCGACGGGCGGGGTGAGATATCCGAGTTCCATGTTGGCGAGGAAAATAATTCCGAGGCGAACCGGGTCTATTCCGAAAGCTGCGCCGAGCGGGACCAGCAGGGGAACTTCGATCACGATTGCTGGATAGATTTCCATCAGGCAGCCGACGACCAAGAGAAAAACGTTCAGCAGAAGCAGGAACACGAACGGAGAGTGGATGGTTTGGGTCGTCCACGCCACGGCTTTGGCGGGGACTTCGGCGTCGACGAGATAGTTAGTGAAACCGAGGGAGACGCCGAGAATGAGGAGGACGCCTCCGATGAGTAATCCGCATTCGGCCATGACTCGGGGCAGGTCGCGGAAGATGCGCAGGTCGCGGTGGATCAGGGCCTCCACTACAAACGCGTAGGCGGCGGTGACGGCGGCGGCTTCGACGGGAGTGGCGAGGCCGCTGAACAGGGCGACCGTGGCCACGACCGGCATGGCGAGTTCCCACTTGCCTTCCCACAACGCGGTGCGGGCTTCCTGCCATTCGAATTTTCTTATGGTCGTGTTGTTTGCCGAACCGCGCCGGATTCCCCAGATCGCGGTTGCGGCCATCATGACGAAGGCGGGAATGATTCCGCCAAGAAACATTTGCTTAATCGGAACTCTGGCGACGATGGCGTAGAAAATCAGCGGCAGGCACGGAGGGAGCAGCAAGCCGAGCGAACCGGAGCCGGTGAGCAGGCCGAGCGAGTCCTTCTCGGAGTAGTTGGCGCCGATTAAGACCGGCATGAGCAATCCGCCGAGAGCGAGAATCGTGACGCCGGAGGCTCCGGTGAATGAGGTGAAGAGAGCGCAGACCAGGACGGTGACGATTGCGGGTCCGCCCTTGAACTGGCCGAACAGGGCGTAGAAAACTCGGACTAATCGTTTTGGAGCGCCGCCTTCGGCCAGGAAATATCCGGCCAGCGTGAACAGGGGCAGTGTCGGAAGAGTGGGGTTGGTCACCAACTGGTATTGGGCGATGGGGATCGAGGCGATGGGCTGGTCCGCGCCCCAAAACAAAATCAGCGCGCATCCGCCTAGGGTTGCGAAGGCGGGCATACCCAGCACTGACGCCAGAGCCAGAATTGACAGGGCAATCGGAACGAAGTGGTGAAGACCTCCGGGCCAGATCATGACGACGCCGACGATCAGGGCCGCGCCGAGAGTTGCCACGATTCGCGGGATCCATTTGGCGGACGAGTGGAGAAGAATTCGGATGGCGATCGCGGCGAAGCCGAGGGGGAGAACCCATTCGACGATCCACAACGGGATGCCGAAGGCCAGGATGGTTCCGGCCTCACGCTCGGAATCGACAAACTGATAAGAAGCGGCGCATAGGAAAGCGGAGACCGCGGCCGATACGCTGCCGGTGAAGATGCGCGCGATATTCTTCCAGCGGCCGCGCAGCGCGGTTTCTCCCAGGGTTGAGAGTGCGAGCAACCGGCCTTCGCGGGCCGCGATCGCGCCACCCAGCATTCCAACTACCAGCACCATGTGTTGAACGATGGTTGTCGACGCAGGAATCCCGACATGAAAGGTGCGGCGCAGGAAAGCCTCGGCCAGCGGGATCAACACCATGACGAACAGGGCGAGGGAGGTGACGGAGTTCTCCGCCGCTTTCAGCCACGTATTTTCCGGGGCGAGATTCGGACGGTCAGGTTCGAGGCGGTCCGCGGGAGGGATGAGTTCGCCGGTCACTTTCCGGCTGCTCCCTTCGCTGGCGGAGGCGAGGCGCGATAGTCATGGAGAATCTGCATGACTTTGTCAAATGTGTCGGCGGGAACGATCCGGCCGCGAATCTGCGGATAGAGGTTCTCGGAAAATTTCCGCCACTCCTCTTCCGCTTCCTTGCTGACGGGATGAACCTGGAGGCCGCGTTTCTGCATGGCGACGAGAGCCGCGTCGTTTTCCTTGCGGTTGTTGGTCTGGAATTCCTGACCGCAATCCGCCGCCGCTTTTAGCATGTCGTCCCGCTGGGCGGGTGGAAGCGCGTCCCAGGCCTTTTTCGTCATGATCAAAGCGCCTACGAGCGGAATCCAGTTGATTTCCAGCATGTGGTGGGTGGAGAGATAAAACTGGTTGGAGTCGGCGTGGAGAGGAATGGTCGGAAGGGCGTCGAGGATTCCGGTCTGCAGGCTGATTAGTACATCTGACCACTCGAGGAGCACGGGATTGAATCCGGCGGACTTGTAAAGTTCGGACTGGGTGACATCGCCGGCGGTTACAAAAATCTTCATTTTCTTGAAGTCCGACGGCACCATGCCTGGCTCTTTCGAAAACAACCTGACCCAGCCACCATCGGTCCAGAAGAGAACGACGAATCCTTTGTCGGCGAATCGGCGGTCGAGGTCGGGTGCGAGCTTTTCTCGTACGTAGGCGGCTTCATCGAGGGTCCGATACACCAAGGGCATTTTCTGCAGCGCGCCTACTGACGGATCAATCGCGGAGAGTCCTGAAACGGTTAGTACCGCGGCCTGGAGTTGGCCGATGCGCATGCGGCGGACGATTTCATCTTCGCTGCCCATGGTGCCGTCGGCGTAAATGGTGAGCGCAATGTTGCCGTTGGATGCTTTCTTCCACTTCTCTCCCATCTCCTGCAGACTGTGGTGGTAGGAGGTTCCGGAGGGAATCAGGGTCGCGAGGCGGATGCGGGTCTGCGCGGAGAGGTTCGAGACGAATCCCGCGACCAGCAGCGCGAGAGCGACGAGCATTTTTACGGCAATTATTTTTCGGGCCATCGTTCTTGCGTGTCTTGCAGCAATTCCCATCTTCACACAGCACCTCAAATTTATTTCACGAATAATTCGTCTTCGCGGGACAGCAGCCAGCGTGCGCGGCGCTGCATCACGAGGTTGGTGAGTCTCCATTCCGGGCGGGCATCGAGATTTACAGCGAGTGCCTTTTTTAGCAACGTCTCGAATTCTTCGTGGTTTTGCGTGCTCACCGAAACCGTTGTTGCCATGGATACGTATGGGGCGGCGGCCTGGCCGTGCGTGAGTTCAACGGCGCGTTCGAAATGTTTGCGCGAGCGGGGAACGAAATCTCCGCTGGCGGTGCGGCGGACGGACTCGTAGGTAATCAGAAAACCGTCGATCGCGCCGGAATCGTAATTCGGCTCAAGTTCGTAAGCGCGGTCAATCAAAGCCTCGACGATGGGCTGATCGGAGATCATTTCCGGGTCGTCTTTGGAAACTGAAATTGCTGCGCCCCAGGAAACGGCGGTCCAGTAGAGCATGGGCACGTCTTTGGCCACGGCTTTGCGAACGGCTGCTTTGGGATCGGCGCGGAGGTCGGCCTCGAAGTGGGGATGACTGATTTCCAGATCGCGCAGTCCATAGTTGCGCGCGCGCACGTAGAGATGGCGGGCGCGGAGGCGCAGGTAATCGGACTTGGCCAGATCCTGATCTTCGGCTTCCTCGGCGGGCACTTGGACATAGACGAAAGAGTACTGGGTGAATCCGCTGCAGGCAGCGAGCAGAAGGCCGCGGTGTTTCGGGTTTTCCGCCAGAAGGCTTTCCATCAGCTTGAGACTGAAGGGCAGGGCTTCGCCGACCAGGTCGGGGTCGTCGTCGGAGGAAAAAGTGGTTCCGCCGCTGGCCAGGGAATCGCCGAGTTTGTTGACGGCAATTTTCTTGATGGAGCAGGCGGTGGTGGTGAGAGCGAGCAGTAGGACGACCGCGGGAGCTAAAGCCCTTTTGGAAAAGAGGGGCTTGATGGCAGTGCTGAAAGCGCCGCGCCACCCAAAGGCGCACCCTCCTTCGACGCACGATTGGGGAACAAGTTCTTCAGTAAGCGGCGAGGTCGGGCCTGGTTCCGCCAGGCCCCGTCGAGTCGAACTGTGTCCCGAGGGGAGGACAGCCATGGAGTCGAATCTCCGCGATCTAAATTTAAGCGTATTGCCTAGGCTAACGCGGCGTGCGCGATGCGGCAAGCGACAAGGAACGAAATCTCGGTGGGAAAGGGCCTTGTCGTACTTTGTCGCATGCGAATCTGATGAAGAGGCGCACTCAGCGGTTAACTGCTTCGGGTCTTACCTGTAGATGAAAAGACTTTAACCGCTGAGGACGCGAAGGAAGGCCGCGGAGTTCGCAGAGAAATTCAAATCATCCGCCGACACTACTGAGTTCGAAGCTCGGCGGATGTGCTCGCAGGCTTCAGCCCGATACGGCTTAGCAAGTGAGCGAACCTGGGATCGCTGCGCAGCGGGTCGGCGAGGGGCTCACTGCCCAGATAGACCAGGTATTCGCAGCGCTCGTCGTAGGCTTTGTCGAGCCAGTGGAAGGCATCATCTTTCCGATTGAGGCCGATGTAGACCACCGCAAAATAAATGGCGGGGACGTACTTCTTGCGCGAAACCTCGTTCAGTCGGCCGAGAATCTTGTTGGCGTTGGCGGTATCGCCGGAGACGCCATATTCGTGGCCCATGAGCGCGAGAATTGCGGGGTCGTCGGGGACTGCGGTGAGAATCGTTTGGAAAGCGTCGCGGGCCTGCTGGTGCATTCCCAGTTGTTCGTATCCCCGTCCGATGTTGACCAGGGCGATGGCGTAGGAAGGATCCAATTCTAGCGCTTTCTTGTTCTGCTCGATGGTGACGTCAAACTGCCGCGCATGGTAGTAGGCTTCGCCCAAGGCCGAGCTCAGCAAGGGACTGATGGGATCGAGATCGAGAGCCTTTTTCCTTTCGACGATGGCTTCGTCGGACTGTCCCATGGCTGTGAGGTAGTAGCCGTAAAACTGGTGTGCGGTGGCATAGCCGGGACGCAACCGAATGGCGGTTTCGAACTCCTTGCGAGCCTCGGGAAAATTCCGTTCGTAAACCAGTTGAGAATAGCCGAGGGGGACGTGAGCCTCGGCGAGGGTGCTGTCGAGTTCGAGGGCCTTGCGGGCGGCGGCCTCGGCTTTGGGAAACGCCTCCTGGGGCGTGAGGGTGGAATAGGGCGCTGATCCCAGCAACTCGTAGCAGTCGGCGAGGCCGGCGTAGGACGGAGCGTAGGTTGGATCAATCTCAATGGAATGGCGGAAGAGGGTGATGGCTTTGGAAAAGCCGTCCTCGGTGCGCTTGTTCCAGAAGTAACGGCCTTCCAGATACGCGAGATAGGCCTCGCGATTGACCTGGCGAATCAGGGGTTGAGCGTGGGGTAGTTTGTTCAGCACTCCACTGGCGATGGCGCCGGCGACCTCGGCCTGAATGCGGAGGACATCCTGCAAGTCGCGCTCGAAAGGTGCCGCCCAGACCAGAGTGTGGTCGCTGACCTGAAACAGTTGAGCGGTGATGGCGACGCGTTGTCCGGAAACGCGAACGCCGCCTTCGAGAACGTAGTTGGCGTGAATATCTTTGCCGATGCGGTCGAGGTCGCTCGAGGCATAGGCTGGGCTGAGCCGGATGACGGCCATTTCGTCGGGATGAAACTGGCCGAGGGAGGTGATCATTTCCTCGGTGAGTCCGTCGGCGACGAAGTCCTGACGGGGATCGCCGCTCATGTTTTTGAAAGGGCGGACGGCGAGCGTCATCTTAGGCGTGGGAGGCCAGAGCCGGTTGTGAATCTGGGGCCAGAAATAGAGGAGCGGCGCTGCCACAGTGATTACGAGGACAATAAGCCGGAGGACCGATCGGCGGAAGTGGTCGGGGTCAGAGCTGAGACCAGCGGTGCGTGCTGGTGGTGCCGGAGTTGCGACCGGGGTGAGCACGGCCACATCCGATGGAGAGGACTCGACGTCGTCCTCGATCCTTTCCGGGGACTTGCTCTCCTGGTCGATCTTGCTTTGGCTTTCCTGCCACCATGTGTCCAGGTCCGTCTTATAGGCGAAGACCGTGCCCTGCTTACCTTGAGTGAGGCGGCGCACCGGCAAATGCAGGTTCTTTTCCCAGCGCTGGACGGTTCGGACTTCCTTCTTGAGATAACTTGCAATCTCTTTCCAAGAGTCGAGCCGGTCGTGGACGGGCCGGTCGTTAACAGGCCGGTCGTTAACAGGACGATCGTTAACAGGACGATCCTGTACAGGACGATCCTGTGTCGCCGGTCGCGGTTGTGTACCGTCACCACCCATTGTCCCTCTCCGTGCCAGCGCTGCAGGAGTGGCCGCAAGAATACCTTGCGATTCGCCCTGACGCAACCTTAACCCTCGCGTTTCGTTGGTGTGACGTGGGATGTCGTACATTGTCGCTTGCGTCGCGGTGGGGGGAGTTGTAATCACTGTGCAGCAGGCTTTACGATTCGATTCGGAATCGTGGGACGCGGGAAATTGAACATTCCCTAACTCTAATGAAGCTCTCTGACTTTACCGGAAGGCAGTGGCGGGTGCTGTTGATCCTGATGCTCGTCAACTTTGTGAATTATGTTGACCGGCAGATCGTGTTTGCCCTGTTTCCCTACCTCCGGCACGACTTCGGGCTGACGCGGCTGCAGTTGGGCACGTTGGCGACGTCGTTCACGGTGGTGCTGTCGCTTGCCAGTTTCCCGCTGGGGATGTTGGCTGACCGGATTTCACGGCGGGCGGTGATTAGCGCGGGGATCCTGTTCTGGAGTGGCGCGACGTTTTTCAGTGGGCTGGCTAGCTCCTTCCGAACTTTGTTGGTGGCGAGGGGGATGGTGGGCGTCGGGGAAGCGGCCTATACGCCGGCCGGTGCGGCGGTGATTACGGCGGCCTTCCCCAAAGATGTCAGGGCGCGGGTGCAGGGCTCGTTCGACATCGGAATGTTTCTTGGAGGCGCAACCGGGATCAGCCTGGGGGGATACATCGCTGCCCAATTTGGCTGGCGGGCTGCCTTCTTTATGGTCGGGATTCCGGGTGTCATCCTGGGGCTGGCGGCCTTGCGGCTGCCGGAGTCGGTGGTGAGGATCGCGAAAGAATCGATGAGCTTGCGAGAACTGTTGCGGGTTCCGGCGTTTCTGGCGCTGCTGGTGAGCGGATTTTTTTGCAGCTTTGCTGGGTATTCCTATGTTGTATGGGGTCCTGACTTGGTTCAGGAAAAAGGGTTCAGCGCGGCGGAAGCCAGCATGGCATTGGGAGTAACGATTGTTCTGGGCGGGATGCTGGGCATTGCGACTGGCGCCTACTTGTCAGACCTGCTGGCCACGCTGCGCGCCTGGGGACGCGCGGCGATCGTTCCGATCGGCTTTGTGCTGGGGGCTCCGGCAATTTATTTTGCGCTGCATGCCAGCGAAAAAATTCATTTCCTGCTGTTCTTCGGTGTCGGGGCATTTTTCCTGAGTTGGTATCACGGGCCCCTGACTGCAACCATCCACGACCTGGTTCCGCCGCGTGGACACGCGACGGCGCTGGGCTTCTACTACTTGTTTGTCAACCTGTTCTCCATGGCTATTGCGCCCATGGTGATTGGACGGCTGGCGGACCGGCATGACCTGATCTATGCCCTGCATATTCCGATTATTGCGCAACTCTTGGGAGCGGCGTTCTTTGTCGTGGTGATTCAGTGCATTCGGCATGACGGTTTACGGCATCCGGCGCTGGCTCGCTATTGGGACGACGACCCGGAAGAAACTGCTCCAGAAATCGCTTTGGTGTTTGAGGAGTCTTGATGTGGTGTACAATTTCGCCAAACTTCCCTGGGGAAAATTTTAGTGAGGAGAGAAATTCATGGCCCAAGCTGCACAGCTACCCATTCTCGAGCATTACAGCGCTTATAAACCCCGGCCCTTCACGCGGGAGCAGCGCAGCGAGACCACGATTCTCTACGGTGGCCTCACCTGGAAGCACGAGCGCATGATGCAAGGCGCTCTTCACAACCTGAAATATAAGGCGGAGCCGCTGCCCAACATTGCGCGCGAAGACTTGGACGCCGGCAAGGAGTTGATCGATACGGGAGCGTGCTGTCCCACCATTTTCACCACCGGAAGCCTGGTGAATTTCCTCAAGAAGGAAGTGAAGGAACACGGCAAAGAGGAAGTGAACAGAAAATTTGTCTACCTGACGGCGGGCGCTTGCGGTCCCTGCCGCTTCGGGCAATATCACGAATCGTATGCCATGGCGCTGGACGGGCTGGGACTGCGCGACTTCCGGCTGTTCCTGCTGGCGCAGGACGAGCTCGATCAGGGACCGGGCAACGGCGGCGGGCTTGACATCAATATGCCGATGAGCCTGGGCATCATCTGGTCGATTCTGTGCGGCGACGTGGTGACCGATCTTGAATACCTGACGCGTCCTTACGAAGTGAACAAGGGGCAGACCGACCTGGTGCTGCACGAATGCGTCGAGCAAATGTACGACTTGTTCCTGAACCGGCCGAGTCGCGGCAAGAAGTACGGTGTGATGGCCTGGCATCTGCTCAGCAACTACTTCACTAAGGCGCTGCGCGGCGTGCGCAAGAAATGGGACACGATTGAAGTCGACCATCTGCGGGTGAAGGCGAAGGTGAAGGTGACCGGCGAGTTCTGGCTGCAGACGCACGAAGGCGACGGCAACTACAACATCAAACGCTGGCTGGAATCGGAAGAGTCGGAAGTGATTCCGCCGCCGGTCGCGGTCTGGCTGCATTACCTGATGCATCCGATCATCCGCAAGCTGGAGCACCGGCATAGCACCAGCAAGCATCCGAAGACGCAGGAGTTCATGCTGCAGACGCTGGAGCGGATCTATCGCGGAACCTATAACAGCTTCCGCAAGGCGCTGGCGAATTTGCCGCACGAACTGCCTGACCAGGTCGAACTCAAGGAACTGGCCGAACCTTTCTACAACTTCCAGTTGCGGGGCGGGGAAGGCCACATGCTGATTGGTAAGGCGCTGCATTCCTATCATCACAAAACGGCGCACATGATCTGCGAGCTGTCGCCGTACTCGTGCATGCCCAATACCATGTCCGTGGGGTCGATGGCCAACGTGATCGGGAAATATCCCGACCTGCTTTATGCTCCGATCGAAGTGAAGGGCGACGCGGAAGTGCACGCGCTCTCGCGCTGCCAGATGATTCTGACCGAAGCCAAGAAGCGGGCGCACGCGGAGTTTGAAGGCGTCATGGAAAAGACCGGATTGACCGAGAAGAAAATCCGGGCGTATGAAGCCAAGCATCCGGAATTGCGCAGGGCCACGTACAACGTGCCGCACCGCGGATATGCCGGAACAGCGGCCAACTACGTGATGCATCTGGCCTACGACAAAGGACTGGCGCGGGCTTGAGGACTGCTGCGGAAGCCCGCTCAATGAGCTGACATAAACTCGTACACCGAACCGAGATGAGGTCGATCTCTCAAGGGTGATCTATGGCAGAAGGTTTCATCCAGATCCAACCGCTCGAAGCGGATCCGTCGCTGGCGAAGCCGGTGCAGGATGTCCCCAGGGGCACGGGAAAAATCGCTGGCCTCGACGTGGGCAGCACCACGTGCAAGTACTCGATTGCCGGGCCTGACGGGGAACTGCTCGGGCAGGCCTACGAACGCCACAACACCAAGCAAGCGGAGAAAGTCATCGATTTTCTGGGCCGGATGGAGAAGCAATATAACTTCACGCCGGGGCAGGACCGCGTTTTTTTTACGGGCTCGGGCGCGGGACTGATAGCACCTCTGGTCGGCGGGAAAGTTATTCAGGAAGTTGTGGCGGTGGCCGCGGCGGTGGAGAAAGTTCATCCCAACGTGCGCTTCGTCAGCGAAATTGGCGGCGAAGACATGAAGACGATTTTCTTCAGCGGCGCCGGACCCAGCAAGAGCAAGCAGGTGCTGATGCAGAGCGCTTGCTCGGGCGGGACCGGAACGTTTATTGAGAAAACCGCGCGCAAGCTGGAAATTACCACCGATCAACTTTCGAAGATGGGCTACGAGGGGTACACGCTGCACAAGATCAGCAGCAAGTGCGGGATCTTTGCCGAAGCCGACTCCAATACCTTGCTGAAGGCTGGAGTTTCGGTGGAGGAGATCATCGCGTCACTGTTCGAGGCAGTGGTGTACCAAAACCTGGCGACCCTGACTCGCGGCAACACGCCGCTGCCTGAAATTCTTTTGCTGGGCGGGCCCAATCTTTTCTTCAAGGGGTTGCAGGAGGCGTGGCGCTACCATCTGGCCAAGTTGTGGAAAGAGCGCAAGGTCGAAATGCCGGAGGGCAAGGATCCGGAGTCGTTTATCCGCGTGCCTGACGATGCTCTCTACTATGCGGCGCAGGGGTGCATCGAGGTCGGGCTGAGAGATTCGCCGAGCGTCGGCACATACCTGGGCACGTCGAAACTGCAGTGGTGGATTGACGAAGGGCAGCACGAGGAAAAGAAAAAGCTGGGCAGCGCTGGATTGTGGAAGGAAGAAGCTGAGCTGAAAGATTTTCTGGCGCGTTATTCGACGCCCGGCAGCAATGGCAGCGTCCCCGTAGCTGCCGACGGTAACGGTAATGGCAACGGCAAGGGTAAGACGAAAGAGCATGGACGGCCCGTTCTCCCTGGCAAGATTACTCGCCGCCCGAAAGTCCGGCTGCCCATGCTCGGCAAAACCGACAAGCTCGGGCCTGTCGTGGTGGGCTGCGATTTCGGGTCGACGACGGCGAAGGCCGTGTGCATGTCGCCGGACAAAGAGTTGCTGTTCTCCTGCTACGCGTTGAGCCGCGGGAATCCCATCGATGACGCCAAGAGTTTGTTCCGGCAAGTTCAGGAAGCGGTTGGCGACGGCGAAATTCTTGGACTGGCGATCACCGGCTATGGCAAGGATTTGCTGAAAGATATTCTCGGCGCGGACTGTCCCGTGGTCGAAACCATCGCTCACGCCAGCGCCGGACTGCATTATTTCCCCGACGCGGATTGCATCTGCGATGTGGGTGGAGTGGACGTCAAGATCATGCTCCTCAACAACGGGGCGGTGACGGATTTCCGCCTGAACTCACAGTGCTCGTCGGGCAATGGTGCGTTTCTTCAGGGGATTGCCGAGCGCTTCAGCATTCCGATGAGCGAAATGGCCGATCGTGCCTTTAAGGCGCAATCCATGCCGCAACTCTCGATGGGTTGCGGAGTATTTCTGCAGAGCGACATCGTTAATCAACAGCGCAAAGGCTGGCAGGCGGAAGAGATTCTGGCTGGGCTGTGCGCGATTCTCCCGCTGAATGTGTGGATCTATGCCGGTGGTTTGAACAATCTGACATCGGTCGGCAAGAAATATATTCTGCAGGGCGGGACGCACAAGAATCTTGCCGTGGTGAAGACGCAGGTCGACTTCATCCTGAAGAAAGTTCCCGATGCGGATGTAGTCGTGCATCCCTATTCCGGGGAGGCGGGTGCGATCGGCGCGGCGCTGGTTTCGCTGGATTGGTGGGAAAAGGGCGGCAAGAGCCAGTTCCGCGGCTTTGACGTCATCGACACGCTCACCTATACAACAACGACTTCGGCCGAAACGATCTGCAACTGGTGCCCCGTGACGTGCCAGCGCAGCTTCATTGATGTGGCGTTGCCCGGAGGCAACGGCCGCGAGTGGAGCAAGGTGCCAATCTCAAAAGGTTGGGAGCGGGTGATTGTAAATAACTCCTGCCCAAAGGGACTGGTCGAAGATTTGAATGAGATGAAAGTGATCAAGGCTGGAATCGAGAAGACTAAAAATGCCTTTCCCAACATTGCAGACCTGGTTCGCAAAGAAGGGTTCCGCCGGAACGCCGCCGTCTCCGCCTAAGGATCGCTCCGAGGTCCGCGTCGGAATTCCCAAGGTGCTGAACATCTGGAACACGCACCAGTTCTGGGTGGGGTTCCTGCGCGAAATCGGGATCGCCTCCGAAAACA